>NZ_RQVM01000004.1:0-187938 GCF_003992175.1 Veillonella sp. VA141
AGAAGGTTTACGTTTCGCGATTCGCGAAGGTGGCCATACAGTAGGCGCTGGTGTTGTTACAGCTATCGAAGCATAATTGAATCGTAGATTCTAAATAGGAAAAGCGACCGCAAGGTCGCTTTTTTGTGTTCTAATACTTCTTGTATGGTTGTACAGATTTTGTTGCTATAGACACAGTATAAACACGTATTGTATTGTATAATTAAAATATATGAATTGATAATTTTTATCATATATAATTTGCTGTATATCGTATATAATGTATAGTAGTAATATTAGTGTAAATGATATCTATCCTATTAAATATAAAGTGATAAGGAGGTTTCTATGAGTACAATCACAACAATGCCTGTTTCTATGGAGGGCTGGCAAGAAGAACAACAATCTTGGAATCAAACATCCAAATTCTTTGTCAATATGCACAAACGTGAGGATCGTGTAGCGCAAGTAGTGGACTTTGTAGCACGATTACAAGAATTAGGGATTCATCCAGCAGAAGGAGAAACAGCACTTGATGTAGGCTGTGGTACTGGGGACTATGCCATGGGACTAGCTCGTAATGGGGTGAGAGTAACCGGTGTTGATCTTTCCACAGGCATGCTAGAAGGGGCAAAACAAATTAGCGAAAAGGAAGGCCTTTCTTTAGATTTATGGCTTGGACCGTGGTCAGAGGAAGCTCGGCAAGCTTTAGGATGGGAGAAGAAATTTGATTTAGTATATAGTATCTTCTGCCCTATTATGTCGGATACAGCTAATTTACGTGCTTTACATCGGGCTAGTCGTAAGCATTGCTTGTGCATCATGTTCGCCGATCGAAAAGATGAATACTTAGATGCCATCTATTCTGAGCGATATGGTGTAAGTGGAAGCCCATGGGAATCCATGTTACAAGATTGCTTGGGCACAGTTAACGAAATCGGAAAGAATGTAAATATTACTTATAAAACGGTAGAAGAAGTAGAAACTTTAACCGTTGATGAAGCAGTCGATTATTTCTGCTTACGTGTGCATCGAAAAGTAGGTGGCGACTTAGAAATGATCAAAGAAGAAATACGTGAATTTTTATCGGAGAAAGCTGTAGATGGTAAATTAGAAAATCACACAACAGATACCATTGCGTGGATTTCATGGCGAGTTTAATCTTCTGCACTTATAAGATATAGACTATACTGGGCTACAATAGTATATGCATAATCTATAGGGATATACGTACTTTATTAAAAGTAATATAGTGTATCAAGTATGCTAGATCTAACGGTATAGATAGGGCATATAAGCATAGACTATTTATATAACGATAAAAGACTGTAAACAATTGGAAATATAATCCTGTGTTTACAGTCTTTTTATGTTGTAAGATACGGTAAGTTGGTAATCGTTGAAATCAGCTTTGTATTATGCTAAGTTGTTGTATACTAAATTTTTTGAGAATCTTGAGATAGAGCGTGGCTACTTTCTACAAATTCACGCAAAGCGCCATACCCTTCTGTTTCTAACTCTTCTAAAGGAATAAAGCGTAAGGAAGCGCCGTTGATACAATACCGGAGACCTCCCATGGACTGAGGGCCATCTTCAAAGACATGCCCTAAATGAGCATCTCCAATGCGACTGCGTACTTCGATGCGACGATGTCCTAAACTATCGTCCTCATAGTAACGAATGACATCGCTGTTGATCGGTTGTGCAAAACTAGGCCAACCACAACCAGAGTCGAATTTCTGAGCGGAGACAAAAAGAGGCTCTCCAGAGGTGATATCTACATAAATGCCGGGGCGGAATTCATCTGTATAGGCATGAGAGAAAGGTCGCTCCGTAGCACTATGTTGTGTTACAGCGTATTCTAAATCACTAAGTTCTTTTTGTAATACATCATCTGCTTTGCGTTGGTATTCCTTTTCATCGATTAAAGGCTCGTAAGCTTTGGATACATTAATATGGCAATAGCCATTAGGATTTTTATCTAAATAGTCCTGATGATATTCTTCAGCCGGATAAAATGACTGTAAGGGTAACACTTCAATGGCAAAAGGCTTTTGGTAATGGCTATTAGCACGTTCTAACGTGGACTCGATGATTGCTTTGTCCTCAGAATGTTCGTAATACACACCGCTGCGATATTGAATGCCAACGTCGTTACCTTGTTTGTTGATACTAAAAGGATCAATAATACGCAAAAAATATTGTAGTACCTTAGAAAGGGAAATCACAGAGGTGTCATAAGTAACCTTGACAGTTTCCACGTGACCGCTGCCACGGCAAACCTCTTCATAACTGGGATTCGGATGAGCGCCATTGCTGTAGCCTACCTCAGTATCTACAATACCGGGAATGCGTTGAAAGTAGCTTTCCACACCCCAAAAACAACCGCCTCCTAAATAGATGGTATGATTCATAGTATCACTCCTTTTTTAATTGTAATCTTAGTATCTATGTTTAACCAGTAATAACCGTATGAGATAGGTGCTACTACCTTACGTATAGTAGGTACTAACTAATATGAATATGCTGGTAGGATAACTATACTCTAGAATTATGTATATAAGGTGAAAGCCACCTAACTCGTATGGGGACGAGTAGGTGGCTTCTTTGTGATAACCGTAGGTGTGTATGGGAAGTCACCGTTATCACATATGTAAGTAGTTTGAAAGGCTGGAACATATGAGGTTCATAGTTCCTGTCGAGTATCACATCGACATAGATAGTATATCAAAAAAATAGGAATAAGTAAAATAATAATAAAATGTTACCACTTATAGGGCGTACCTATTAGGTGCACCGCTAATTATCAAGAGGGTGTATAAACATGAATAATTATACTATACTATACTATACTATACTATACTATACTATACATACTGTTTATAAAGAATGGTTATTAAGCGTTTTTTTGCTAGTGTGAGGGGAGGAGTTGTTTTATGAAACTTCATGAAAATTTCATTTGACATTTATAAGGGCGAATTGTATAATTGTGGCATAAATTGAGATGACATAGTGGATTTATATGAATTATGGCGATAAACTTTTTGGTAAGTCGGGCATATTTTTTTTTGCTTGAAAATGCACCTATCAAGTGTATTTTGTTCATTCATATGTCATCTTAATCGTTTAGTATAGTAAGTCAATATGTGTTTCAATCTGTAAGGAAAAGGAGAATCATGAAAAACCGTACTGAAATTGTTCGAATGAATGCAGCACATGCACAAGGTCAACAAAAAGTAAATCGATTAGCCGCTATGGCTGCTATTTTAGGTGTTACAGCTTTTAGTGTAGCTGGTATGACTACTATATTCGCTGTAGACAATGCAGTAGGTACAGGTGAAGGTACTGCCATTGGTACAAGTAGTAATGCTGTAAAAGAAGGTTCTATTGCCTTAGGTAATAAAGCAGTGACTAATGCAGAAGGTGGCGTAGCCATCGGTAAAGCCACATTAGCAGGGGCAGGTCCACATGTTATTGCACCTTCAAATGCGCCGAAAAATACGGTAGCTATCGGGACTAATGCATATGCATCTCATACAGATACAGTAGTGATTGGTACAGGAGCAACTTCTTTACGAGATAATCAAAATGTTACTCGTCAATCTGGTTCTGAAGCAGTGGCTATTGGTAAACAAGCGTCTAGCCATTGGGATAAAGCTGTTGCAATCGGTTCTGAATCTCGTACAAATATGTCTCAATCTGTAGCTATTGGTTATCAAGCTGAATCCACAGCAAGAGCAATGCGCTCTGCTGGTGCCGTGGCGATTGGTCCAGTAGCAAAAGCTTTAGGAGGCGGATCTTCGGTTATTGGTAATAATGCACAAGGTGTTGGTAACTATACTACAGTAGTTGGTACAGAAGCGCTAGCGCATGACACAAACGGTACAACTGTTGGTAACCAAGCTAGTACTCGAAAAGACAATGATACTGCTATAGGTGCTCTTGCTGGAACTGGTGTGAAGGCTGGTCGTGCGGTAGCTGTAGGTTATGGTTCACATGTGGCAGAAACATCTGGTATGGCTGTGGGTGACCGTGCAGTTTCTTTTACAGCAGGTGGTTTAGCATTAGGTCGTACATCTACTACGTATGGTAGCCAAGCAATCTCTATTGGTAATGGTTCTGCTACAAAAGGAAATGCTGGTGAAAATACCTTTGCTGCTGGTACAGGAGCGATTTCTGTAGGTACGACTGCACGTGCTATGGGGCTTTATGGTTTTGCCTTTGGTAATGAGTCTGTGGCAGGTGGAGATGCAACATTAGCCGCAAAAGTATCTACAGCATTACAAACGTATCAAGGGGCGTATAATACATATTTAGCAAAACAAGATGAAAGCCTTAAAGCTAAGAGCGATATGGAAGCTTCTAAACAACGTTTAGCAGGGGATGCCCGTGATTTTGGTCTTACTGTGTATTCTTTAACCGCTGATGAAGTGCAATTAGCAAAAGCTTTAGGTATCGATTATGATGCAATGAAAGCAGCTTTCTTTGATGGCGTCAAAGTAGATAATGATTATGCATCAGGTAAAGAGGCGGTAACAGGTAATTTGGCAGCTCTTGAAAAAATTGCAGCTCTTGATCCTAAAACAGCATCTAACACTAAGGTGGATATTACTCGCTTAATTAAAAGAGCGAAAGACTTAGTAGATCTTAATAAAAAAGATGATACTAATAAAGAAAAAGCTACTATTGCGGCAGCGGCAGCAACGGCTGAGGAAGCTACTTTAGAAACAGCTAAAACGACATTAAAAGATGCTTATGCAAGTGCTAAGGAATCTGCTTTAGCAGTGGGTACAAAGGCGGTAGCAGAAGGTAAAAACTCAGTAGCTATTGGTAGAGAATCTAATGCTAAAAATGAAAATTCTGTAGCTATTGGTACACAATCTAAATCTTTGGCTGATCATGGAGTAGCCATCGGTGTTAAAGCACAAGCTACAGTGGATAATGGTGTAGGCTTAGGTTCTTACTCTGTAGCAGATATAGAAGCTCGTAAAGGCTATGATGTAAACGAAAACCATTTGAATACTTATGCTGGTCTTAAAGGTAATACATTAACATCCGGTACAGCAGCAGTGGCGGTAGGTACTCCACGTATGACTCGTCAAATTACATATGTAGCAGCGGGTACAGACGATACTGATGCAGTAAACGTGGCACAACTTCGTTCTATCAACTTACGAATTGCCGGTGATACAGTAGCTAATGTATCACCAGTAGAAGATGGCGTATCTAAAGCTGACGTATTGTTAGATAACCAAACATTAAAAGTGGTTTCTGCCAATAAAGATGTATTGACAACAGATGCAACGAATAATACAATTACTATTAAACCTGTTACAGCTAAGCTTAAAAAAGACCCAAATACAGGTTTGGTAACACTTGAAGACCCAACGAAAGGCAATGCCTTAACAACGGCTCAAAACGTAGCTGATATGATCAACAATGCAGCTCCAAAAATTGGCAACGGTTTGACTAATGGTGATGGTACAATCGTAGTAAAACCTGCAGATAAATCCATTAATGTATCGGATGCTGGTGTAAAAGTAAATGCTGATGGCACGACAATAACTGTAGGAGACAATGGTTTACAAGTTAACACTGGTGCTATTACAGTTAATGATAAAGATGGAAAAGGCGCAGATGACAAGCCTGTAAACGCTGGTACTGTATCTGTTAAAGATACAGATAAAGGTAAAATTGCTACTGTTGATACTGTGGTAAACGCTATTAATAATGCAGCTTGGAATGTAACAAGTGGTGAAGATGGAACTGGCAAAGCTGAAGGCACAACGAAAGAAGCTGTAAAAGCTGGTAACACTGTTACTTTAAAAGCTGGTAATAACTTAAAACTTAAACAAGTTGGTAAAGAGTTCACATATTCTTTAAATCCAGAATTGAAAGATTTAACAAGTGCATCTTTCATAAATACTGCAGGTGATACAACTACTGTAATCAATGCAGAGGGTATGACTATCACTCCTAAAGCAGCGGATAAAAACCCAGTTTCCTTAACAACAACAGGTTTAAATAACGGTAATAACAAAATCACTAATGTGAAAGCTGGTGAAAAAGATACTGATGCAGTTAATGTAAGCCAATTAACTGGTGTTAAAAATGATGTAAAAAATCTTAAAGATGAATTAGAGCAACATATTAATTCTTCTGGATTCTCCATTACATCTGATATTGAAGATGGTGGTAAAAAAGCAGACGATACTACTACATCTACTGAAGAAGTTAAAGATGGCAACAAAGTAACGCTTAAAGCGGGTGCTAATCTTAAAATCAAACAAAAGGGTACAAACTTCACATATTCCTTGAATCCAGAGTTGACAGGTATTACTTCTATCGCTGGAGAAGGTGATACTGCTGGTAAAGTAACATTCGGTGATAATGGTGTTGTAACAGTAGGTACTCCTGGTGCTGCTAATGCTATCTCCTTAGACGGTAAAGATGGAAAAATTAGCATGGGCAAAGTATCTCTTTCCAAAGAGGGCTTAGACAACGGTGGCAAGAAAATCACTAATGTAGCTCCTGGTGAAGCTGATACTGATGCAGTTAATGTAAGCCAATTACGTGATGCAGCAGGCAATATGCAAGAAATTACTAACCAATTACAAGGTCAAGTGAACCGTGTTGGTTCTCAAGCGGCTGCGTTATCTGCATTGAAACCTATCCAATACGATCCATTAGAACCAACTCAAATCATGGCTGGTGTAGGTCATTACCAAGGTCAAAACTCCTTAGCATTAGGTGTGGCACATTATAAAAATGAATCTTTGATGTTCCATGCAGGTGCTGCTATTGGTGGTAACCATAGCCAAGTGATGGCAAATGCTGGTATTACTTGGAAAGTAGGATCTAAAGCAGACGAAACAGCTGTAGCAGATGTATACAGACAAGGTCCAATTAGTTCCGCATACGTATTGCAAGATAAAATGGGTGCATTAGAAGCGCAAAACCTTGAACAAAAAGGTGAAATTAACGCATTACGCGAAGAAAACAAATCTCAACGTGCAGAACTTGATGCTGTAAAAGCTCAATTAGCAACAGTATTAAGCCGTTTACAAGGTTAATATAGAATTGTAAACGTAATCTAAGCGTTATATAGAAAAGACTGTAATCGAATGAAAATTATCATTCTGATTACAGTCTTTTTTTGTTTACTCCGATAAGATTATGAATTTGGTTGACAAGTCTTCTTTTTTTGAATGTATCTAAGTGTAAGCACTTGGTACTAGGAAAGGAGAAAATTATGGCAGCAAGTACAGTAGTGAAAAAAGAATTACATTTGGTCTTTACAGACACATCTAAGGAAGAAGTCAATATTGTGGTAGCTTTTCCTAAAGAAGGTGTTACAAAAACTGAAATTGACACAGTAGGTCAACTGATGGTGGAGAAAGATGTACTTCGTGGTCGTAAAGATCAACGTTTGACTAACTTTCAACATGGTGCATTAGTGACTACAGAGTCCACAGTGGTAGAATAAGGAGGATTAGACTATGACAACAACAATGGTAACCAAATTACAATTACAATTTAAAAAAGGTGAAGGTGCACATAATTTAAAAGTGGCTAATTTTGCCTATGTCAATGAAAGTGCTACAGATGAGGATGTAAAAGCTGTAGGCGATGCATTGGGTAAGCTATATGCCTATCCTTTGGTAGGGGTTGTGCGAAATAATGCCATCGCTTTAGAGGCGTAATATGGAAAAGCTTGAAAAAGCATTAAAAATTATTAGGATTACCCTTTGGGTATTAAAGTGGTTAAAACGATAAGGTAGGATAGGACCTTTAGACAGCTGAGAACCACACCAAGAAGGGTATATGTAAATGATAGTGATAGAACTTAGTACCAAGGATTACCGTAGCCATCCTGCTGACACATAGCAGGATGGCTATTGTTATATATTAGTGTACTACACAATAAGAAAACCTGAATCTCTTTGAGAGATTCAGGTTTTACTTCTTTTCAATGTGATGTTATTGAACTGTTTCTAAAGCCTCTTTTAGCAGGGCAATAGCTCGTTTGTATTTCTTATGCATAGCCTGTCGACTCATGCCATAGGTATTAGCAATTTCGCTGATGGATTTGCCTTTTAGCAAGACTTGCCGTAATAGGTTTGCATGCACCGGCTCCATTTCTGATAGAGCTGTGTGCAATGCTAATAGCTCTAAATGATGAATGGCTTCCTCTGCAGTATCATGGCTGGATGGGATAGATACTAGAGGATCTGTTTCATCTTCTTGTGGGGCTAACACCGTTTCATGAGTCCATTGTCGTAGACTCTTTCGATATAGATTCCACTGGGTGAAGCGTATACGAGATTTTACAAATCCAGCAAAAGGGATGTTGCTAGTTATATCATAGGTCTTAATAGCCTGCAAGAAGCATTCCCATAAGGCAGATTCTAAATCACTGTCTATAGAACGAAGTTGGCGCACATGCGCGTATTTTGTAATGAGAGGTACGTACCGTTGACATAAGATAACAGTCATATGACAATAACCAGATTGGATGAAGGCTACCAGTTCTTCGTCAGTGTAGGAATCATCTTGGGTGTCAGAGGCTGTCATCAATAATGAGTGTTTAATGTAAGAATGACTCATTGTTTACCTCCTTGTATATAATATTACATAACATGATTGTCATGGATGATGTATAAGGGGCGTACTTGCATCATAGTTTCTATAGTATCACAGGCCTGTTGATATATAGCTCATTTACTGTAAATTGCTATTATAAGTAATGAAACATGACATCTATATATGTTGATGAAATTATATATCAAAATCCACTCAATAGCAAGTTAAATTTTCTGAAAGTGTGTAAAAGTAACATATTGATATAATAGAATGGATTTCAAGGGCATGTATGACATATGAGCAATATTGGGAAAATATGTATTTATAACTTTCCTTATAGTTTTTTGCTATATATAATAATATGTATCCTGTATAAGGATAAATGTACGCATATTGTTGACATATGATGGACATCCTAGTATACTTAATTCATCGTTAATCGATAGGTTTTACTGGAAAGAGAGGTGGATTGAATGCCTATACGAGTAGTGAAAGGATTACCAGCCATAGGGAAACTTTCAGAAGAGAATATATTCGTCATGGATTCGGAACGGGCAGAGTCACAAGATATTCGACCACTCCACATTGTGGTTGTGAACTTGATGCCACGGAAAGAGACTACGGAAATTCAACTGCTTCGCGCTTTGAGTAATACACCGTTACAAACAAAGGTTACCTTTCTGTACACGGCGTCCTATACAGCGAGTCATACAAGTCAAGAATATTTGGAAACCTTTTATAGAACTTTCGAGGAAATCAAAGATCAATACTTTGATGGTTTGATTATAACAGGCGCTCCGGTAGAGCAAATGCCTTTTGAGGAAGTGAATTACTGGGATGAGCTTTCAGGAATTATGGAATGGAGTAAAACCCATGTGTGCTCTACTCTCTATATTTGTTGGGGAGCCCAAGCTGGGATTTATAAGCACTTCGGCATCCACAAGGAAGATTTGCCTACCAAGTTATTCGGTGTATATGAACAGGAAGTGCAGAACAGTAAGCCCATGCTTATGCGTGGCCTAGATGAACTCTTCTATATGCCTCATTCACGGCATACGACGGTGAGTGAAAGTGAAATCAACGCTCACCCTCAGTTAGAAGTACTAGCCCGCGCGGATAAGACAGGTGTTGGTATCGCCCGGTCCTATGATAATAAACATGTGTTTATCTTTGGACATCCAGAATATGATCGAGATACTTTATACCAAGAGTATGATAGGGATAGAAAGTTAGGATTAGAGATTGAAATTCCAGAAAATTATTTCCCTGATGATGATCCGACGAAAGAGCCCATCATTCGATGGCGATCTGCATCGACCATACTCTATTCAAACTGGTTAAACTATTATGTGTACCAAGAAACACCGTATGAGGTCAGTGAATTACAATCGAGACCGATTGAAGAAGCATATATACAAGACTGGGTCATTTAATCCTAGTCAATAGATAGTAAAGATTTAAGAATGATGAGGAGTTTAACATGAGTAATTACAAATTTGAAACATTACAATTACATGCAGGTCATACAGTAGACGCAACAGGTTCCCGTGCGGTGCCAATTTATCAAACAACATCGTATGTATTTAAAGATGCAGAACAAGCAGCAGGACGTTTTGCTTTAACTGATGCAGGTCCTATCTACACTCGTTTAGGTAACCCTACACAAGACGTATTGGAAGGCCGTGTAGCCGCTTTAGAAGGTGGTGCTGGTGCCATCGCCGTAGCCTCTGGTTCTGCAGCGATTGCCTATGCTATCCAAAACGTAGCATCTGCTGGTGACAACATTGTAGCAGCGTCCACATTGTACGGTGGTACTTACAACTTATTCAGTGCAACATTGCCACGTTTCGGTATTACTACAAAATTTGTGAACCCAGATAATTTAGAAGAATTTAAAGCAGCTATCGACGACAACACAAAAGCTGTGTATGTAGAATCCGTTGGTAACCCAGGAGCTAACTTGGTAGATTTAGAAGCGATTGCTGAGATCGCTCACTCTCATGGTATCATCGTGATTGTGGATAATACATTCGGTACTCCATACTTGTTCCGTCCATTTGAATACGGTGCAGACGTAGTGGTTCACTCCGCTACTAAATACTTAGGTGGTCATGGTACAACTATCGCTGGTGTGATCGTGGAAAGTGGTAAGTTCGACTACAAAGCAAGCGGCCGTTATCCTGGATTCGTAGAAGGTGACGTACATTACAATGGTTTAGTATACGGCGATCTTCCAATTCCTTTCACTGTGAAAGTACGTGCTCAATTATTGCGTGACACTGGGGCAGCTATTACTCCACTAGCAGCATGGTTGATTATTCAAGGTATTGAAACATTGTCCTTGCGTGTAGAACGCCATGTAGAAAACACTCGTAAAGTAGTAGATTTCTTGGTAAACCATCCCAAAATTGCTTATGTAAATTATCCTGAATTACCAAACAGCCCATACAAAGCGTTGGCTGACAAATATTTCCCAAATGGTGTTGGCGCAGTGTTCACATTTGGTGTGAAAGGTGGCAAAGAGGAAGGTATCAAATTCGTTGATGCTCTTGAAATCTTCTCTAACCTTGCCAATGTGGCGGATGCTAAATCCTTGGTTATCCACCCAGCAAGTACAACACATGCCCAATTGAGCCCTGAGGAACAATTAACAGCAGGTGTAAAACCAGAGCAATTACGTGTATCCATCGGTATTGAAAATGTAGAGGATATCATTGCTGACCTAGCGCAAGCATTGGATAAACTGTAAGATATAGCAACTGTATAGTAGTATATAAGGGAACTCACAATAGTGGGTTCTCTTTTTGTTGTACAGTAAAAGCGAGTCTCCTAATTGTATTTCATAGTGATTATGAGAGTATCGTCGGAACCAGTGCTGATATGCATGAATGGCAGTTTGGGTATATACAATGCAAGCTATGGTATACTAGATATATAGTTATATTAGATAAAAGCACGATGATACGGTAATAACCTATTAGGTGGTTATCTAGATATCGAGATGGAGTCAACTATAGACATATATAGAAATTGCATAGGGTGTATAAAGGAATTAGTAAGAAAGGAAATCAACGAATGAAAAGCAAACTAGTTAAAAATACGTGGTGGAAATCTGTGGTATGTGGCATGGCGATGGTTACTTTCACCGGTTTTGTAGGTATGGCGTATACTATAGAGGGAACACCGGTGAGGACTTTCACAAAGGAGTTAGATAGTGTACAAACAGTAGATGCTCAAGGAATAGATGGGGAACACTTCGTATTACAAAAGGAGAATGCTGCACCAGAGAAGAGGGGGCTCTATATTAGCCACCGACCAGCTCATTTTCGGGTGTCTATGTTTGGCACTGTGAAAGATATTCATTGGATTGATAAGGTTGTTCCTACAGATAGCGGACATATAGAGGGATTTTTGCTAGATTTTGACGAGAATACGACTATGATGATCACGAGACGAGATAATACACCAACGCAAGGTGTTTCTCAGGAGAGATGGAATACGACCTGGTATGACCAACCAATCCAAGGGATGACGGATGAGGAGTATATGGCAATTTGGCGACGTGAAGATCCACATTTATCTGAAAAATATACACAGCTCGAAGGTGGATTGTTGTGGAGAGAAGAGATGACTGCGGCTCGTTGGGATCGGTCTGTGCAAATGACAGCAGAAGGTCCGAAAGTGCGTTTTACGGTAGACATGATTTTGAAAGACGATCCTACGCATCGGTATGTGATTACTTTCACCTATGATGATATCCAAAAGTATAGTATAGAATCATTGAAACACCTAGTGGATATTCTGGAGTATTTGCCAGAAGAAAGTGATACAGATGCTCGGCAAAACGAAAAACAACAGGCAAAGGAGCAGAGAGCCCCTTCACTAGCAGATGAAGAGTATAACCTACCATCTGCGTTGCTGCCAGACATGTGGATGGAAACGAAGGATGTAACGGATCTTGAAGATTTATACCATCAGGAGTTAAGCCAAGGCAAGCCATCGGTGCGCAAAGAGCAGGAATTAAGAATTACAGAAGAAGGGATTACGTCCCAATCCACCTGGGAAGATACGAGAAAAACGAAGGCGACTATCCAACGGTCTGGTCGAATAGGGCTAGAGAAAGAATGAGTTAGCGAAAATAGTTGGTGAAAATTGGCATAGACTAAGGGAGAACATTACTAGGAAGAGAAAAGAGGGAGGAATGATGCAACAATGGGTAAGACATTTTGGAAGGCTTTAGCATGTGGCATAGCGATTGCAACTTTCACAAGCACTGTAAGTCTAGCAAATGATATACAGGTAAAGCCTATGGTTACAGTCATAGACCAGGGAAGAATGCAAAAAGGAGTACCATTTTATATAGGAGACCACTATTCAAAAAACAGTTTGATAAAAAACAATAAAGAAGCAGAAAATATACCACACTATACGTACATCAATAGTCGTGAAGGGAATTTCCGCTTTGCGATTCCTTGGGCAATACAAACTATGGTATGGATTGATACGACCGAACTTAAAGGTAAGGGACATACAGTAGGAGTTCTGTTGCATTTGGATAAAGATGTAAATATGACGGTAACTCGTATAGATAATGTAGCACCGAAAGGGGTATCCCAGGAACAGTGGAATACTACATGGTATGACACACCAATTCAAGGAATGACGGATGCGGACTATATGGAAGTTTTGCGTCGAAGAAGTCCCGAAGTTTTTAAAGAGTTCACAGTAGTAGAAGTGGGGGCATTATCTAGAGATGATATGACAATGGCTCGCTGGGAGCGATTTGAACAGCCTACACCGGATGGACCATATGTAACGTTTACCCTGGATATGATTATGAAAGCTGATCCTACTCATCGATATTTGATGGAGATTGAATATGATGATATTCATAGATATGATTTGCAGACTTTGTTGCACTTATTAGATAATTTTGTGTATACAGGGACTGATGAAAGTCGAGGAGCATCCGTCTCATCACTGTAGAACAGCATTTTAGAAAACCATCGTATCAGATATGCCCTTGATTTATGAATTTTGCCTATATATAATGTGAGTAGAGCAGTTCGGTTATATACTTTTGAAATGAGGTGTATAGAGATGGGGACTCACTTACAATCAATGGAATCTATGCCAGAGTATGAAGAGTTTTGTATTTGTTTAGGTAGAAAAATTGCTTGGGTTAGACGTTGTCAGGGACTTTCACAAAAAGAATTATCTAAACGATGTGGTATTAGTCCAAGTTATTTAGCAAAAATTGAAGGCGCTAAAGGTTCCTTAGGGACATCTGTGCAGGTGTTGTATTTGATCGCCAAGACTTTGCAGGTTGAAGTAGCAACCTTGGTATGTCATGATGAAATCGATTACCAGCGGGTGCGGATGTACAAGATTAAGCAACGAGTCATGGGATATGAATCGAATCAGTTACACTAACTGGATGGAAACTAGTTTATGTTCATAGATATCTAATTGATAATATAATTATTATCAAAAACTATATTGAGAAGTAATAATTGAGAATATAGGCGCCTACAGTTATTTTTTGTATATATAGCTAAATACAAATGATAAATTCTATCAAATAGCGTAATATATAGGTTCAGCGATACAAAAAATGCAACATCAATTGTAAAAATTGGATACAAAAAGTATAGACAAGTATTTGACAAGACTAAAAAAACGTGCAATAATGAGAATATAAAAAAGGTAAGTACCTTAGTTAAATGATAATCATAAAGTTAGCGAATTCTATTTTTTTATGGAGGTGTCTCATGCGCGTTATTGGTGATGCATGCATTAAATGTGGTTCTTGTGCTTCTGTTTGTCCAGTAGGAGCAATTTCTGAAGGCGAAGTTAAATACGAAATCAACGATACTTGTATCGATTGCGGTTCTTGCGAATCCGTTTGCCCAGTAGCAACAATCACAGCTGAATAATTCAAGCAAATAACAAACCCCGTAAACATACGTGTTTACGGGGTTTTCTCGTTTTCTATTTACTCTGATTTTAGGCGTTTTCGATTCGGTTGCTCAACCGTTGCTCAACCTTTTTGAGGCTCTCATCATGTTACTCGTTTTGCTTGTGTATGATTCTGTCAAAATCAGAGAATACTTTCTGCGTACGATTAAATTCTTTATACTCAGTAACTGCTTTCTTATCAGCTTGTAGTTTTGAAATATGCCCTTTATTAGTGAGCACTTCGTATTCGTTAAAAGATAGGAATTTATCTACGCTTTCAGCAAAGGCTTTCATGGTAAAAGTATGTTTTCGTTCGATGATGCCTTCGATATAGTCAAAAAAGGAGGATACAGTTCGTTCTAGTTTACGTATTTCGTCGGCGGTTAAATAATTTTTTGCAATGGTTACATCGGATTTATGAATGCGCCCATGAGGGGAGCTTTTCCAAGTTTGTAATCCCATGTGTGGTTTATCTCTATCAACGGCATTATAAATAATTTCAGCTGCAGTTTTGCCTGTGATAGCATAATGGAATTTGTTTTGCACCATAGCGTAAAATTGGCGGGTAAAAGGATCCTGTACATCGTAATCAATGGAGCATTCTGCGAATATATCTGTAATTTGTTGATAGATTTGACGTTCGCTTGCTCGAATGGATTGAACTCTACGTAAAAGCTCTTTGAAATAGTTTTGACCAAAGGGAGTTCCGTTCTTTAACATTTCGTCATTGAGGGCAAAACCTTTTACAATATATTCGCGTAATACCTTGGTAGCCCAAATACGGAATTGTGTAGCCTCTTTTGAGTTTACACGGTAGCCAACAGCGATGATGGCGTCTAGGTTGTACAGTTTTACTGTTGAGCTTTGAGTTTTCTGGGCTAAAGCTCCGTGTTTAGTGGTTATTGCAATTTCTGCAATAACCACTGATTCATCTAATTCATTAGATTCAAAGATGTTTTTTAGATGGCGACTGATAGAAGATAAAGATACTCCGAACAACGTCGCCATATCTTTTTGTGTCATCCAAAATGTTTCGTCTTTAAATAGAACATTATATTACATCTTATAAGAGGGGCAAAGTCAAGAAGAAATGGGATAACATTTATATAGAGGCAGAGATATCTAAAGTATTAGGGGTAAAGTGATATTGAAAATCTATTAAATCTATGGGATAATAGAATAAATAAAAAATTGCTGTTGGTCTACTGGCACGACGATAACATATAAACAAACACTTAAGTGTTAAAGCAGTGTTAAAACAAACAGTAAAATGAGTATAAGGTTACATATTATAATTCATAAGGAGGTACGATGGAACGCATTTTTAAACTACAAAATTTGAATTGTGCCAATTGCGCTAGCGTGATTGAAGCAAAATTAAATCAACTAGAATCTGTGTCAGCAGCAACTTTCACGCTTGGCACCCAGCAATTGCGCATTACCTCTAGTATAGAAGATACAGATATGTTACGAGATCAAATCCAAGCGGTGTGCGATGCTACGGAAGATGGCGTAGTAGTGGTACCATTTGTGCGTGCACCTAAAAAAGCACAACAAGTAGATGATGACCATGAGCATAATTCTAGTTTAGCGGGGATTATTATAGGCGCTATCGTGATAGTGGTAGCAGAGTTTACAAATTGGGTGCCAGAGCAATACCTGACTCCATTATTAATTGTAACCTTTGTTGTGTTAGGTTGGCGCATTGCATGGGCAGCAATTAAAAATGTTATGAAAGGTAAATTATTCGATGAAAACTTCTTGATGTCTGTTGCTACTATTGGTGCGTTAATCATTGGTGAATATGTAGAGGCTGTTTGGGTTATGTTGTTCTTCCAAATGGGTATTTATTTTGAGGAACGTGCTACAGAACGCAGTCGTAATGCGGTTATGGATGCAGTGGATCTTCGTCCAGAAGAAGTGCGTTTAATCGTTTGTGATGGTAGCGTGCAGGTGGTGAATCCAGAAGATGTACAAGTAGGGTCTCATATCGAAATTCGTCCTGGTGATCGTATTCCATTGGATGGCCGTATAGTAGAAGGTACTACGCGTATCGATACAGCAGCGGTAACTGGTGAACCAGTTCCAGTGAGCGCTACCGTAGGTACAGAAGTGATGTCTGGGTGCATCAATGTGGATGGGCGTATTGTCTTAGAAGTAACGCATGAATTAAAAGATTCCATGGTTATGCGTATTCTCGATGCTGTGGAACATGCAGCGGCATCAAAACCAAAGATTGACCGTTTTATTACTCGTTTTTCTCGTGTATATACACCAATCGTAGTGGCATTGGCGATTATCGTTGCCGTAGTACCTCCTCTATTTACTGGAGAATGGCAATATTGGATTTATACAGCGTTAACTTTCCTAGTAGTATCTTGTCCATGCGCCTTAGTATTATCTGTGCCTTTGGCATTCTTCTCTGGTATCGGTGCTGGTTCTAAACAAGGTATCTTGTTCAAAGGTGGTAAAGCGATCGAGGCTATGAGTCGTGTGAAAGCGATTGCCTTCGATAAAACAGGTACTATCACAACAGGTACTTTCAACGTACAAACAGTAGAAGTAGCTGGTACTTATACAGATAATGAAGTGTTGCAATATGCAGCGGCTCTAGAAGCTGGTTCTACACACCCGATTGCTATGTCCATTGTAGAAGAAGTACAGCGTAGAGGAGTAGAGTTTAATACGGCTAAGGATGTAAAAGAAATCTCTGGTCATGGTATGGTAGGCATTGTAGAAGGCCATACCGTATTGGTTGGTAATGGTCGTTTATTAGAAACAGAACATGTAACGGTACCAACCATTGAACATGTATATGGTAGTGAAGTATTCGTAGCTATTGATGGTCAATATGTAGGTCGTATCGTCATTGCCGATGCTGTGAAAGCGGATTCTAAAGAGGCCATCCGTCGTATGAATGGAAAAGGATATCATACAGTGATGCTTACAGGTGATGTGGCATCCAGTGCGAACCATATTGCTCAAGAAGTAGGTATCCAAGGTGTGCGTGCCGAGTTATTACCACAAGATAAACTGGAGGTTGTCCAATCTCTTCGTAATGACTATGGCTCTGTCATGTTCGTAGGTGATGGTATCAATGACGCGCCTGTATTGACAGGTGCTGATGTAGGTGGTGCTATGGGTAGTGGTGCAGATTCTGCCATCGAAGCAGCAGACGTAGTATACATGAACTCCAACCTAGATTCCGTATGGCGTTCTTTAAGCATTGCAGAACGTACCTTGTCCATTGCATGGCAAAATATTTTCTTCGCCATTGCTGTAAAAATTATCGTTATGGTGGCTGGTGTATTTGGCTTTGCAAATATGTGGGTGGCAGTTTTTGCAGATACAGGGGTATCCATTCTTTGTATCTTTAACTCTGTCCGTATTTTCTACAGTAAATAATATAAGTCCTCCTGCTAGCATGTATGCCCAACTATGTAGCAGGAGGCATTGTGATATCTTTCCCCTTTTTTTGTAGTTATACAAGGTATATATCACTACATAACAAGTATACAGCGAAGAGGACTTGGACATTAGGCTAAGTCCTCTTTGTCGTGTAGGGACATAGTCTACCAACTCATTTTGTCCTATAATCCTGAAAGCCAGCAGAACATAGGGACTGCTGGCTTTTGTGTATAGATCTACTTGTGTTGCTTTAGAAGTAATTTATCGTTTTGTGTCATCCAAAATATTTCGTCTTTAAATAGAACATTGGTAGAAATATTTTCTTCTCCTGATTGGTAGATGATTACATCACCATGTAAAGCAGAGTCGATAGGAATCATGTTAGGCCTCCTTAGTGTTATGTACTGCTCTTTCTTTTTCTTATATTACATCTTATCAGAGGGGCAAAGTAAAGAAGAAATGGGATAACATTTATATAGAGGCAGAGATATCTAAAGTATTAGGGGTAGAGTGATATTGAAAATCTATTAAATCTATGAGATAATAGAATAAATAAAAAATCGCTGTTGGTCTACTGGCACGACGATAACATATTGTTATAAAGATGCGGTTCGAATCCGCATACAGCGCTCTAAGTACTAGGGTGCTTTTTTATTATCGAAATGAGATAAAACTAGGGATAAAAAAAATAATAAATGAATATAGAATCATGTATTGACAAAATAGAATTTTGTAGATATAATAAACATATGAATAAACACTCAAGTATAAAATATATGTAATATATCAATAAAAAGGAGTTACTATGGAACGCATTTTTACATTACAAAATTTGAACTGTGCAAATTGCGCTAGTGTCATTGAAGAAAAATTAATTCAATTAGAATCTGTGTCGGCAGCGACTTTCACAATTGGTACGAAACAATTGCGAATTACCTCTACTTTAGAAGATATGGATGCTTTGCAAGAACAAATTCAAGCGGTTTGTGATGCTACAGAAGATGGTGTTGTGGTGGTACCATTTGTACGAGCGGCGAAAAAAGCAAAACAAGATGATCATGACCATGAACACAATGCAAGTTTATCTGCCATAATCGTTGGTGCTATCGTGATGGCAGTGGCAGAGCTTACGAATTGGGTACCAGAACAATATATGACTCCATTGTTAATCGTAACATTTGTTGTATTAGGATGGCGTATTGTATGGGCAGCTGTTAAAAATGGTATGAAAGGTAAATTCTTTGACGAGAATTTCTTGATGTCCATTGCTACTATCGGCGCTTTAATCATTGGTGAATATGCAGAGGCCGTAGGCGTTATGTTGTTCTTCCAAGTAGGGATTTATTTTGAAGAACGTGCTACAGAGCGCAGCCGTAATGCGGTCATGGATGCAGTGGATCTTCGCCCAGAAGAAGTACGTTTAATCGCTGGTGACGGTAGCGTACAAGTTGTAAATCCAGAAGCTGTACAAGTAGGATCTCATATCGAAATTCGTCCTGGCGATCGTATTCCATTGGATGGCCGTGTAGTAGAAGGTACCACACGTATCGATACAGCAGCGGTGACAGGGGAACCTGTTCCTGTAAGTGCTACGGTAGGTACAGAAGTGATGTCTGGTTGTATCAACGTGGATGGTCGCATTGTCTTAGAAGTGACTCACGAATTAAAAGATTCCATGGTTATGCGCATTTTAGATGCTGTGGAAAACGCAGCAGCATCCAAGCCAAAAATCGACCGATTCATTACTCGTTTCTCTCGCGTATATACGCCAATCGTAGTGGCATTGGCGATTATCGTTGCCATAGTACCTCCTCTATTCACAGGAGAATGGCAATATTGGATTTATACAGCTTTAACATTCTTAGTAGTATCTTGTCCATGCGCCTTAGTATTATCTGTGCCATTGGCATTCTTCTCTGGCATTGGTGCTGGTTCTCGACAAGGTATCTTATTCAAAGGTGGTAAAGCAATCGAGGCTATGAGCCGTGTGAAAGCTATTGCATTTGATAAAACTGGTACCATCACAACTGGTACTTTCAACGTACAAACAGTAGAAGTAGCTAGTGGCTATACAGAAAACGAAGTGTTGGAATATGCAGCAGCCTTAGAAGCCGTATCTACACACCCAATTGCGATGTCTATCGTAGAAGAAGTAAAACGTAGAGGGGTAGAGTTTACTACGGCCAAGGATGTAAAAGAAATTTCCGGTCACGGCATGGTAGGCACCGTAGAAGGTCATACTGTATTAGTCGGCAATGGTCGTTTGTTGGCGAAAGAAAATATTGCAACCCCATTGATTGATTATGTGTATGGTAGTGAAGTATTCGTAGCTGTTGATGGTCAATACGTAGGCCGTATCATCATCGCTGACGCTTTAAAAGCTGATTCTAAGGAAGCCATTCGTCGCATGAACGGCAAAGGATATCAAACAGTGATGCTTACAGGTGATGTGGCAGCTAGTGCAAAGTATATTGCTCAACAAGTAGGTATCCAAGGAGTACGTGCTGAGTTATTACCACAAGATAAATTAGAAGTGGTACAGTCTCTACGTAATGATCATGGTTCTGTTATGTTCGTAGGTGATGGCATCAACGATGCGCCTGTATTGACAGGTGCTGACGTAGGCGGTGCTATGGGTAGTGGTGCAGATTCTGCCATCGAAGCAGCAGACGTAGTGTACATGAACTCTAACCTAGATTCTGTATGGCGCTCCTTAAGCATTGCGGATCGTACATTATCCATTGCATGGCAAAATATTTTCTTCGCTATTGCTGTAAAAATCATCGTTATGGTAGCAGGTGTATTTGGTTTTGCTAATATGTGGGTAGCTATCTTTGCAGATACAGGGGTATCCATTCTTTGTATCTTGAACTCTATCCGTATATTCTACAGCAAATAACATACGTCCTCCTGCTAGCATGTACGCCCGACTATGTAGCAGGAGGCATTGTGATATCTTCCCTCCTTGTAGTTATACAAGGCATATATCACTACATAACAACTATACAGCAAAAAGGACTTGGTATTAGGCCAGGTCCTTTTTGTTGTACATGGGTATCGTATTTACTCCTATACATTGATTGAGTGGAAACAGTGAAAGATTGTTAGAAACTTTCATGAGAAATCATAAAAAAATTGACGAATCGGCCTCGATTGATTAAGATAAAGGGTAGGGTTATTAAGACGTTAAGGAGGTGTCACATGTTAACGGTACACAAACACGTAGAGGGGGAATTATTTACAGATTCCACTGTACAAGATGCTACAAAAGGTTCATGGATAAATTTGGTGAACCCAGACCCCGATGAGTTGGCTATCGTCAATATGATGACACAGATTCCAACGGACGTACTGAAAGCAGCTTTGGATACGGAAGAACGGTCTCACGTAGAAATTGAAGATGAATACATTTTCGTCGTTATTAACATTCCAGTACTGCGTGGTTCTGATGTATATGATGCAGTACCTTTGGGTGTCTTTGTGACAGAAGATTTCTTTATTACCATCTGTTTAGAAGAAGCAGAGGTGCTATATCCGTTCTTGAGCAATCAAATGCCAACCTTCTATACTTTTAAAAAGACAAGATTTCTGTTCCAAATCATGTATCGCACAGCGGTACTATATTTGCGATACTTACAACAAATCGACCGCCGTACGGATGACATTGAAAAAACATTACGACATACGACACGGAATAAAGATTTGTTCCAATTGTTGGAATTACAAAAATCCATGACCTATTTTACCTCTGCACTGCGTGGTAATGGTACGGTAATGGAACGGATTTTGCGTATTCGTCGTCATGATGATGTGCGATACTTATTAAAAATCTATGAAGAAGATGAAGATTTATTAGAAGATGTGATCATTGAGAATAAACAGGCTGTGGAAATGGTTGAAATGTATTCTAATATTTTGATGAATATGATGAATGCCTTTACCTCTATTATTTCTAACAATTTGAACTTAGTTATGAAATTATTGGCAGCCATGACAATTATGTTAGCTGTACCAACGGCCATCTTTAGCTTGTGGGGTATCAACGTGCCGGTGCCATTTGCTGATACGGAATATGGCTTTGAGTATGTGATTGGTATTGGCATAAGCTTTGCAGCGCTGGCAGGCTATTGGCTTTGGAAAAACGATTTCTTTTAATTGCATAGTAAAATGGAACACACCTAAGGGGACTCCCGGGGGTGTGTTTTCTTATGTCATGATTCAGGTTAATTATGAAAGTTTCTTATATCTATCTTTAAAAGTCATGAATATTATACAAAATGAATAAAATTACTATATAGATATTTTTCAATTTGTGTAAAAGTGATGATTTAAAATGATATAAATCACAGATAAATACCTATAAATGTACACTTTCAAACAAGTATGAGTTGCATGTCTTGCGATATTCGCATTTGTCATTTGACAATTTTGATAAAAGAAATTAACATATTTATGTAATATCTATATTTAGAATTTGGGCGTAGACATTGACTTTGAATACCGAGTATAAGGGAAGAATAATTTGGGGAAGATATTACTAAAAGTTGTATAGGGTTATGGGCAAGATGGAGCAAGATTGTCTAAGCTGTAGCCCTTGCTAACTTTCTGTATGTATCCACCCCGAAGGGTGGTTTTTCTTTTTTTGCTAGTATTAATTACATCAATGTATGCTCATCAATATTAAGGAAAGGATGTGGATGATTGAAAACCATACTGAGTAAAATGTCACAATTGCTAATTACATTGATTGGTGTTACGTTTCTGACATTTTGCTTGACCTACATTGCTCCTGGGGATCCAGCTTTGATGGTGTTGGAAGCAGGGGACTCTATTGTGTCGCAGGAAATGATTGATGCTACACGAAAAGAGATGGGCTTAGATCGGCCTTTTATGGAACAGTATGTACACTGGGTAGCAGGTGCCGCACAAGGTGACTTGGGAATTTCCTATTCAGGGAAAAAACCAGTGACCGACAAATTATTAGAAGGCTTGGGTGGTACGGCTTTATTAGCAGTGTCAGCCTTTGCACTAAATGTGCTCATTTCCATACCAATGGGGATTTATTCGGCTGTGAAAGCAAATAAACTACCAGATTTTATTATTCGATTTTTTGCCTTTGTGAATGTATCCATGCCAAGTTTCTGGTTAGGTATGATTCTGCTGTACATCTTCGGTTTGAAATTGCACTGGGTACCGATTGCCACATCAGTGATTAGTTTTAAAGCCTTGATTTTACCAGCTATTACATTGGCTTCTGTTATGTCTGCAAAGTTTACGCGCCAAGTACGGACTGTGATTATCGAGGAGTTGCATCAAGATTATGTGATGGGGGCTCGTGCTCGAGGCATGAGTGAATCGCAAATTTTGTGGAAACATGTATTGCCAAATGCTTTATTACCATTGATTACGATCATGGGTATGGGTATCGGTTGGCTCTTGGCAGGGGCTGCGGTTATCGAAATCGTATTCTCTTGGCCAGGTATGGGTAAAATGGCAGTCTATGCCATTGCCATGCGCGACTATCCATTCATTGAAGGCTTCGTATTGTGGGTAGCTCTTATTTATACAGCTATCAACTTCTTAGTAGACATATCCTACTCTATATTAGATCCACGATTGAAAGGGAGGGGATAAGATGAAAGAATTTATTTTGCAACACAAACGCTTTTCTTTCTACTCCCTCTTAGTGGCTATCGTAGTAGGAATTGCTATATTTGCTCCTTATATCACACCGCATGATGCGTTCAATGCAGATATGTCAAAAGCTTTCTTAAAGCCCTCTGCAGATCATCTGATGGGTACTGATAAATTGGGGCGTGACACGTTCTCCCGTATTATTTACGGCACACAAACTTCCTTATTTATGACAATTATTCTAGTGATTCTAACAGCCATTGTTGGTACAGTAGTGGGAATTTTGTCTGGATTCTTTGGAGGCAAAGTAGAACTTGTATTGATGCGCTTTACAGATATTATGTTATCCTTCCCAGGGGTGGTATTGGCCATTGCCATTGCCGGCATTATGGGGGGTAGCGCCATCAATGCGATCTTGGCTCTCGTGGTGGTGAGCTGGGCGAAATACGCACGAATGATCCGTTCTGCAGTGATTAAACTTCGCCATAACGATTTCATTGCGGCAGCTAGAGTGAATGGAACAAAACAAATGACCATTTTATGGCGCCATATTTTACCAAATGTTCTGCCTTTAATTGTTATCACAGGGGCCATGGATATCGGGACTATGATGATGGAAGTTGCGGGACTTTCCTTCTTGGGCTTTGGGGCACAGCCTCCGACGCCAGAATGGGGCTTAATGCTCAATGAGAACCGTCAATATATGTTATCGTCACCAGAATTGATGTTATATCCAGGGTTAGCCATTTTCATTGTGGTTACCATCTTCAATTTATGGGGCGATTCGCTGCGGGATATCTTGGATCCACGTAGTACAGATTCACATTAATGTGTTAGTAGTAAGTTTTATAGAAAGGAACTGAAGATGAAACAAAGTTGGAAAAAATGGCTTCGTAATGCTACATTTGGCGTTATGGCAGTAGCAGCATTAGGTGTGATTGCAGGTTGCGGTAGCGACAATGCGGCACCAGCCGACAAAAGTGTATTAAAAATTGGGGTTACAAACTTCGCAGACACATTGGAGCCAACACAAAACTACTTTGGTTGGGTTGTTATGCGTTACGGTATTGGCGAAACATTAGCTAAATTCGACGACAAAATGAATACGCAACCTTGGTTGGCAGAAAGCTGGTCTGTATCTGACGATAAATTGACTTGGACTTTTAAAATCAACGACAAAGCTAAATTCTCCAATGGTAATAAAGTAACGGCAGAAGCGGTAAAAGAATCCATTGAGCGTGCTTTCGAGAAAAATAAACGTGCTGCTACATTCTTCAAATACACAGATATCAAAGCAGAAGGTCAAAACTTGATCATCACCACAGATAAAGCGTATCCAAATGTACCTGGTTTCTTGGCTGACCCATTATTTATCATCGTAGATGTGTCCGCTGAAAAAGCTGGCCGTGACTTCGCGAAAGAAGGTCCTATCGGTACTGGCCCGTACAAAGTGAAATCTTTCACTAAAGAAAAAGCAGTGGTAGAAGCTAACGAAAATTACTGGGATGGGGAAGTTCCTTTCAAAACAGTAGAAATTCCATCTATCGATGACCCTACAACTCGTGCATTAGCATTGCAAAATGGCGACGTAGATATGGCAGTTAATATCGGCGCTGGCGACATTGAAACTATGCGTAATGACAGCAAATTCAAAGTAGATGAAATCGCATCCTTGCGTACGGTATTAGCTCGTATTAACCAAAAAGGTGTATTAGGTGACGAAAAAGTTCGTGCTGCCTTCATCAGCGGTACTGACCGTAAATCCTACAACGAAGTATTGTTGAAAGGTACGTTCATTCCTGGTAAAGCACCAATTCCACCAAGCTTGGATTATGGTTTCGATGGTTTGAAAGACCCTAATGCATACAATCCTGAACGTTCTAAACAATTATTGGCAGAAGCAGGTTGGAAAGATACAAATGGTGATGGATTTGTAGATAAAGATGGTAAGAACTTAGAAGTGCGTTTCGTAGTATACAACAGTCGTCAAGAACTTCCAATCTATGCAGAAGCAGTTCAATCCGATATGAAAAAAATCGGTATTAAAGTAAACATCGAAACTGTGGACTATAACTTAATTGATAAAATGGGTATCGATGGCGACTATGACTTGTTGATCTCCAACATCGTAACAGCGAACACTGGTGACCCAGAAATCTTCTTAAAATGGTACTGGAAAACTAACGTGAATGGTGAAAACCCTCAAAATGGTTCTGGTTACAGCAACCCTAAATATGATGCCATCATGGATCAATTGGCAGTTGAATTCGACAAATCTAAACGTCAAAGCTTAATTATCGAAGCACAACAAATCTTATTGAATGATGGGGCAGCATTGTTCTTAGGTTACCCTAAAACAAATCTTGTCAATAACACTTGGTTAACAAATGTAGTGATGTATCCAACAGACTACTACTGGTTAACGAAAGATATTAAACCAGCAAAATAATCCTTTGTAGATGTCCGCAACAATCGGGAGGCACAGTGCCTCCCCTTGTTGCATGTAGCAGTAACTTTCAGTACCATACTCACGAAATAGTCAGAAAGGATCTATATGTTACTTAGTATTAAAAATTTAGCTGTTACCTACGGAAATAATCCAAATCCTACGATTGCAGGAGTTAACTTAGACCTAGCTGAAGGGGAGATAGTTTCCATTGTAGGGGAGTCCGGCAGTGGTAAGACTACGGTCATCCGTGCCCTATTAGGGGTATTGCCCAATACAGGTCGTGTGTCTGAAGGCAGCATTACCTTTGACGGTCAAGATTTACTATCTTTTTCCACAAAAGACTGGTTAGACTTACGGGGCAATCATATTGCTATGATTTTCCAAGATAGTGGCAATATGATGAATCCTATCCAAACTATCGGGAAGCAATTTGTAGAGTTTATTCAATTGCATAGTACGATGTCTAAACAAGAGGCAGAGGCAAAAGCTATCGAAATGTTGGCTCTTACCAATTTGCCACATCCTGAGGCCATCATGAAGGCCTATCCATTTGAGCTCAGTGGCGGTATGCGCCAACGTGTAGGGATTGCCATGGCCATCACATTCTCTCCTAAGTTATTATTGGGGGATGAACCTACATCGGCCCTAGATGTAACAACACAAGCGCAAATTGTAGAAGAATTATTGCGCATTAACCGTGAAAATAAAACGTCTATGATCATTGTAACTCATAATATTGGTGTAGCAGCTCATATGTCTGATAAAATCATGGTGATGAAACAAGGGGCTGTGGTGGAATATGGGCCAGCTGAGGAAATCATTCGCAACCCACAAGCGGAGTATACGAAGCAATTGCTCAGTGCAGTGCCAGAAATTGGAGGAAAACGCTATGTCTGATATTATTATGCAAATTCAAGATATTGTGAAAGAATTTCCTCTCGCTGACGGTTCTACGTTGCGTGCATGTAATGGCATTTCCATCGATGTAGAGCGAGGCGAAACCTTAGCTATCGTAGGGGAGTCTGGCTGTGGTAAGTCCACCTTGGTGAAAACGATCATGAACATGCATGAGCCTACCTCGGGGTCAGTGATGTTCCGAGGCAAGGATATTACGAAATTGAAAGGCGAAGAAAAACGCCAAAATTATCGTCATATTCAAATGGTATTCCAAGATCCAACAGCCGCTTTCAATCCGAAGATGAAAGTGCGTGATATCATTTGTGAACCATTGCGCAATTTTGGGTTGATCAACAAAGCTGACGTAGATGCAAAAGCTCGTGAGCTGTTAAAAATGGTAGACCTACCAGAAGATTTTGCAGGCCGCTATCCAAATAACATGAGTGGTGGTCAACGTCAACGTGTAGCCATCGCTAGAGCCTTGGCATTGGAGCCAGAAATCATCGTCTGCGATGAAGCTACAAGTGCTCTTGACGTGTCTGTACAAGATACCATCATCGAGCTACTGGTACGCTTGCAAAAAGAAAAGGGTATTACCTACTTATTTATCTGTCATGATTTGGCATTAGTCCATTTATTCTGCCACAAAGTGGTGGTCATGTATAAAGGGGAAGTAGTAGAGCGCCTCAGTGGAGATGCCTTAGCAGAAGCGCAGCATCCGTATACAAAACAATTATTGAGTGCTGTCTATAACTTAGATCGCTAATCAGTTGATGACGGTAATATTCAACAACTGAATAGATTGTTTTGCAAAGTAGTACAAAATCTATGAATAATGGATATTTGTTATACGTGAACATCTTTTAATATAATAATTATATCAAATGGTGTTAGAATAGAATGTTTCAAGGGGAGCACCGTAAGGGGCTCCCTTTTTTTGTGAGGGTACTATGGAAGAACGATTGACCTATAAAGACTATTTAAAAGTGACAATTCCATTTATGATTTCTACGGCGACACAACCCTTGCTAGGGCTGGCGAATACGGCGATTATGGGACATATGGATAATGCCATGTATATCGCAGCGGTGGCGCTAGGCGTAATCTTGTTCAACAATATGTATTGGCTCTTTGGATTCTTGCGGGTAGCCACTACGGTGTTTTCTGCACAAGCTTTGGGGGAACAATCGAAGGAAAGTACATCCTTAAGTTTTTTTCGGCCTCTCATCATTGCATTGCTTATCAGTTTAGCCTTTATCATTGGCTATCCGTGGATATTTGATTACTATGCAAGTTTTATGCATCCCGACCCAGAGGTAATCGCTTTGATGGCGGACTATACAGATATTTTAATCTGGGGAGCTCCTTTCGTATTGGTCAATTATGTTACTTTAGGTTGGCTTATGGGACAGATGATGATTCGAGCCACTATGATTATGCAAATCTCCATGAATGTGTTGAATATTGGTTTGTCCTTTCTCTTTGTATTTGGCTTTGACTTTGGAGTAAAGGGGGTGGCTTGGGCCTCTTTGATTTCCCAAATCTATGCATCCTTAGTAGGGCTTGGTGCCATGTACTTAGTTCGTGAACGGTTAGACCTAACACCCCATATATGGAATACGTTGAAACGGGTGAAACCATTCCTATCTATTATGAAAGTCAACACAGATCTTATGCTACGCACCTTGTGTTTACTGACCATCAACAATTTGTTTGCCAAGGCAGGCAGTGCCATGGGTAGTGATGTATTAGCGACAAATGCAGTCATTTTAGAGATTATCTTCATCATGGCATACTTCACGGATGGACAGGCTAATGGGGTCAGCGTATTTACTGGAAAAGCTTTTGGTAAGCGTAACTTGGTGCTTTGGAAAGATACCTTAAAAATTTCCTTAGTCTGCCTAGCTGTGTATGTTGTGATTATGGAAGTCGTACTAGGTTTATTCCGCAATGATTTGATTATGGTGATGACTTCGGTACCGGCTATCTATACGATGGCTATGGAATATTCCCATTATCTATTGCTCTATCCTATCTGTGCGGCAGTAGGATTATTATTATATGGTATGTACAATGGCATCGGTCAGACCGCATCTATCCGGAATATGATGTTCATTGCAGTGGTCTTCTTTGTAGGCATGCAAGAATTACTTATCCCTCCATTCGGTAATGACGGCATATGGATGACCTATGTGCTCACGTACCTATTAGAATCTATTATTTTAGTGCTGTTCCTGCCATTGGCAAAAAAACGGTTTTCCTTGGCGGTCTAATATGTTTCTAATGAAAATTGTTGTTTTACAAAATAGCGTAATCGATAGTAGATGGATGTTTTACATTCTAGTCGGCACAATAATATGCCATAAAGAATATCTTACTGACAATTAAAAACATATACAGTTGATATTACTACAAAAAGGCGTTACCGATGAGCGAATTTGCTTAAGGTAGCGCCTTGTTGCGTTTGTTTATGGTATTAATGTTGATGTTCCAAAATCAGTGGTTCTGTAATATGATAAAAGTATCGTGACATGTCTTCAATGGAATACTCTCGACCAGTTTCCAGCCACCAAAGAACCATTTCTACAAAAGATCCTGCAATGTGATTAGAGATAAAATCATGAGGGATATTGTTGTGTGGACAAGTTTGATTGTTTAAGAAATGACTTTGGATGAGTTCTTTCAGACTGCTCTTGAAATGACGTAGGAAGAGTTCGTTACTTTCACAGGAAAGAAGACCCAAAATATTATTATCGTTGTCCTCTAAATGCTGCAAGATGTGGAGGAAGATAGCTTCCTTGATGTGGCTGTTTTTATATAAGCCATGAGCATGGGAGAAGTCTGATGCAGTGTCGATAATATGAGAGAATAATTCGTGACAGAGCGCTTCTAATAGATCTTCTTTTGTTTCAAAGTGTGCGTAAAATGTACTACGGCCAATGAGGGCTTCATCGATAATGTCTTGCACGATGATAGCATTATAATTTTTATGTTCTAAAAGCCTAACAAAGGCGTCGAAAATAGCTTTTCTAGTTTTCATTTGTCGTTTATCCATAATTCCTCCTTACATATATGAATCAAACAAAATGAGATACTTGTTCAATATAGGATATTTTTCTATATATGTTTCGTAAATAACAAAATTAAAAAAGTGATTCTTGTCAAATCTTTTAATTTCACTATACTAATAGTATATCATAAGTGACAAAGTGTTTCATATCTTTGTTATTATGAAAGATAGTTTAGATTTTTAACTGAGAGCATCTACTACAAAGACTGGGTGCAATGATGACTTTCAGCCATATAAAGTAAGAGATTAGAGAGGATGTGTTCTTATGTTAGAACGAATTGATGCGATTATGAGCAGTACTACTGCCACCGTAATTACAGGAGCCATGTTTTTAGCCGTTGCACTACAGACAAAGGTTGATGTGTCTAGTTGGATTCATACATCTTGGACTGCAATTTTGACATACCACGCTGGCTTATAGTTGTAACATGAATTTTCTTGTGGTATACTAATCTTATAATTGAATAAATTCGATATAAAACATCGATTCGATGAAAGGAGTATACTATGAAAGAAATTTTAGGCTTCCATTTACATCATTGTCCATATTGCGCTAACGCATTCCGCGCTATCGAAGAATTGCAAGCAGAAAACCCTGCGTTCAAAGACATCAAAATTAACTGGGTAGAAGATCAAGATGCTGTAGAATTGTTCAAAACACATCCATACGAATACTATCCAAATTTGTGGTTTGATTTGGACAAACAATATGAAGCACAACCTGGTGAAAGCTACGAACAAACAAAATCTTTAATCAAAGCAGTGTTTGAGAAAGCGATTCAATAATCGATTTTACTTTCATTAAAAATACTATATAATAAAAGCAGATGCTATGATGCATCTGCTTTTTCTTGATGTAATCGCAGATGTTAAAGTCTTGCGTGAGGAGGATATATGTTAAATTTTGTGGCCTTAGATTTTGAAACGGCTAATGAAAGTAAGAATAGTGCTATTTCCTTAGCTGTGGTGACTGTGGAAGATGGACGGATCACAAAACGTGGCTATAGTTTAATCAAGCCCCCAGTGATGCAGTTCAACCAAGAGTTCATTGGTATCCATGGTATCCAACCGGAAGAAGTGTTGAATAAGCCTACCTTTGATCAGTTGTGGCCGGCGATTTATAATAACCATTTAAAAGGTAAACTGTTAGTAGCACACAATGCGAAGTTCGACATCGACGTGTTACGTGCCACCTTGGACCATTACAATATTGAATGGCCCGATTTAGAATATACTTGCACCGTCCGCATAACACGAAAAGTATGGCCTGATTTGGTGAATCATAAATTAAATACATTGGGTGGATTTTTAGGTATCAAATTTAACCATCACAATGCCTTGGATGACTCTGAAGTATGTGCTAAAGTAGCCATTGCAGCAGCGAAAGAAAAAGGTGTAGATTCTATGCGAGGATTGTTGCATGTCATTAACATGAAAACAGACTTCTTCATCACCGACGAACGACGGGCCCAAATGGAAGTCAAACAAAGCGGCACACAAGATACCTTCTTCTAGTGAACTTTAGTATCTATTACATTTAGTCATACTACTAGTAAATTGTATTTGTATATATAAAAGCAAGAAAAATATTTAAAAAATATTTTGTATGATATGGATAGGAGTCCTACAGATATCGAAACGATACATACCTATGATATAAGAAAAATAGAGGGGAGTTAACTACTAATTATCTTTGGAAGAAAAGATAATAGTAAATATACTATATTATCCCATTCCCCCTCCGAATAAGCCCTCCTATGATGTACTCATAATCTATGGAGTACTATAATTTTATATAAATCGACGCCGTAGTAATAAGAAACCGGTGCCATATTCCCCTGAACGAACATTCAGAATGCAGTGAGAGAAGGGGGATGTGGCGCCGGTTTTGTATCTAATAAGAGAAAAATTGTGATAAAAATCATGCTGCTCATCAGACTATGAGTAAATCATATAACTTATTATTTAATTAAGTATTGAAAAAAATGTTAAAATATGAAAGAATAGGTATGTATAAAAATTATCTTTCATTTTTTAAAGCATATAACTATAGATTGGAGGTATTCCATGTCGGAATTACGATGGAATCCTTTATTGCGGACTTGGACAATGGTCGCTTCAAACCGTAAAGCACGCCCAACGATGCCAAAGGATTGGTGCCCATTCTGCCCAGGTATTAATAAAAAAGTCCCTGCAGATTATGATGTGTTGAAATATGATAACGACTTTCCAGCCTTAACGCAAACGCCAGAGGCTCCTTATGAAGATGGTAATGACTTTTACAAAAGTCAAGAAAACTATGGGAAATGTGAAGTTATCTTATATTCTCCAGAGCATACTGCTAAATTTTACGAATTATCGGAAGATCATATTGTTAAATTACTAAACCTTATTAAAGAGAGTCATAGTGAATTAGCAAAAGATGAAAAAATTAAATATATCTATCCTTTTGAAAATAAAGGGGAAGCTGTAGGTGTGACAATGCCACATCCACATGGTCAATTATATGGCTATTCCTTTGTACCACAGAAGCTACAAGTGGAACTAGATAGTGCGAAAGATCATCATCATGAACATGGTGAATGCTTATTCTGTAAAATGAATCAAGTTGAGAAAGAAAAAGATGCTCGCATTGTGGGAGAAAATGACTCTTTCTTAGCCTATATTCCGTTCTTTACAGATTATCCCTATGGTGTATTTGTCGTGCCAAAACGCCATATGAATTACATCACAGATTGTACTGAAAAAGAAACGAAAGATTTGGCGCATATGTTAAAAACATTAACGGAAGCCTTTGATCGTTTATTTAATATGCCATTCCCATACATGATGGTATATCATCAAAATCCTGTAAATAGCCCTGAATATGCAGGACATGAAGAATATTATCACTTTAATATTCAATTCTATCCTCCTTTCAGAGAAGCCAATAAAATTAAATACTATGCATCCTCTGAAATGGGAGCATGGGCAGCAGCGAATACAAGTGCCGTAGAAGAAACAGCACCGGAATTGCGCAAACTATATAGTGAGGTTGAACAAGCAAATGAATAAAGATAAATTACAACAGCGTTTTCTGTCCTTCTTTGGCGAAGATTCAGGAGAGGTGCATTGTTATTTTGCTCCAGGTCGCGTGAATGTTATTGGTGAGCACCAAGACTATAATGGTGGTCATGTATTCCCAGCGGCACTTAAAGTAGGTATTTATGGAGCCATTCGTTTACGTGAAGATAGCAAGGTACGTTTACACTCTGATAATATGGAAAAGACAGTAGTGGTTGATGTAAATGAACCTTTCCAATATAATATTGAACACGATTGGGCTAATTATCCATTAGGTGTGATTCAATTCTTAAAAGATAAGGGTCACAAGGTGCCAGGTATGGACATTTATTTTAATGGTAATTTGCCAGCTGGTGCAGGATTGTCTTCTTCTGCATGTATGCTAGATTTAACTGGTTATATGTTGCTTTCAGAGTTGGGTCTAACTCCAATTGATCGCACGGAACTGGCAAAAATGGCCATGCATGTAGAATACCATTTCGTAGGTGTAAAAGTGGGCATTATGGATATGTATGCTATCGCACACGGTAAAGAAGGCCATGGTGTCTTGTTAGATTGCACGCATATGGAACGAAAACTAGTTCCTTTGAACTGGCATGGACATACTCTTGTCATCATGAATACAAATAAACAAAGAGGTCTTGTGGACTCCAAATTTAATGAGCGCAAAGGTGAGTGCGATGCAGCTCTTGAAATTATCCGCAAGCATAAAGATATCTCTGGCTTGGCATTGGCTACATTGGATGATTTAGAATCTATTTCTGATGATGTGTTGATGCGTAGAGCTCGTCACGTCATCACTGAAAATTTACGTGTATTAGATTTCATGAAAGCTTTGGAAGCCGCTGATTTAACAGGGATTGCACATTGCTTGAATGAATCTCATAGATCTTTACAAGTTGACTTTGAAGTGACAGGTAAAGAATTGGATACGATTGTTGAGTTAGCACGATCTCAAGAAGGCTGTATTGCATCTCGTATGACAGGTGCAGGTTTCGGTGGTTGTGCCATTGCCCTTGTAAAAGATGAGCATATTGAGGCTTTTATGAGAGCTATTCCAGAAGAGTACGAGAAACAAATAGGTGTTACCCCTAGTCTATATATTGCTGAAATTGGTGATGGGGTGTATTCACTGTAAAGGAGATAGAATCATGATAAAGCCACAAATAAGCAATGATGAAATTATTTTGAATTACATCAGGCGTCATGGCCCCGTATCAAAGGCCTTGATTGCAAGACAGACCAAAATAACGCCTCCCACAGTGACTAATATTTGTACGAATTTAATTCGGAAAGGATTGGTCTATGAAGATCGTCAAGAGCGGTCTGCATTGGGACGCCCATCAATGTTGTTAGACTTTAATCATGATATTGAAACCTATTTGATTGTCCATATAAGAACACATACGATTGTTTTTTATGTGGCTACAGTGGGACGTCAAATTTTACAGCAATTAGAAACATCTATTATTGGTTGTAGTGCTGATGAAATCATGCAACATATGTATCGTGGCATACAGGATATCTTCAAAGAAGACTATAAAATTAAAAGTATAGGCCTCGTTTTGCGTGGACCTGTAGACTCAGGAAAAGGGATTTCTATTTACTCTCCTAATGGAAAATGGAATAATATTCCTTTCAAGTATATCTTAGAAGAGCGATTCCATGTGCCTGTATATGTAGAAAATGATGTTCGTTGTTTATCAACGGGTGAATATTACTATGGCAGTGGTAAAGAAATGGATAATCTCATTGTCCTTAAATTTAGTTATGGACTCGGTATATCATTGATTTATCATGGTGAACTCTACCGCGGTTTTAACGATAGTGCTGGGGAAATTGGATATGGTGTGATTCGATTAGATGAAGAGGGCAATGAAGTGCGCTTGGAAGATATCGCATCGGAAACATCGATTCATTCCTATGTAGTGGAACAAATGGAAAAAGGTCGATATACGTCGGTACAAGATAATCCATTGGTTGTGAGCAAAGCATTTCGTGTAGAGCCTATTTATGAGGCCGCAGTAGAAGGTGATGAAGTGTGTTTAGAGGCCCTTTCACGAGTAGGTCATTATTTAGGAATTGCTTTGGCCAATATAGCGAACTTATTTAATCCAGAGCGGATTATTTTGAGCAGTGCTATGGGTAATGCGGTAGGAGTAATGGATCCTATTTTACGAGGTGTATTAGAACGCAATTCATACAAAGCACATTCGATTAATCTAGAATATTCTGGCAATGGTTCTTATTATACATTGTTAGGTATGATTGATATTGTCAGTGCAAAACGAGCTGAAGAAGCTTGGTTACGGTAGGTACCACGACTAGATACACTAGTCTTATAGGTATATAGGATATCTAAAAGGAGGATATTATTATGAAACGATCTTGGAAAGCAGCGATGCTTGCATCTGCAGCAGTAGGTGCACTTGTGTTAGGTGGTTGCGGAAGCGATCAAGGAGCAAGCGGTGACAAACCTCAAATTGGGGTTGCTATTTACAAATTTGATGACACTTTCATGAGTGGCGTTCGTGCAGAAATTGATAAAGCTGCTAAAGACAAAGCTAAAGTGGATATCGTAGATAGCCAAAACTCTCAACCAACACAAAACGAAAAGATTGACTTATTCATCAATAAGAAGTACAAAGCAATCGGCGTTAACGTGGTAGACCGCACAGCAGCAGGCGTTATCATTGATAAAGCGAAAGCAGCTAACATTCCATTGGTATTCTTGAACCGTGAACCATTGAAAGAAGATATGGCTAAATGGGATAAAGTATACTATGTAGGTGCGAAAGCTGAACAAAGTGGTGAAATGCAAGGTAAAATCTTAGCAGATTACTTCAAAAAACATCCTGAAGCATACCATAGCAATGATGGTGTTATCCACTATGTTATGATTACTGGTGAACCAGGTCACCAAGACGCAGTACTTCGTACAGAACACTCCGTTAAAGCTCTTAAAGCAGAAGGTATGAAAGTAGAAGAGTTAGCTAGCGATACAGGTATGTGGGACCGCGTTAAAGGTCAAGAAAAAATGGCAGCGTTCTTGAGCCGTTACGGCGATAAAATTGATGCTGTTATCTGTAACAATGACGACATGGCATTAGGTGCTATTGAAGCGTTGAAAGCAGCAGGCTACTTCACAAATGGCAAATACATTCCAGTAGTAGGTGTTGACGCTACAACTCCAGCAGTACAAGCGTTGAAAGACGGCACATTATTGGGTACAGTATTAAACAATGCTAAAAAACAAGGTCAAGCTGTATTTAATCTTTCCTATGTGTTAGCTAAAGGCGAAACACCAAATAAAGACAATACAGGTTTTGATATTGTTGATGGTAAATATATTTGGGTACCTTACGAAATCGTAACAAAAGAAAATGCGGATAAGATTTTAGGTGACAAATAAGAAAATGCAGTAAGGGGGCATTTTGCCCCCTTTATTATCTGATTAGTAGGAGGAAAATGTATGGGCGAGTACATATTAGAAATGCGCCAAATTACGAAGGAATTTCCTGGCGTAAAGGCCTTGGATAATGTCACTTTCAAAGTCCGACCAGGCACCGTACATGCTCTAATGGGAGAGAATGGCGCGGGAAAGTCTACTCTTATGAAATGCCTGTTCGGTATTTATAAGCCTGATCAAGGGGACGTGGTCATTGACGGCGAAGTAGTAGAAATGACAGATTCCCGAAAAGCTCTTGGAATGGGAATTTCCATGATCCATCAAGAGTTATACCCTGTATTACAGCGTAATGTTATGGAAAATTTATGGTTAGGTCGATTCCCAACCAAAAAAATTGGTCCTTTTACATTTGTGGACCATAAAAAAATGAAAGAAGACACACTAGCCTTGTTTAATGAAATCGATGTAGATATCGACCCAGAACAATTAGCTGGTGATTTATCTGTTTCTAAGCTACAAAATATTGAGATTGCAAAAGCAGTTTCCCACCAATCTAGAATTATTGTTATGGATGAACCTACCTCTTCCCTAACGAGTGATGAAGTAGAACATCTTTTCAAAATCATTAACTCCTTGCGTAAAAAAGGGGTTGCAATTATATATATTTCTCATAAAATGGAAGAAATCCTACGCATATCTGATGAAGTAACGATCATGCGTGATGGTCAATATATAGGTACTTGGCATGCTGATGAATTAACGACAGATCTTATCATTCAACGAATGGTAGGTCGTGAAATGACTCAGTTATTCCCTGAAAAAACAAATACTCCAAGTGAAGAAGTATTACGTGTAGAAAAATTAACATCTATTCATCCACATTCTTTTAAAGATGTAAGCTTCTCTCTTCGTAAAGGTGAAGTTCTTGGTGTAGGTGGTCTAGTAGGAGCGCAACGAACAGAGGTTATCGAAGCCTTATTTGGTCTTCGTGGCATTGAATCTGGAAAGATTTATTTACACGACAAAGAAGTGCGTATTCGTCACCCTCGAGATGCGAAAAAACTGGGTATGGCATTGCTTACAGAAGAACGCCGTACTACAGGGATTTTCCCAATGCTCACCATTGTAGATAATACAACGATGGCAGCGCTACCGAAATATGAAAATAAGTTCAAACTATTGAATGATGAAAAACGACTAGACGATACAAAAGAAGGTGTGACTTCCTTGCGAGTGAAAACACCATCTACAGAAACGAAAATTCAAAGTCTTTCTGGTGGTAACCAACAAAAGGTACTCATTGCCCGTTGGTTAAATACGAATCCAGAAATCCTACTCTTGGATGAACCGACACGGGGCATCGATGTAGGGGCGAAATATGAAATTTATTCCATTATTAATGAACTAGCTAGTGCTGGTAAAAGTATCATTATGATTTCCTCAGAAATGCCTGAGTTATTGGGTATGAGTGATCGCATTATGGTTATGAGTAATGGATATATGAGTGGCATCTTGGATGCACATGAAGCGACAGAAGAAAAAATAATGGAACTAGCGACAGCTGGTTTAGTCTAGGAGGTATCGTATGAGCCAAGGTAAATTAGGAAAGTTTCTTTCCCAGAATATTATCTATTTGGTACTAGTAGTACTAGTAGCGGCTATTTCTATGTATAGCCCGAACTTTTTATCCGTCACAAGTTTTCGTGATATTTTAATTCAGTCTTCCCCACGTATTATCATTGCATTAGGTTCTGCTATGATCTTGATCACCGCAGGGTGTGACTTATCTGCAGGTCGTGTGGTTGGTTTGACGGCAGTGGTATCGGCATCCTTAACTCAGTTGCCAGATTATCCACGTCCGTTCTTTGAACATTTACCAGAATTACCTTTGATTCTACCAATCGTGATTGCTATCGTGGTGGGTGCTATCATCGGTTTAGTGTCTGGTGTGATCGTAGCGTATTTAAAAATCGTACCATTTATTTCCACACTAGGTACTATGGTTATTACTTACGGTATTTGTTCCTTGTATTTTGATATGGAACCAAATAACTCCCAACCAATTGGTGGTTTGCGTCCAGAGTTTACGCAAATTGGTACAGGTTCTTTAGACCTAGGATTTATGACGATTCCATACATTGTTATTATCGCTGCCGTGATTTCTTTAATCATGTATGTGGTATATAACAAAACAATTCTTGGTAAAAACATGTTTGCCATTGGTGGTAACCCACAAGCGGCTGTAGTATCTGGTATCAACGTAGCAATAACACTAGTGATTATCTACGTTATCGCCGGCGCTTTGTATGGCGTAGGTGGTATTTTGGAAGCAGCTCGTACTGGTGGTGCTACTAACAACTATGGCAATATGTACGAGTTAGATGCTATCGCAGCATCTGTTGTAGGTGGTGTATCTATCACTGGTGGTATCGGTACTGTACCTGGTATTATCGCTGGTGTGTTAATCTTTACAGTTATTAACTATGGTTTAACATTCGTTGGAATGGGACCATACTGGCAATTGATTATTAAAGGTTTGATCATTGTCGTAGCAGTTGCTTTCGACGTACGTAAATCTATGGCTCGTAAATAATTTAGAGCAGTAAGGTATTAGCCTCTGGCTTTTGCATACTTGTAAAAGTCAGAGGTTTTTTATATGTCAAAAGTCATCGATAATGTTTAAAAAATTCGATTTGAATAGTATACAAAAGTGGTATATAATCAATATTAATAAGAAATGTTTCAACTTAATTCATAGCGATTTGTTAGCATGAATTAAGGATTTTATCAAACTATAAGGGGTGTAGTATGAGAAAAAATAATGCCGCAGTATATGCAGCAAGTGTATTAATCTTGGGAGGCCATATAGCAGGCTATGCAGCTAGTACAGAGTATACAGTAACTGGTGGTCAGGTCGATGGTGCGAATGCCATTGCTGTAGGTGCTAGTTCTAATGTGAATGCAGTGGATGGATTAGCCATAGGATATGAGGCAACTACTAGTGCAGCAAGTGGTGTAGCATTAGGTAGTGGTTCTATTGCAGATCGTGTTGGTAAAAGTGATGCTTACATTGGATATAATCCAATGAGTAACACACATTATAAAGTAGGCGAAGCGGGAGCAGATAATCCAAAACTTGAAGACTTATATGAAAAAATTCGTCAAGCGAATTATAAAGTGCTACAAGCAGAAGAAGATGTTAAAAGAGCTGGAACTAATACAACTGAACTAGCCAAAGCAAATCTTAAAAAAGCAGAAGCAGATCAAGCACTAGTAGATGCTGAAAAAGCCTATGCAGATGCTATAAAAGAAGCGAATAAAGCTGGCAATGAGGCTATTAGTAGCGCTTGGAATGCTACAGATGGAGCTGTATCGGTAGGTAGTACGACAGCTGGAGTGCAACATACTCGTCAAATTACCAATGTAGCAGCAGGCTTTGAAGATACAGATGCTGCCACAGTGGGCCAATTAAAAGTACTGCGCAATCGTTTAGAACGTGAAAAACCGCGGTACATTTCCATTAAAAGCCGTGATCTAGGCAGAGATAGCAATGAGATCAATGATGGTGCTACCAAAGAAGGGGCTATTGCCATTGGTCCGAGAGCGTATTCTAAGAGTGAAAATGCCATTGCGATTGGCCGTAATGTGCAAATTGGCGATAAGTCTGAAAATACGGTAGCTATTGGTTATGGTATTCAAAGAACTGGTGCATATAGTGTTAATATAGGATATGGCGCTTCTACTGATAAAAATTATAGTACTGCTGTAGGGTATGGTGCTACTGCCTTAGAAGACTCTGTTGCTGTTGGGGGATCTTCTAAGACGACAGGCAAAAATAGTGTAGCTGTTGGTCGAGGATCTACTAGTACCATGGAAAGTGTAGCAATAGGCGATTCTTCAACAACTATTAACAAACAAAGTATAGCTGTAGGGTATAGTGCAGAAGCGAGGGATACATCGGCCATTGCTTTAGGTACAATGAGTATGGCTAATGGAACTTCTACCATTGCTATTGGTGCTGGTACAAAAGTGGGAGATAAAGAAACGGGAATCACAGCAACCGCGGGTATCAGTATTGGGGAAAGAGCCTATACAGATGTAAGAACTGGTGTGGCATTAGGATCAGAAACATATGCTAATCGGGGAACGGACTCTCCATCTAACCAAGGCTATGACCCTTCTTTACATGGACCTCACTTTGTTAATGAAGAGGTAGAGAATACAGAGGCTGAAAAAAATCCTGATGTGATATCTGCGAAAGCAAGAGTAACAGAATTAGAAAATGAATATGCTAATGCTCCAGCAGAGAATCGGCATGAGGTAAAAGAACGATTAGATAAAGCGAAGGTTCTATATGGACAAGCAAAAGATATGGTAACCACAACGTGGAAGGCAAATCGTTCAGCAGTATCTGTAGGTAATAGTCGCCTAGGTTATCGTGTCACTCGCCAGATCATTAATGTAGCAGCCGGTGGAGAAGATACTGATGCTGTCAATGTAGCGCAATTAAAAGCCTTAGAAAAACGTAATACTATTTTAGCAGGTAATGATGTGCCATTCAATGCAGATGGAACTGTAGCTACTACAACACCGGATACACGCGTGTACACACCAGGTGATAAAGAGATTAAGATCCAAGGCAAGGCAAATACTGTGTATGGAGTTGCTCCACAAGCTGGTGCCAAAGCTCCAGATGGTAAAAGCGAGTATGCGGCACCAACGTTATATAGCTCTGATAATCTAATTACTTATAAAGACCCAACAGACTCTATCTTGCGTATTGGTATGTTGAAAACGCCAACTTTTACTGGAGTACATTTTGATAATCCTTTGATGAATATTTCCTTAGGTAGTAATGATAGAGGACATTTAACGTTAACTACAGGCGGTAAAGATGGTTCTCCATCTACTACAAGCCCTGTATTGACTGTAGATTCCTTGAAAGAAGTATTAAAACCAGGTAAAGGCATCTCTATTGCTACGAACGACGGTGGAGAATATGGTAAAACATATACTTTTAGCTTAGATAAAGATCAACTAAAAGGGGATCCTGATTTCAAAGGTGATAAAGGCGATCCAGGAGCTAAAGGTGACCAAGGTATTCAAGGTGAAAAAGGCGAAACTGGAGCTAAAGGTGATACTGGGGCTGATGGAAAGTCTGCTTTTGAAGTATGGAAAGAAATGCCAGGCAACGAAGATAAGACAAAAGATGATTTTATCAAAGCTATTACTGGTCCGCAAGGTGAAGTCGGTGCAGTAGGCCCACAAGGTCCTCAAGGACCACAGGGACCTCAAGGACCAGGTGGTACTGGTGGTGGTACTGGTGGAGTAGGTCCACAAGGTCCACAAGGTGTTCAAGGTCCTAAAGGTGATACAGGTGCCGTAGGTCCTAAAGGTGATCAAGGGATACAAGGTGAAGTAGGGCCTAAAGGTAAATCTGCTTTCGAAGTGTGGAAAGACATGCCAGGTAACAAAAGCAAGACAGAAGATGACTTTATCAAGGCCATTACAGGTGCAAAAGGTGCAGATGGTGCAGTAGGTCCACAAGGTGAGAAAGGCGAAAAAGGTGACGCCGGAGCAGCTGGTGTAGCAGGACCTAAAGGTGATGTTGGCACAGCTGGTAAAGATGGAGCTGACGGAAAGTCTGCTTTCGAAGTGTGGAAAGTATTACCAGGTAACGAAAGCAAGACAAAAGACGACTTTATCAAGGCCATTACAGGTGAAAAAGGTAAAGATGGTGCAGTAGGTCCTAAAGGTGAAAAAGGTGAAGCCGGCGCAACAGGTGCAGTAGGACCTAAAGGTGATAAAGGTGAAACTGGCGTAGTAGGCCCTAAAGGTGACAAAGGTGATGCTGGGAAAGCCGGTAAAGATGGCGCTAAAGGCAAATCTGCTTATGAATACTGGAAAGAAATCAAAGGTAATGAAAATAAAACAGAAGATGATTTCCGTAAATCTTTAGAAGGCGGTTCTAAAGGAGATAATCATAACTATGAAAAATTAGAGCGCCAAATTGGTGAACTTGGTAGTGATTTACAAGAATTACGCAAGGAAAGTCGTAGAGGCGATGCCCTAGGTGCTGCATTATCTGCATTAAAACCAATTCAATATGATCCATTAGAACCAACACAAATTATGGCTGGCGTTGGACATTATAAAAATGTGAACGCCGTAGCATTAGGTGTGGCTCATTATACTAAAGAATCTACTATGTTTCATGCTGGTGTATCTATGGTACGTGGTGGCACTATGGTTAATGGCGGTGCAACTTTTAAATTTGGTAATAGTCCAGAGAAAAAAGCTATACCAGAACGTTATCGTAATGGCCCAATTTCTTCGGTGCTAGTATTGCATGATGAAATGGTAGCTATGAAAGAAGCCTATGGTCGTGAACTTACAGTTCTGACAGCAGAAAATGATAACTTACGTCAAGATATTGTGACATTGCAACAAGAAATGCAAGAATTACGAGCTATGGTTCGTAAATAATCAAAGGGGTCCTTCGGGACCCTTTTTTGTATGCTAGAAATGAGTTTGATGGTTTGTGAGCTTGTATAGAAGAACAAGGGTATATGCAAAAACAACAGAGGCAAGTTGAGCGAATCAACTTGCCTCTATTGTTGTATAGTTAAGTATGTATGATAGTTGTTAGTGTTTTTTTATTTGGAGGAGTCTATTCTAAGCGATTTCATTAGAATGCTGGAAGAATAGCACCTTTGTATTTGTCTTCGATGAATTTTTTGATTTCAGGGCTTTGTAAAGCTTTGATCAATTTTTGAATATCTTCACGTTTTTCATCGCCTTCACGAACGGATACGATGTTTACATATGGAGAATCTTTAGATTCTAAGAACAATGCATCTTTTGTTGGGTTCAAGTTAGCACCTAATGCAAAGTTTGTATTGATTACAGAAATTGTGGAATCATCTAATGTACGAGGTAATTGAGCCGCCTCTAATTCAACGAATTTTAAGTTTTTAGGGTTATCTTTGATATCTTGTACTGTAGCAGAAATGCTGTTAGGATCGTTCAAAGTGATTAAACCAGCTTTGGAAAGCAATAGTAATGCACGACCACCATTTGTCGCATCAGATGGGATTGCTACTTGAGCGCCATCTTGTACTTCTTTCAAATCTTTTACTTTTTTAGAGTAAATGCCCATTGGCTCGATGTGTACGGCACCTGCTGTTGCAATGTGAGTACCTTTTTCTTTGTTGAAGTTTTCTTGGTAAGGAATGTGAGCAAAGAAGTTCGCATCAATTTCTTTGTCATTCAAGGACACGTTTGGTTGTACATAGTCGCTGAACTCGATGATTTCTAATTTAATGCCTTCTTTAGCAAGGATTGGTTTTACTTGCTCTAGGATTTCAGCGTGAGGTACTGGGGAAGCACCAATTTTCAATGTTTTACCTGCATCGGAACCAGTGGAGCTAGTGCCAGTGGAACCACAGCCACCTAACAATAAGGCAGCGCCTAATACAGCCGTAGCGGCTAAACTAAATAATTTCTTCATTTGTTATCTCCTTTTCTTTGTGTACTTACATAGTGAATTTCTACTTGCTTAGTATAACAAGAGTTTTGTTATAAGTAAAATATGTTATATATCTAAGGTGTTATAGTTATTGACTATGAATTAGATGGCTACTACTGTGAAAGTAATAAAGACTCCCCTCATAAAGAATGCTAGTTTTATATGATTGTATTACATAGGAGTCCTATAGCCCACAAGAAGTGATACAGTGTACAAGATATAGAAGTAAACTTCATAGCTTCGTTTAATCGTATTGGATCTGCATAGGTGTTGAAGATATGGATGACTTTCATAGCAGGCAGTAAGGAAAGTAAAGCTACTAAGGAAGGCCATGGGATAACTCCGCAGATAGTCCATATTAGTATCCATAGAGAGCTAATGAGGAAGAGCCCTTGTAACAGTTGGAGGCCTCTTTCACGGCCAAGAAGAATGACTAAGGTACGACGACCGTGGTTCGCATCGTTTGTAAAGTCACGTAAATTGTTAGTCATCATAATAGCACCGATTAAGATGGTGGACGGTACGGCAGGAATTAGATAGGTCCAGTGCAAGGTGTGAGTCCAAGCAAAGAGGGTAATGCCCACGATGGCAAAACCCATGGCAAGACCAGAGGCGAGTTCACCAAAAGGGGTACGAGAAATGGGTTTAGGTCCACCAGAGTATAAGATGCTAGTCAGTATGCAAAGCGTGCCTACAGGAATATACCACCATGTGACAGCCTTAGCGAGGGCAATGCCTAAGATGAGTGGAAGTATAGTCGTCATATATCCCCAACGTTTGATAATCGCTGGAGAGATGCCATCACGGACAATAGAACCACTATTTCCAGCTGCTTGTGTGAGGTCAAGACCAGATTTAAAATCAAAATATTCATTCCAAATATTGGCTGCGATTTGCGCGCTTAACACACAAATTAGAATGCCTACGGTATACACCAAGGATAGCCAAATAGGTTGTACGGTTTCAAACTGCGTAGCCCCCATAGCAGCGCCTAGTACAACAGGACTGAAAGCTGCAGTCAAGGTGCGTGGACGTATTAATGCAAAGAATTGTGAAAGATTCATAGAGTGTCCTTTCTTTCAAAATGTTATGTGGATCTTTAACAGCTAATGTATGCTCATGTTAGCAAGATGTACTCGCTGTAAATAATATAATTATCATACCACAAGTATAGTGACAAACCAATATGCAGAGGCCTCGTTGCAATAAGGAGGAAATGATAAAGCACCTATGTTGATAAATAAAAAATATAGTGTATAATTTGAAATATAGGGTATAATAAAAAATAATAGAAACACTATAAGTATATAAGTGGTTAACTCGTAATGATCTGGTGATGCAAGAGATAACACTAGTTGCGAGTAGATATAGGAGTTGTTTATGATTACACATGCTCTATTAACAGATATGTATCAATTTACCATGATGCAAGGTTTATTTACGCAAAACAAACATCGTACTCGTTGTGTATTCGATCGCTTTTACCGGATGAATCCATTTCAAGGCGCCTATACTGTGGTCGCTGGATTGGAACAAGTTATCGAGTATGTGAAAGGCTTACGTTTCTCTGAGGATGATATTATCTATTTACGACAAACGGGTGTGTTTACAGAAGAATTCTTGACATATTTAAGCACATTCCGCTTTACTGGCACCATCTATGCGGCCCCAGAAGGATCTGTGGTATTCCCGGGGGAAGTGTTACTTCGTGTAGAATCTGCCAAGGATGAGGCCATTTTATTGGAAACAGCATTATCTATGTTTTTAAATCATGAGTCCTTGATTGCGACCAAAGCACGTCGTATCCGATCTGTCATTGGCAAGGATGGAGTAGCAGAGTTTGGTATGCGAAGAGCCCAAGGGGTGAGCGCAGCTGTACAAGGAGCTAGAGCAGCTTTCATAGGAGGCTTTGATAGCACTAGTGATGTGTACAGTGCTGCTTTGTATGGCATGCGACCTGTAGGGACTATGGCACACAGTTGGGTCATGAGTTTTCCTACTGAAATTGATGCATTCCGTGCGTATGCAGACCAATACGAAAATAATTTGGTGTTTTTAGTGGACACCTATAATACACTACATAAAGGTGTGCCTGCGGCCATCCAAGTGTTCCAAGAGATTCGTGAACGCCGTGGGGGCACGATGCCGTCTATTTATGGTATTCGCTTGGATAGTGGAGATTTGGCATATTTATCTATCGAGGCTCGTAAGATGCTAGATGAGGCAGGATTTAAAGAGGCATTAATTTTTGCCACCAATGATCTAGATGAATATAAAATTGCAGACTTGAAACAGCAAGGAGCAGAGATCACAGCGTGGGGTGTAGGTACAAAACTGATTACTGCCGATGAAACACCAGCCTTAGGTGGGGTGTATAAACTAGCCGGTCAATGGGAAGGGGACACCTTTATGCCAGCCATGAAATTTTCAGATAATATTGAAAAGGTAACAAATCCTGGCAAGAAAAAAGTATTGCGCCTCATCAATGTACGAAATCATAAGCTCATTGGTGATTTAATTTGTTTAGACCACGAAACAGTGGACACCACACAGGACTATGTGTTTAAAAATCCATTGTATCCATGGAAACACACTGTGTTGAAGGCAAATAGCTTTAAAATACAAGAACTATTGGTGCCTATTTTTGTAGATGGAGAATTGGTGTACAGTGTACCTTCCTTGGCACAGGTGAAAGCCTATGGAGAAGAGCAAATTCAATTACTATGGCCAGAATTTTTACGACTTCGCCGAGCACCAGAGGTGAAAGTTAACATCAGTGAAGAATTGCATCAATTAAAATCTAAATTATTGTTGGAAAAAGTAGGGGAGCCTAGTTAGGAAGGAGTTATTATGAATTGGAAATGTGTGATGGCTAGTGTGGCATTAGTCGGGACGATGCTTTCAGGATATGCAGCATCGATTATACTAGATGGACAAGGTAGTGTAGAGTTACCTAGCTATGTTTCGGTAGTTAACCATGATGATCTCATTGATGGTGGTTTAAAAAAAGAAGATACGGTTCGTAAGGTAGGTTCTAATCATTGGCATATAGATGAAACAGAGGCTAAGTTGCTAGATAAAATTGTCAAAGATGTGGTGCAACGGGGGCAACGGTATCAGTTGCAAGGACGTGATGAACGGGGATTACATACAGCAGAGTTGGTACACCTTCATATGACAGGTGAGGAAGCGACTGAGGTGTGGAAGATACGATATAAAGGAATGACGATAGTGCCACAATCTGTAGGAGAAAAATTATATAACAAAACAGTGAAAGAAGTACAAAATATTGGACTCTACAATGTGGATCTTATGGGTGGAAAACGTATAGAAAAGAATGGCGCAGCATTAGTTCCCTTTGTTACAAGTACTAATCCAGAGTTCAGTAGTACTGAGATTGTGAAAGCCGTATTACCACTTGTGAACGTAAGATTTCTTGATGGAGAGATGATGAAACCTGTACGCCTACAAGGCGATACAGGATTGTATACGCATGGTAGAGTGCAATTGGATGTGGATGGATTTGTGTTACCTGCGTATATTAGTTTTATAGGACGGTATGGTCAAGATGGGGTATCTATCACTCTAATAACGACGGCTGATACATCGAGATCCTATTGGCAACCTGTTATCAAGAGTCTGTTAGGTGTGAAGGGAGAATAAGTAGATGAAATTATGGAAGCAAATGGGACTGGCTGTCATAGTGACCAGCCTTATGATGGGCTATGGACAAGTGTCAGCACAAGTACATGATGATACTTATAGTGCAATAGCTAGTACTAAGCCAATGGCAAAGGGGGAAGTAGGAGTTCCTTCGAGTACTATCTTAGATGCCGAGAAAAAACGTCAAACTGGTGACGAAATCATGGCAGAGTTCGATGCGATGTTAGAACAGAATCCATTGACTGATTTGCGTCAAACCGTAGGGCCAAAGATTACCGTTAAGCAATTGTCTTCTTCAAAGTTAGCAGAGGTAGGAAAAGGGTATGTGTATGCCAACCTAGGTAAAGTGAGCACTACAGTTGGTGTGGTAAAGGACTATACGGGACTGAAGAACATGAAAGAGGGACTTAAGCTAGGACATTATATGGATGTTTATGAATTACAAGGGGCTGATCAATATGGTTTAAATACAGCTTGGGTTCTTGTATTTCCACTACCTAAAGAGTTGTTAATGAATGCGCAATCATCGCTATCATACGGAAAAGAGGGACTTTCATCAGCAGAAATGGATAGAATTACTCGTGATGCAAACGACTTATTAAACCATTTTAATATTCATATTGCAGAAGACAGAGATATTGATTATTCTCAGAATAAACGTCCAGCAAAGATACGATTACGGAATGTAGAACCATTACATACCTTAACAGATACTAAATATGGTACGATGACAACAGCGGGAAATATGACCTATGATATAACAGGGATTCAATATCCTGGATATCTGCGTTTAGCCCTAGTGGGAACACCAGAGTATTTAACAACGATTGTCATGGGTACTACCGAAGTGGAAGGAACATTCTTTAAGCCGTACTTCTTGCAAATGTTACAACATATAAAGTAATTTTACTTGTCTACGAAAGATATATTTTCGATGGATAGTAAGGCTCGCTTAATGGATAGCCCTCCTGTGTAACCAGTGAGGGCGTTTCCTTTGCCTAACACACGATGACAAGGGATGATGAGAGAAATAGGGTTAGCACCAACGGCAGATCCTATGGCTTGGGATCCTTTAGGAATAGGGGAGTTAAATACACGTTGGCTTAGCTCTCCATAAGTAAGGGATGTGCCGTAGGGAATATGCTGTAACTGAGACCATACTTTTTGTTGGAACGTTGTGCCTTGAGGTGCTAAGGGAATCATCATCGTTGGGACTTGTCCAACGAAGTATTGATCTAGCCATTGGATAGTTTGTTGCAAAATGGGGGAAGAAATAGTCTTGTCTATGACCACTGGTTCTTGAAAATTTACAGATTGAGTTGGAAATGTAAGCCCTACTAAGGCGGAGGCTGTGGCATATAGTGTAAGAGTGCCCAAAGGGCTTTCATAAGTAGTATAAATAATAGACATATAGGTACTCCTTATAGAGGTATGCAAATAAAGTACAATAGAAGTATGAAAAATAGCTACACTTCGATACCATTACATGCTATACTAGTGATATATTATAAATGTCTTATGGTAATGAAAGGGGACAACTATGAAACAAGTGTATACAGAGCAAGCACCAGCAGCATTAGGACCATATTCTCAAGCTTACAAAGCGAATGGTTTTGTGTTCATTTCTGGTCAAGGCGGTATTGATCCAGCACAAGGCGCTCTAGTAGAAGGTGGCGTGGAAGCACAAACATTGCAAGCGATGAAAAACATCGAAGCTATCTTAAAAGAAGCAGGCACTGATTTTTCTAAAGTTGTAAAAACAACATGCTTTTTAGCAGATATGGGTGACTTTGCCAAATTTAATGCTATTTATGCTGAGTATTTTACATCTAAACCAGCTCGTAGTTGTGTGGCAGTCAAAACATTACCAGCTAACTTCTTAGTAGAAGTAGAAGTGATTGCCCTAGCAGAATAGTATATTGTATTATACCATAAGCGGTTTAATAAGTACTAAAAAGCTGTTACATTATGATTGACTCTTAATGTGGCAGCTTTTTGCTTATGGTCAGATGATGGAAGTAGTGATAGAATAGGTGAAATTATGTTAAGTAAACCAAAATATTTAAGTACGGTGAAAGCCATAATACATATTATTATTGGATCGACGGTGTTTGCAGTAGGGGTACAAGGATTTATTGTACCGCATAAACTTTTAAGTGGTGGAATTAGTGGTCTAAGCTTGATTATTTATTATGTGACACAAGGTATATTAAGTTTAGGTTCTATTAACTTTCTTTTGAATATACCTGTGCTGTACGCGGCATGGAGATGGTTAGGACGTTGGCACCTAGGGATTACCATCTTAGGCACTATCATTATGTCTATTTTGATCAACCTATTGTCTCCATTAGAAGCCTTGGAATTAACAAAGAATCCAATTATTGGAGGTATCTTAGGGGGTCTATTCTCTGGATTGGGTCTTGGTATCGTCTACCGTGGTGGCGGTAATACGGGTGGTATGGATCCCATTGCTATGATTATTCGGAATCGTTTTGGATTACAAATAGGCAGTATCTTATTTGGTATTAATATGATGATTCTCATCGTTGGTGCTATTGTTATCAATATTGAGGCGGCGGCTACCACTTTGATTAGTACCTATTTAGCAGCGATGGTAACCAATAAGGTAATTACTGGTTTTAACCAACGCAAGGCAATGTTTATCATTTCCTATAAACCAGTGACGATTTGTAATTTAATCATTGATAAAATCGGTCGTGGTGCTACGATTTTGAATGGAGAAGGCGCCTATACACATCAGCCTAAACAGGTTATTATGGTAGTAGTAAGTTTGTTGCAAGTGGCTCGCTTGAAAGCTGCCGTAGAAGCGGAAGATCCAACAGCATTTATGGTTATCACGGATGCAGCAGAGGTTATCGGCACAGGTTTCTCGGCAAGGTCTACGAATGGTGCTGTAGAACGGGTATTGCAAACCTGTGATCCAGTGAAAGCGGCTGAAGCAGAGCAAATGATTCATGAAGTGCAAATGGCAAGAAATGAAATCCCTTCCCAAGAGCATAAGGAGGAACACTAATATGGTACATCCATTGGCAGGACAACCTGTAAAAAAAGAAGATTTGATTCATGTAGATACAGTTGTGAAAGACTTTTTTCGCATTGTTCCTAATCATGAGACTTTAGAAGAACGAGTAAGCTTTGGTACGTCTGGACATCGAGGGATTGCATCCAAAGGGACCTTTAATGAACTCCATGTGGCAGCCATTGTACAAGCAATTTGTGATGTGCGTCAAGAATTTGGTGCTACAGGACCTTGCTATATTGGACAAGATACACATGCCTTATCACAACCAGCTTTGCAAGTAGCCATTGAAGTCTTGTTGGGAAATCGTGTGAAAACACGTGTGGATGCACATCGTGAATTTGTGCCTACTCCAAGTGTGTCTCGGGCTATTTTGCGACACAATGCAGATACAACAGCAGAGAATGTAGCAGATGGTATTATTATTACGCCTTCTCATAATCCGCCAGAACATGGTGGTATTAAATACAATCCACCTCATGGGGGCCCTGCAGATACAGCAGTGACAAAGCGGATTGAAGCCTTAGCTAATGAATATTTGCAAAAAGGCTTAGATAGCATTCAACGATTTTCCTTTAATCATCTAGTGGGTGCTCATGAAAGTGCTCATTGTGGTTGCTGTCATCATGAAGAAGAGCAACGGATGGCTCCAGCTGCAATTTCTATAGACGAAGCGGGACAATATTTAGAACCATATGATTTTAAAATGGCCTATGTAAAAGAATTGCCTCAGATTATCAATATGAAAGCAATCCAAGAAGCCAATCCAAAGGTGTTAATTAATGCGTTAGGCGGCAGTGGAGGGGCCTATTGGCATGCCATTGCTGAGGAGTATAATCTAAACTTTACTATCATTAATAGTGACTATGATCCAACATTTAGTTTCATGTCCTATGACCATGATGGTGCTATTCGTATGGACTGTTCTTCCCCATATGCTATGGCAGAGGTAGCAAAAAATTTAGGGGACCATGAACTAGCTATTGGCAATGACCCAGACTATGATCGTCATGGCATCGTCACAGAAGAAGGTTTGTTAGCACCCAATCAATATTTAGTAGTAGCTGCTAAGTATTTGAATGAAACTCGCCCTTGGGAAGGGAAAGGTGTTGGAAAAACAGCTGTTGTGACAAGCTTGATGGATGCCTATTGCAAAGATTCCAATCATCCAGTCTATGAAGTGCCAGTAGGTTTTAAATATTTTGCTCCATTATTATTTGATGGACGCATAGGCCTAGGGGCAGAGGAGAGTGCAGGAGCGTCCTTCTTGCAACAGGATGGAACCGTATGGACTACTGATAAAGATGGCATCATTTTAGGACTTTTAGCGGTGGAAATGGTATCCACTACAGGGAAAACTCCGGCACAACACTATGTAGATATGACGGAACAATGGGGAACACCGGTGTTTCAGCGTGTAGATATGCCTTGCACAGAGGAAATAAAAAGTGCTTTAAAAGGTATGAAACCTAGTGATGTGACTATGACAAAATTAGGAGGCAGTCCGATTCTAGATATTCGTACGACCTCTTTATTTGAAGAACAACCTATCGATGGTGTCAAAATTGTGACAGATACGGGTTGGTTTGTAGCACGACCATCAGGAACAGAAAACTTATATAAAATGTATGCAGAGTCCTATTTAGGCGAAGAAGGGCTGGCGCAGCTGATGGAAGATGGTAAACACATTATTGAAGGGTTAGTAACAAAATCTATTTAGTTGGTAACTGTCTTTAACAAGTCCATGAAGAGTAGGGAGTCCATGTACTTACTGAGTCTGTTCTTGTATGTACTGTGTTTAGCTGATATAATTAATAAATATGGTCTATATACAATGAACTAAGTATTCGAATAACAGACTATTGACAATCATTTGTTATAATCATGAAATACCACGTATGGAGGTGGTGGAATGACAGTATATTTATGGGCCTTTGTCATTGCTCTCGTAGTAACGTATATTTGCACGCCTTTGGTGAAACAATTTGCTGTTAAGGTAGGTGCTATTGATAAACCAGATGCACGTAAGGTGCATCAAGTGTCAATTCCACGATTAGGTGGATTGGCCATCTATATTGGCTATATGGTATCTTTGCTATATAGTGTGAAAGATGTGTCTTCTGTCAAAGGATTAATTGTAGGTTCAATTATCCTAGTAGCAGTAGGGATTTGGGACGATATTAAGCAAATTGGTCCAAAAACAAAATTAATGGGACAAATTTTGGCGGCTCTTATGTTGCCACTATTTGGCAATGCGGTGCATTTTATTAGCATTGGTGACCATCTATTGTATTTAGAATATTTTGCTATACCGTTGACGGTATTTTGGATTGTAGGATTTACGAATATTGTGAATCTCATTGATGGATTAGATGGATTGGCAGCAGGGATTTCTCTCATTGCGTGTATTACGATTTGTATCGTGACTTTGCAAATGGGGCAAATCGAATTGGCTTGCATTACTTTGGCATTAGCTGGGGCGGCTTGCGGATTCTTGCGCTACAACTTTAATCCTGCCAAAATATTTATGGGTGATACAGGCAGTATGCTATTGGGTTATACCATGGCAGCTATCTCTGTCATGGGCAGTGTAAAAACGGCAGCGACTGTGGCATTGGTGGTACCTGTGATTGTGTTAGGATTACCAATTTTAGATACTTTATTTGCCATTGTACGTCGACGTATTAATGGACGCCCTGTATTCCAACCAGATAAAGGACATTTGCATCATCGTCTACTGGCGATGGGGCTCACACAAAAACAAGCTGTGTTGCTGATGTATGCCATCACTGCACTTTTAGGTTGTGTGTCTATCGTGGCGGCAAAAGCAAACTTTGTCATAGGAGTCTTGCTAGTGCTTGTTATACTTTGTGCATGCGTGTGGACAGCAACAAAAATTGGGATTATATCCAAAGACAACGACGTTCGTAAATAGCTATGCAAAACGCCAGGAGCTCAGGCTTCATGGCGTTTTTTATTTTTAGGCAAAGGAAAAGCGTGGCACATTCCTGAACAAACGGTATTTCATAATGTTTGTTCAGGAATATGCCACGCTTTCTAGTGTTTGTAGAATTAAGTATATTACGCCATGTTGCTTACACTTATGGCGTTTTGTCTAGTGTTTGCTCACTCTGTGAGGGGAGGGTTGTGACGTTTTATTTTGATGTACTTCTTTACAGTTTCTACTAGTATGGAAGGCTTGTACATGATACAATAGAGATAATTGAAAAAGCTTAATAAAGTGATTTAGGAAAGTTTGTATATGACGGCTTTCATGGTAAAGGAAGTAAACGAAATATGTGGGAGGTACTATGTTAAAAGTCATGACCATATTTGGGACACGTCCTGAGGCAATAAAGATGGCACCAGTTGTTAAGGCTTTGGAAGCAGCGCCTGATATGGAGTCTATTGTAACGGTAACGGCACAGCATAGAGAAATGTTAGATCAGGTGTTGCATTTGTTTTCCATAACACCTAATTATGATTTAAATATTATGAGTCAAGGGCAGACCTTGTATGATGTAACTTGCCGTGCCTTAATGGGACTGCAAGAGGTATTGAAAGAAGCAAAACCTGATGTGGTGCTTGTTCATGGCGATACGACCACTACTTTTGTGGGGGCGCTAGCGGCATTTTATGAAGGGATTCCTGTTGGGCATGTGGAGGCAGGTCTTCGGACGGGTAATATTTACTCTCCATTTCCTGAGGAGATGAATCGTAAGTTGACAGGTGCTATTGGGACGTACCATTTTGCACCCACCACTACATCAGAAGCAAACTTATTGAAAGAAAATATTAATCCAGATCACTTGTATGTAACAGGAAATACGGTTATTGATGCATTACGTACAACGGTGAAGGAAGAGTATACATTCAAGGAAGAGTTGCTGAACAAAATTGATTACGTGAACCAAAAGGTTATTTTGGTGACCACTCATCGTCGTGAGAATTTAGGTGATCCAATGCGCAATGTGTATGAGGCAATTCGTGATATTATTGGAGAACATGAAGAGCTTGAAGTTATATTTCCTATGCACCGAAATCCAAAGGTACGCAGTATTGTACAAGAGGTACTAGGTGATATGCCACGTGTACATTTGATTGAGCCATTAGAATATGAACCATTTGCAAACTTAATGGATCGGACCTATCTTATTATGACAGACTCTGGTGGTATTCAAGAGGAAGCGCCATCTTTGGGTAAACCTGTACTAGTTCTTCGTGATACGACAGAGCGACCTGAAGCAGTCCAAGCAGGTACAGTAAAATTAGTGGGCACTGATAAAGCAACTGTATACTCCACAGCTAAAGAGTTAATTACGAATGCAGAAATGTATACTACTATGTCAAATGCAGTGAACCCTTATGGGGATGGATTAGCATCAGAACGAATTGTACAAGCCTTACGGCATGAATTTTTTGAGCATCAAGAAAAACCATCGTCCTTTGGAAAATAATAGTCGATGTATGCATTCTAGTTATAATTAAGTTGATAGCTACTTTCATTGACTGTGTAATTGAGGAATGTACACGGTTTTGAATCAAATCGTCTGAAAAGTTTTGATAGATATAAAATTTATATATTGTTAAAATTGTTCTCATTGGTGGTATAATCTACGATGTTAGAGGTATAGGAGGTATGTCTATGGGGAAAGAAAAATCAGATCTATGGATGGCTATCTCCAAAGCATCAACTACGGGATTTACTATACTTTGTTCTATCGGTATCTGTATGGGTCTTGGTTATGCCATTGATCACTATGTGGGAACGCACCCTTGGGGCGTACTCCTAGGTGGATTAATCGGTGGATTTCTAGGCCTCTACGGTGTCATACGTCAGTGTATGTAAGGAGACTGTATGAAAGAATATATAACCTATATCAAAAGTCATTGCCGATGGATACTGTCAGTGGCTATACTAGGTGTAGTCGTGTTATGGATACTGGACTGGACTCAACACATCACGGGTTGGCTATGGGGCATGATGACATATGTTGTATATTTCTTGTATTTAGCCTTTCAAACCTACAAGATGAAAGACGCCACCTTAGACGATGTGAAACGTCGAGTTTGGATTGGTGTTATGAGTCGGTTTAGCTTAATCGTATTGTTAGTAGGCATAAGCACGCAGATCCCTTCTATTTCCATGAAAGGTGTACTAGGCGGAATCTGTGTGTTTGTTCCTATGCAATATGTTGAGTATAGTATGTATGTACGTCAACGTAATAGGGAATCATCTATGTGAAAGGGGGTGGGAATATGGAGTTACATGCAGGGCATCATCATGTTGTTCAATGGATGGGCATATCCTTTAATATGGATACGCTATACATGACGTGGTTAGTGATGGCAATCATTATTGTGGTCACACTATTAGCTACACGGTCACGGGCCATGGTACCACAGGGGATTCAAAATGTGATGGAAGGCGTGCTAGAAGGATTGACTGGTCAGTTTAAAACGAACCTAGGCAATCAGTGGAAGTTTTTAAGCTCCATCCTATTTACGTATTTTCTGTTTATTTTGGTGAGTAATGAATTGGGCTTGATTCCAAGTCCGCATATCTTGGCATCGCCAACAAATGACATTAACACCACCTTGGGATTAGCCATTTCAAGCTCAATTCTTGTATGGATTGTAGGCTTGAAAGTAAAAGGAATTGGCTATTTTAAGCATTTTGTACAGCCATTTAAATTATTTATCATCATCAACTTAATGGAAGAAATAGCGAAACCTGTCACATTAGCCTTCCGTTTGTTTGGTAACATACTAGCGGGAGAAATTCTTTTAGAATTATTATATGCCTTGGTACCCTATGTACTTCCTATCGTATGGTTAGCCTTTAGTCTAGCAATCGGTATTATTCAAGCGTTTATTTTTGCCATGCTCGTTACCTCGTATTTGGGGATGACAATTGGAGATGGACATTAATAGTTTAGGAGGAAATCATAATGGAATTATTATTAGCAAAAGCGTATGTATTGGTTGGTTCTGCCATTGGCGCTGGTTTAGCAATTGGTTTAGCTGCGATTGGTGCAGGTATTGGTGACGGTCTTGTATCTGGTAAAGCTTTAGAAGGCATGACTCGTCAACCAGAACAATCTGGTAAATTGTTCACAAATATGTTAATTTCTGTAGGCTTGATTGAAGCGGTGCCTATTATCGCAGCAGTTATCGCGATTGTATTAGTGTTCGCAAACCCATTGGTAGACTTACTTAAATAATAGACATTAGCTAAGAGGAGGTATGACCGTTGGTAGATTTAAACGGCACACTCGTACTTCAGATTTTGAACTTTATTGTGCTAGTGTTGATTTTAGCAAAGTATGCGTATAAACCGTTATTGCAAACCATGGAAGAACGGAAACGTCGCATTGAGAATGATCTTACCAGTGCAGAACAAGCTAGAGAAGAAGCGGCTGCGTTGAAAGCTGAATATACAGCGCAATTGCAAGAAGCTCGTAAAGAAGCACAAGGGATTATCGAGACCGCAAAACAACAAGCAGAAGCAGAATCACAAGCACAAATCAAAGAGTTACGAGCTCAACTAGTGAAAGAAAAAGAAATCGCCCGCCAAGAAATTGAACGGGAACGGGAAAAAGCAATGCAACAAATCCGTGCAGAAGTTGTGAATTTGTCTGTACAAGTGGCTGGTAAGTTAATTGGAAAAGACTTTTCCAGTGCTGATAATGTAGCTCTTGTAGAGGATACCATTGCAAAACTTGATAGTACAACTATAAGGTCGTGATACGATGAGTGTAGAAAGAATTGCAGAAACATATAGCTCCGCTATATTTGAATTAGGACAGGAATCAGGTTTGTTACCACAATTTGATACAGATCTTTCCTATGTGCAAGATTTATTTTCCACCCATGAGGAATTACGCCAAATTTTAATCAATCCTATGTTAGAAGTAGCGGGAAAAAAGAAAATTTTACAACAAATCTTTGGTAGTGAAGTGCATCCATTGATTATGAATTTTCTCAATGTTATGGTGGACCGCCGTCGCAGTCCCTATATCATGGAAACAGCTCGTGCTTACGTAAAACGCTCCCGTGAAAGTCGCGGTATTTTGGAAGCGAAAGTAACGGTTATAGAACCACTTTCAGAGGCAATGCGGGAAAAAGTATTGCGTAAGTTACAAGAGATTACTGGCAAAGAATGTGTCATCGAAGAACATGTGGATCCATCCATCTTAGGTGGCATGGTCATTCAAGTGGGAGACACTCGGATTGATGGAAGTATGGCTAGACGATTGGAAGAATTAAAAAAATCATTGCTTAATGCAAGTACCAATAAGATTGGGGTGAATGGTTAATTATGAAAATGACGCCTGAAGAAATTACTGCCATTATTAAACAGCAGATTCAGGACTATAATGTTGAATTAAACGTAGATGACGTAGGAACTGTTCTGGAAGTAGGGGACGGTATTGCGCATATCTACGGTCTTGAAAAAGCCATGGCTGGCGAATTGTTAGAGTTACCTCATGGCGTATATGGCATGGTACTCAATTTAGAACAAGATAATGTAGGCGCCGTTCTCCTAGGTAATGACTTCTTAATTAAAGAAGGCGATGAAGTGCGCCGTACAGGCCGCATCATGCAGGTTCCTGTAGGAGATGGCTTAATTGGTCGTGTTGTGAATGCCCTTGGTCAACCTATCGATGGTAAAGGTGAAATTGTGGCAGAAACATATCGTCCTGTAGAATACCCAGCACCTGGTATTGCAGATCGTAAATCTGTATTTGAGCCAATGCAAACTGGTTTGAAAGCCATTGATGCGATGGTACCAATCGGTCGTGGTCAACGGGAGTTGATCATCGGTGACCGTGGTACTGGTAAAACAGCGATTGCTATTGATACGATCTTGAACCAAAAAGGACAAGATGTGATTTGTATCTATGTAGCAATTGGTCAAAAAGAATCTACTGTAGCTCGTGTAGTACAAAAATTAGAAGAAGCAGGGGCTATGGACTATACGATCGTTGTGTCTGCTGGTGCTTCTGAAGGGGCTCCTATGCAGTACTTAGCACCATATTCTGGGGTAGCTATGGGCGAACATTTCATGTACCAAGGTAAACATGTACTTTGCGTATATGATGATTTAACAAAACAAGCTGCTGCCTATCGTGCGATGAGTTTGTTGTTACGTCGTCCTCCAGGACGTGAAGCGTACCCTGGTGACGTGTTCTACTTACACTCTCGTTTATTGGAACGTTCGGCAAAAGTATCTGATGAATTGGGTGGCGGATCTATTACAGCTTTACCAATTATCGAAACACAAGCAGGTGACGTATCTGCCTATATCCCAACGAACGTAATCTCCATCACTGATGGACAAATTTTCTTGGGTACAGATATGTTCTACTCTGGTGTTCGTCCAGCAGTTGACGTAGGCTTATCCGTATCTCGTGTAGGTGGTAGTGCGCAAATTAAAGCGATGAAACAAGTAGCTGGTAAATTGCGCTTGGAATTGGCACAATATCGTGAATTGGCTGCTTTCGCGCAGTTCGGTTCTGATTTGGATGCCTCCACAAAAGCACAATTAGATCGTGGTGAACGCTTAACTGAAATGTTGAAACAACCACAATACTCTCCGTTAAAAGTAGAAGAACAAGTGGTATGTTTATATGCAGGTATTAATGGCTATTTCAAACGATTAGCTGTTCATGATGTACCAGCATTCCAAGATGCCTTATTACACTATGTACATGGTAATTATGCCAATGTATTAGCATCAATTAGAGATACTAAGAAATTAGAAGAAGATACAGAAAAAACATTGCAACAAGCGATTTTAGAATGTATTGATGTCTTTGGTGCTACTCACGAATTATTACCAGAGGAGGCGTAATCTATGAGTAGTGCACAAGACTTACGCAAGCGTATAAAAAGTGTCACTAATACGCAGCAAATTACAAAAGCTATGAAGATGGTAGCATCTGCTCGTCTACGTCGTGCACAACAAAAAGCGAAAGGTACTGAACCTTATACAGAACGTCTCCGCCACATGCTGCATCAAAGCATGTCCTCTCTAGATGGGGGCGCAGATTTACCGCTACTCACAGTTCGTCCTGTGAATAAGGTAGCCTATGTGGTGGTAGGTGCGGATAAAGGTTTGGCTGGTGCTTATACTAGTAATATCATTAAATACGTGCAATCCTTGCTCAAGGATACGCCAACAGATGCCTATGGTTTATTCACAGTGGGTCGTAAGCCAACGGAATATTTCAGAGGCCATGGCTATTCTGTAGTCTCTGAGTTGCAAGGTTTTTCTGATAAACCAGGCTTTCATCATGCTCAAGACATTGTGGAACAAGTGAAAACCATGTTCTTGTCTGGTGAGGTAGATGAAGTGGTATTGGTATACACTAAGTTTGTGAACTCCTTATTGCAAGAAGTGACTCATGAGCGCTTATTACCTCTTTCATTAGAGTCCGATACAGCAGAGGTCGGTGAAAGTTTATTCTATCCGGACCAAGGGTCTGTATTGGAACAATTGTTGCCAGCCTATGTGGAAAGCACTGTATATAATGCATTGCTACATGGGGCGGCTAGTGAATTAGGTGCCCGTATGACGGCCATGACATCCGCTACTGATAATGCAGGCGAATTGATTGGTACCTTGCACTTAGAATACAATAAGTTGCGCCAAGCAGGTATTACTAACGAAATTTCTGAAATCGTAGGCGGTGCAAACGCATTGCAATAATAGATAAAGGAGTATCTCGTATATGAGTACAAATATAGGTAAAGTAGTTCAGGTTATTGGACCGGTGGTAGACGTAGTCTTCCCAAAAGGTGAATTGCCTGCTATTTACAACGCAATTACTATTACAAAAGGCGACGAACAAGCATCTAAGATTGTTGTAGAAGTGATGCAACATTTAGGTGATGACACAGTTCGTTGTGTTGCTATGAGTTCCACTGATGGATTGACTCGTGGTATGGAAGCAGTGGACACAGGAGCCGCTATTTCCGTTCCTGTTGGTGATGGTGTACTAGGTCGTATTTTCAACGTATTAGGCGAAACAGTAGACCACGATCCAGCAGAAGTGAAAGTGAATGAACATTGGCCAATTCACCGTGCGGCTCCAAAATTTGATGAATTAGCACCAGAAACTAATATTTTAGAAACTGGTATTAAAGTCGTAGACTTAATTGCGCCATATGTAAAAGGTGGTAAAATCGGTCTATTTGGCGGTGCCGGTGTAGGTAAAACAGTTCTAATCATGGAATTGATTCATAACATCGCTACAGAACATGGTGGTTACTCCGTATTCGCAGGCGTTGGTGAACGTACCCGTGAAGGGAATGACCTTTGGAATGAAATGAAAGAGTCTGGCGTATTGTCTAAAACAGCGCTTGTGTATGGACAGATGAATGAGCCTCCTGGAGCTCGTATGCGCGTAGCTTTAACTGGTTTGACGATGGCGGAATATTTCCGTGATGTACAACAACAAGACGTGTTGTTATTCGTAGATAACATTTTCCGTTTCATCCAAGCTGGTTCCGAAGTATCTGCCTTGCTAGGTCGTATGCCATCTGCCGTTGGTTACCAACCAACATTGGCCAATGACGTAGGGGCCTTACAAGAACGTATTACATCGACAAAAGAAGGTTCCATTACGTCTGTACAAGCCGTATATGTACCTGCCGATGACTTGACTGACCCAGCGCCAGCAGCGACATTTGCTCACTTGGATGCTACTACAGTATTGTCTCGTTCCATTGCAGAACTTGGTATTTACCCAGCTGTGGATCCATTGGATTCCACTAGCCGTATCTTGGATCCATTAGTATTAGGGGAAGAACATTACTCCGTAGCTCGTGGCGTACAAGAAGTACTTCAAAAATACAAAGATTTACAAGATATCATTGCTATCTTAGGTATGGAAGAATTGTCTGAAGCGGATAAATTGACAGTAGCTCGTGCTCGTAAAATTCAACGTTTCTTGAGTCAACCATTCTTCGTAGCCGAAGTATTTACAGGCAGTCCTGGTAAATATGTGCCATTGAAAGAAACATTGCGTGGTTTCCGTGAAATCCTAGAAGGTAAACATGATGACTTACCGGAAAGTGCTTTCTACATGGTGGGAACTATCGATGAAGCTGTTGCCAAAGGAAGGGACATGTTAGGGAAAGGAGAATAATCTATGAGTACCATGCATGTAACAATTATTACTCCTGATGAAACAGTGTTTTCTGGAGATGCAACTATGGTGGTAGGAAAAGCTCTTGATGGAGAGTTTGGTATCCAACCGCATCATATACCTTTAGTGAGCGCTTTGGCGCCAGGGGCGATTCGCATTGACCATGATGGCAAGCGTGAAGAATTTATACTACTTGGGGGATTCCTAGAAGTGGAAAACAATTCTGTGTATATCACGACGGCCTCTTGTGAACGTGCCTAATTACATATCGAAGAGATAGAAAAAGGGTTGTACCGAACTACCGTAGTAGTGTTGGTACAACCCTTTTATGGTTACTTCTGTAATGTTGTTAAGAAAATTTGTATTCTTCGTAATGCCTCTTGGATGGTTTCCTTAGAGGATGCATAGGAACAGCGAATGCGGTTAGCACCGCAGGTGCCGAAGGCAGAGCCTGGTACAACCGCTACATGTTGTTGCTCTAGCAATTGTTCACAGAAATCTTCATCGGACAGACCAGTTTGAGAGATGTCAGGGAACACATAGAAAGCTCCTTCTGGAACGGCAATCGGTAAGCCCATATCTTGGAATCCTTTTACGATCATGTCACGGCGTTCTAGGTAATCTTGACGCATAGCGATAACGGAGTCATCGCATTCGTTTAGAGCTACGATGGCAGCGTGTTGCACTGGTGTAGCAGGTGCAACGATGCTGTACTGGTGCAATTTAATGCAAGCTGTAATGAACTCAGAAGGTGCACAAAGGAAGCCGATGCGAAGACCTGTCATGGCATAGGACTTAGAGAAACCGTTTAAGATGATAGTGCGCTCTTTCATGCCCGGCAAGGATGCCATAGATACATGGTCCTTGTGGTAGGTGAGTTCCGAGTAAATTTCGTCAGAGATGACGATCAGGTCATGGGCTTTCGCGAACTCCGCAATAGGTAATAGATCTTCGTAGTCCATGATGGCTCCTGTAGGATTGCTTGGATAACACATTAAAATAACTTTTGTCTGTTCTGTCACAAGCTTTTCCAATTCTTCTACACGAAGTTTAAAGCCATCTTCTAAATGTGTGGGTACAGGAACCGCTTTGCCACCACACATGTGAACTTCTGCTTGGTGAGCTACGTAGGATGGATTTGGGATTAACACCTCGTCGCCTTCGTTCAAGAGGGCACGCAAAGACAAATCGATGGCTTCACTAGCACCGATGGTGAGCATCATTTCATCCGTGCCGTAAGATACGTGGTAACGGCGGTTGTACCAATTGCTAATGGCTTCGCGTAATGGCAAGATGCCTGCATTGGGGGAATAATTCGTTTCCCCTCGTTCCACGCTGGCTACCAGTGCATCTAGTACAGGTTGTGGTGGGATGTAATCGGGTTCCCCAACGCAAAGAGAAATCACATCGTCCATAGCCATGGCTTTTTCCCAAAATTTACGAATCCCAGAAGGGGGAAGTGTTTGTGTCATAGTTGAAAGATAATTGTTCCAGTTCATAGATTGTCCTTTCTGATACATGATGCATGTATTTCTATGTCAAATGTCAGGATGTTGTGTCAACTGATATGGATAGATGCTCTTAAGAGTGCATACAGGCGGTTACAACACCTAGTGGAATGATAGAATAAATAATAGTAACAGTGTACCATATTCTTAGAAAAGAACCTAGTCGATTATAGGTTCTTTTTTGTTGCATATAGTGTATAATTGTAGGTATGACATAGTATTTCATAAGAACTTATGTCATACTATAAAGATAGAGAATCAGATAACAGATTCTCAAACACTGTTGCCGTAGCATTTTGGTAACAGACCTTCAGATTGATTATAAAAAGATAAAATAGAGTATATTGTAATGATGGGAAAGGAGTTACCGATGGAAACATTTTCCGTTACCTATGCATTGCATGTTCCAACGTATGAAGAGGCGAAGCAAGTGGCTTGGTCCATACAGGTGGAGCAAACCATTGAATTTCCTTATGAATTATTAGGGGAAAGCGACCCACGTCGTCATATGGTGGGACAATTGCTTTCCTTGGAAGAAAAAGAAGATTGTTTTTTGGCAAAGATTGCCTACCCGGTGGAGACATCAGGATTGGAAGTGACACAGTTTTTAAATGTAGTCTTTGGCAACTCTTCCCTACAACCACACATTTGGGTAGTGGATATTGAGTTTAGTCCTAGTTTGCTAGATGTGTTTACAGGGCCTAAGTTCGGCTTAGCTGGCATTCGAGAATTATGCCAGACCCCAACTCGCCCCATGATTCAAGCCGTAATTAAACCTATGGGGACACCCAATGAAGAGTTGGCTCGCATGTGTCATGCCTATACTATGGGCGGTGCCGATGTGATTAAGGATGACCATGGATTGACGAATCAATCGTTTTCTCCCTTCAAAGATCGTGTGTCACGATGTGCCCATGCAGTACAGGAGGCGAATGCTAAAAGTGGTCATCACACCCTCTATGCAGCCAATGTATCTGGGGATGGAACAGACGTGCTAGAGCGGGCCCATTATGCGAAAGAAGCAGGTGCTACAGCTCTGATGGTAGCCCCTTCCTTAATCGGATTTGGCTGGCTACATCGATTGGCTACCGATGATTCTTTGAACTTGCCGCTCATCGTGCATCCTGCTATGATGGGTGGATTCACATTACCCGGTACATCAGGGATTGCCGCCACGATTTGGATGGGCTTATTGCCACGTATTTTCGGCGGGGATATGAATATTTTTGTGTCTTATGGTGGCCGATTTACGTTTAAACCAGACTTATGTCGCCAAATTTGTGATAGTAATCGTGGACCATTGGCGTCGATTAAATCGTCTTGTCCATCTCCAGGTGGTGGCGTGACTGAGGCACGTTTGCCAGAGTTGGTAAACATTTACGGCAAAGATACCATGTTCCTTGTAGGAGGCGATATGTTCCGCCGAGGGCCAGATTTGACGGATAATATGAAAGCTTTCATAGATGTATTAGAAAGAAGCTAGGAACAATGACGATAAAAAATAAAGAGTTAGAAGTTCATGTCGTAGCTAGCGGTAGTAAAGGGAATTGCACCATTATTCGCAGTTCTCACAGTGCAGTGATTGTTGATGCAGGGATTAGTTGCCGAAGGATTACTAATGCTTTGCAGGATTTAGAGATACCCAAACATATGGTAGAAGGGATTGTTATTACCCATGAACATTCTGACCATATTGTAGGGGTACCACAAATGATTAAGCAAATGGGTTTACCTATTATCACAAGACCTAATACAGCACGGCGTCTTATGGATAAATTTGGCGTATCTGCGGAGTGCTTTCAAACGTTAGGAACGAAAGAAGTAACCATAGGAGATATGGTGTTGCAACCATTTTCTACGAGTCATGATGCGGTAGATCCCATTGGTATCACTTGTTATAAAGGGCAGACAAAAGCAGCTTTATTAACGGATACAGGCATGGTATCAAAGGAGATGCTAGAGCATCTACATGATACAGATTTGTTGGTATTGGAAGCCAACTATGATGAGCATATGTTGTTATATGGACCATACTCACCAGATTTAAAACGTCGAGTGAAGAGTCATGCAGGTCATCTATGTAATATGACGGCTATGAAAGTATTATCAGCCTTGAGACGACCTAAGAATATGGAAGTTATTTTTGCCCATCGTTCAGAGCAGAATAATTCTCTCCACTTAGTAGAACAATTATCAGAGCGTTTGTTAAAGTGGTGTAAAACACAAGGGCAAATGGGATTTACTGCATATCATGGGGATCCCAAAGAGTATACTTCGATTGGTATATCTAATCATACATAAAACGCCTTAGTTTGAAATATAGTAAACATCTTAGGAGATATGATAGTATGAAATTTTCTATCTATTGTATAGGAAAGTTAAAAGAACCTTATTTGCGGGAAGGGGTGGCGGAATTTGTTAAACGATTGCAACCCTATGGGGGTGTGACGATTACAGAACTGCCGGAAAGTAAATTAGGAGATAAACCTAGCCCATCAGATAAGCAAAAAGCACTCTATGATGAAGGGCAACGGTTATTGAAATATTGCAATCCCCAAGCCTTTGTTGTGTTGCTAGATGTGTACGGCAAACAAATGAGCTCAGAGGAATTGGCAAAACGAATTAGTGAATTAGAAGTGCAAGGACATAGCGAGATGGTATTCTGTATTGGTGGAGCCTTTGGTGTGTCTGAAGAATTACGACAGCGGGCACAGTGGAAATTATCCATTAGTCCCATGACTTTCACCCATCAAATGGTGCGTCTCGTACTGGTGGAACAATTATATAGAGCTTGTAAAATTAATCGAAATGAACCATATCATTGGTAAGAAAGGAGATATGCATGGCAAGTGCAATTGAAAAAGGAATTACTTATGTGTCAGCGGATATACAGGAACTACCCTTGGAGGATCCTGAATTTATTGGGCATTATAAAACAGAATTAACCGAAGGGAAGGAAGATATTCTTGCCATTGAAGGTGAAATCCAAAATTTGGTACAAGGATATGAGGCGCTCTTTGTCGAATTAAAAGAAATAGGGCAATCTGAGACATTAGACGAACATCATAGTATGGTTAGGGATAATATACGTGAGTATAAAAATGTGACAGCTACGATTTGTACCGTTTTAGATACCTATATAGATATGGCTAATATGATTCATCAAATGGAAACTTCTGGTGGTAATCCTGCCTATTTATTGCATCGTAAACAAGAATTATTAGAACAGAATGTAGAATTGAATAAAATTTTTGATCGTGTAGATTATTATATTTCTACAGTGGTGGATATGCTTGCAAAGGAAACAGATGTGGTAAAAGCTATGCTAGAGAGCAAGCACACTGTATCTGAAGAGGAGACTGTGCATATTTTATTCCTACATCAGACAGCATTGAGTACTTGTGTAGATATCAATAAATTGTTAGTGGAACGATTACAATTAATGGTACCTCGCCTCGAAGGGTTACGAGAAGATGTGATGAAAGTACAGGTTCATTCTGTAACAAATGATGTAGAAGAACGTAGAAAGCGATTGCAAGAATTACGTCAACAAGCGAAAATAGAAGATGTAACAGATTACGTGGATTTAGAAGGGCAATATCGTCATGCTTATGATGAGGAAGGAAACCACATCGGAACTCAAGAAGGGGGCGATGGTGGTAACCGTAAAAGTTTGACTGCCATTTTGGTTGTAACAGCGATAGTGATTGCTATCTTTGCTGCATATGTATATATGAAATAGGAGGATTTAACCATGACATTACAAGAGATTATGAACAAATATCCAATTACTGTTGGTAAAGATGAACAAATTACAAATGTAGCTAAATTGATGGTAAAACACAATTTAACAGCCATTGCTGTCGTAGATGAAGAGAATAAATTAATCGGTATTGTGTCGGAAGGGGATTTGTTGTATAAAAAAGTTCGTCCTCATGCGCCACATTATATCAATATCTTAGGTGCTAATATTTATTATGGTGGCATCGGTGAATACGATGGACAATTTAAAAAATTAATGGCTACTCATGTTGAAGAAATCATGACTACAGAAGTGATTACTGCCTATGCAGATGCAGAAGTAGAAGTGACTGTAGGAGCTATGGTAGAAAAGCATTTAAAAAACTTACCAGTTGTTGATGATGCATATCATCTAGTTGGTATGGTAAGCCGTCATGATATTATGAAACTTATTGCTGAAGAACAAGGTAAATAGGGAAATAATTGCACTATTGACAACTTTATGATAATATTAAGAATGCAATATTAAAACTTATAATTTGGGTGTACTATACCCTAAGGAGGAAATAGTTTCATGAAAGCAACTGTAACTGCTGTTGATCAGCACAAGGTATCTATTACAATCGAAATTCCAGCGGAAGATGTGAAAAAAGGCTTTGCACAAGCTGTAAAACGCATCGCTGGTCAAGTTAATATTCCAGGCTTCCGTAAAGGTAAAGCACCTCGTAAAATTTTGGAAATGAACTATGGTAAAGAAGCTATCGCTGAAGAAGCGTTTGAATTATTAGCAGGTCGTGCTTATACAGAAGCACTTCGTGAAAATGAAATTATTCCTGTTAGTGAGCCAGAAATCGATCGTGAACAATTCGAAGAAGGTAAAGATTTGATTTTCAAGGCTACAGTAGTTAAACAACCAGAAGTTACATTAGGCGACTACAAAGGCTTAGAAGTAGAAAAACAAGATGCTACTGTTACTGACGAACAAGTAGAAGAACAATTAAATAATATCCGTAGCCAACAAGCTAAAATGGTAGCAGCCCCAGCAGATGCAACTGTACAAAAGGATGATTTTGCAACAATCGATTTTAAAGGTTTCATCGATGGTGAAGCATTTGATGGTGGTGAAGGTAAATCCTACCCATTACAAATCGGATCTGGCAGCTTCATCCCTGGCTTTGAAGATCAATTAATCGGTCACAAAGCTGGTGAGGATGTGACTGTCACTGTTTCTTTCCCAGAAGACTATTTCGTAGCAGAATTAGCTGGTAAAGAAGCAAAATTTGAATGTCATATCCATGATATTAAACGTAAAGAATTGCCTGAAATCACTGATGAATTCGTACGTTCCGTATCTGTAGGTCAAGGTAAAACTGAACCAGCATACAATACAGCAGAAGAATTCAAAGCAGATCTTCGCAAACGTATGGAAGATGATGCTGCACGTCGCGCTATTGACGCATACAATGCAGGTTTAGTGGAACTAGCTGTTAAAAATGCAACAGTAGATATTCCTGAAATCATGATTGAAGACCGTGCTGAGCAAATGGTTCAAGAATTAGCAATGAATCTTGAAGGCCGTGGTTTGAAATTGGAAGACTACTTAAAATTCTCTAACAAAACTATCGAAGCATTACGTGAAGAAAATAAAGCCGCAGCAGCTGAAAACGTTCGCGCTGACTTAGTATTAGATGAAATTGCAAAAGCAGAAAACGTTCAAGTTACTCCAGAAGATATGAACTATGAAATCTTTGCTATGTCCCAACAATTTGGTGCTGACCCTAAAGAAGTATACGATATCATTGTAAAAGAAGGTCGTGTATCTATGTTAGCAAGTTCTGTAGCACGTAAAAAAGCAGCTCGTTTCATCATAGAGAATGCTAAAGGTGCTGAAAAAGCTGAATAATTGCTAATGCAGGTACATGTATAAGAGGTGTTAGATGTCTATGTATGTGCCAATCGTAGTAGAGCAAACTGGTCGTGGTGAGCGATCCTACGATATTTATTCTCGTCTATTGAAAGATCGAATTATTCTATTAAGTGGCCCCATTGATGATACGGTAGCAAATAGTATCGTAGCGCAATTGCTGTTCTTAGAATCTGAAGATCCAGATAAAGATATTCATTTATACATCAATAGCCCAGGTGGTGTGGTAACAGCAGGTATGGCGATTTACGATACTATGCAGTACATTAAACCTGATGTGTCTACAATCTGTGTAGGCTCAGCGGCTAGTATGGGTTCATTGTTGCTCACAGCGGGAGCACCTGGTAAACGCTATGCATTGCCTCACTCTCGTATTATGATTCACCAACCATTGGGCGGTGTCCAAGGGCAAGCTTCTGAAATTGAAATTCATGCTCGTGAGATATTGCGTTTGCGAGAAGAATTGAATGGCGTGTTAGCACATCATACAGGTCAGCCTATTGAGGTGATTGCACAAGATACAGATCGTGATAATTTCATGTCTGCAGAAGATGCAAAACGATATGGCTTAATTGATGAAGTGTTAACTCGTCCATCTTCAACAGAAAAATAAGGAGACAGGGGTTTGAATAAAGACGATAAAGAAAGACGTTGTAATTTTTGTGGTAGAGCAGAAACAGAAGTCGAACGATTAATAGCGGGCCCTAATGTATTCATTTGTAATGAATGCATTGATGTATGCCAACATATTATTGAGGAAGACAAAATTGAAGAACTACCGGAGACGTTTGATTTAAACGATATCCCGACTCCAAAAGAGATTAAAGCTCATCTTGATCAATACGTAATTGGTCAAGATGACGCTAAAGTTTCCTTGGCTGTAGCCGTATATAATCATTACAAACGTTTGCAACATGATAATGTCATCGATGATGTGGAACTACAAAAGTCCAATGTATTATTTATTGGACCTACTGGTAGTGGTAAAACATTATTGGCTCAAACATTAGCAAAAATGTTACAAGTACCATTTGCTATGGCAGATGCTACTAGTTTGACAGAGGCAGGCTATGTAGGGGAAGATGTAGAGAATATTCTTCTTAAACTGATCCAAGCTGCCGACCATGATATAGAGCTAGCTGAACGCGGTATCATCTACATTGATGAAATCGATAAAATTGCTCGCAAATCAGAAAATCCGTCTATTACTCGTGATGTATCTGGTGAAGGGGTACAACAAGCATTACTGAAAATCCTAGAAGGAACAGTAGCCTCTGTGCCACCACAAGGGGGACGGAAACATCCAAATCAAGAGATGTTACACTTAGATACAACAAATATCTTGTTTATTTGCGGTGGTGCTTTCGATGGCATGGAAAAAGTGATCACGAAACGAACTGCGAAAAAAACATTAGGTTTTGGTGCAGACATTCAAAAGAAAGAGGAACAAGATGTAGCCTCTATTTTAAAAGAAGTCGTACCAGAAGATTTACAAAAATTCGGATTAATTCCTGAATTTATCGGACGATTGCCAGTGATGGTTACGCTCAGCCCACTTGATGAAGAGGCATTAATTAAAATTTTGACAGAGCCTAAAAATGCATTGACTAAGCAATACGAAAAAATGCTGTCTTTAGATGATGTAAAATTAGTCTTTGAATCAGATGCACTCCATGAGATTGCGAAAGAAGCCTTAGAACGCAATACGGGAGCACGCGGATTACGGGCCATTATCGAAAAAGTTATGAAACGTGTGATGTATGAAGTACCATCTATGAAAGATGTAAAAGAATGCATCGTAACAGATAAAGCGGTTCGTGGCGAAGAAGAGCCAATACTCAATAAATGAGTCCACGCTGAAGAAATCAGATAGTAAAGGCAAAGAAACTCATTTCATAGGCGGAATGGGTTTCTTTTTATCATATAGTACTGGGGGTTCAATGGAAACTAAACCTATGACATTACCGATGGTTCCCTTACGTGGAATGGTCGTATTTCCCAAAGTAGTAACACAATTAGATATTGGTCGTACTACATCTGTACAAGCTGTAAAGGCAGCTATGGATAAAGATCAATATTTAGTGGTATCTACTCAAAAAGATGAAAGTATCGAAAGTCCTACATTAGAAGAGTTAGGTCGTGTAGGGACAATTGTTAAAATAAATCAAATGCTTCGTTTGCCAGGTGGTGTAGTTCGTATTTTAGTAGAAGGTGTGACACGTGTTAACATTGATACTATTCTAAGTACTGAACCTTTTTACGAAGCCGTTGTAACACCATTAGAGGTTATTCATGAAGACCCAATGGAAGAAGAAGCATATCGTCGCATTTTGCAATCTAAATTTGCTCAATGGGTAGAGGTTATTAAACCAACAACAGATGAAGGATTGGACCAAGTATTAGGCAGTGCTGATGCTAGTGAATGGGCAGATCAGGTAGCCTTTCTTGTACCTATCCAAACAAAGGTGCGTCAAAGCATTTTAGAAGAGTTATCTGTTAGCCGTAGATTGAATATGGTAGTTGGTGTATTAAATACAGAACTGCAAATCAATGATATGGAAAACTCTATCAATAACCAAGTTCGTCAATCTATGGAAAAAGCACAAAAAGAATATTTCTTGCGTGAAAAGATTCGTATTATCCATGATGAATTAGGTGACAAAATGGATCCTGATCAAGAGGCAGAAGAGTTACGAGAAGAGCTAGCGAAACTAGAGTTGCCAGAGGATATCCATAATCGTATCGACAAAGAGATTACGCGATATAGTCGTATGCCACAAATGATGCCAGAATCCAATATTTTGCGTAATTATATTGATTGGTTATTGCAGCTCCCTTGGAATACACTGTCTGATGATCGCTTAGAATTGAAAGAAGCCAGCGAGGTGCTTGATGGTGACCATTATGGTTTAGAAAAAATCAAGAAACGGATTCTAGAATTTTTGGCAGTGCGCAAGTTATCTGGTAAACAAGGCGGTTCTATTTTATGTTTAGTAGGGCCTCCAGGGGTGGGTAAAACATCCTTGGCTAGTTCCATTGCAAAAGCAATGAATCGTAAGTTTATCCGTGCTTCCTTAGGTGGTGTTCGAGATGAAGCTGAAATTCGTGGCCATCGTCGTACCTATGTAGGCGCCTTGCCTGGTCGTATGATTCAAGGACTAAAGAACGCTGGTACTCGAAACCCTGTATTCTTGCTTGATGAAATTGATAAGTTAGCGTCTGATTATAAAGGGGATCCATCCTCTGCCTTATTAGAGGTGTTGGACCCTGAACAAAACAGTACATTCAGTGACCATTACATTGAAATTCCATTTGACTTCTCTGATGTATTTTGGATTACCACTGCTAATGTAGCAGGGAATATTCCTAGACCATTATTGGATCGTATGGAAATCATCGAGCTCAGCAGCTATACAGAGGAAGAAAAACTAGAAATTGCTAAACGCTACTTAGTGCCAAAACAAATTGAAAAACATGGTTTACAAGAGCAAGGAGTGAAACTATCCGATGCCGTGTTAAAACGTGTGATTTCAGAATACACTCGTGAAGCTGGTGTACGGACCCTAGAAAAAACAATTGCTAAAATTTGCCGTAAATTGGCATTTGCTGTGGTTACAGAAGGTGAAAAAGCACCAAAAGTAACGATAAAGAATTTGGAAGATTATTTAGGTACCCCTAAATTTGTAGAAGAGTCTCGTGAAAAACAAGCTCAAGCAGGTCTTGTATATGGTCTTGCTTGGACCTCTGTAGGTGGCGTGGTATTGCCATGTGAAGCGACAACTATGCAAGGCACAGGGAAATTAAATTTAACCGGTAGTTTAGGCAAAGTGATGCAAGAATCTGGTCAAGCGGCTATGTCCTACATTCGTCATCGTCAAAAAGAATTGAAATTGCCAGAAAAATTCCATAAGGAACTGGATATTCATGTGCACTTACCAGAAGGGGCTACGCCTAAAGATGGCCCATCTGCAGGGATTACGATGACCTTGGCTATTGTATCTGCGTTAACCGGTAGAAAAGTACGATCTGATATTGCCATGACAGGTGAAATTACTTTACGTGGTAGAGTCTTGCCAATCGGTGGTTTAAAAGAAAAATTATTAGCTGCACTTCGCTATGGAGTGAAAGAAGTGCTTATTCCTGAAGGTAATAAAAAGGATATTCAAGACTTACCAGATATCGTAAAAGAAGGATTGCTTATTACTCCTGTAAAAACGATGGAACAAGTATTAGAAAAGGCATTACTATGAAGAAAAAACCAGCAGTAAAACGCCATCCAAAACCAGTGTATACTAGAAAAGAGATAACAGGTCCACGCATCATCGCAGCAAAATATATAGCGTCTGCGGTGAAGGCGGATCAATACCCAGAAGGTGATACCATTGAAATCGCCTTCTTGGGACGATCCAATGTGGGAAAATCTTCTTTGATTAACTCTTTATGTAATTATAGAGGATTAGCACTGGTCAGTGGTACGCCGGGTAAAACGAAAACGATCAACTTTTTTAGTATAGAATCAAAAGAAGATTTACCAGATGATATGGAACGTCGTTTTGATTGGTTCTTAGTGGATTTGCCAGGGTATGGATATGCTAAAACAGGTGGCTCCAATACGAATATTTGGTCTTCTTTTATTGCTAATTACATTTTACAAAGCGAACGGATGATGCTACTTTGTTTACTCATTGATGGGCGTCATCCAGAGTTGCCCATTGACCAGGAGGCCTTTGATTGGTTGCAATCACACGGAGTACCTTTACAAATTGTGGTAACAAAAGCGGATAAGTTAAAAATGAATGAGCGACAAAAACAGTTAAAAACTATTGAAGAGCGATACCCAACAGGGTATCCACCAATTTTGTACAGCTCTTTAAAGCATACAGGTCGTGATCGTTTATTAGCACGTATTAATGCAGTCTTATTGGGGGAAGAGGAATGAGTATTCTTACAGATGCACAAATGAAACTGCGCGTATCTAAAGATTTAGAGCGTGTAGAAACATATTTGCAACAATCTCTACAAACTGGTGCAGAAGATTTTAATGCACTCATTCGTCCTCTTTCCGCAGGGGGCGGCAAGCGATTACGGGCGCAATTGTGTTTGTTGATTGCTTTGAGTGGAGATTCTAATCAAGAAGATAGAGTGCGTATGGCGGCAGCTATTGAGATGCTGCACTTGGCTACACTCATTCATGATGATGTGTTAGACCAAGCAGAAGTACGCCGAGGAGTTACGTCTATTCATTGCACAAAAGGCAATAAAGTGGCGATTCTTAGTGGAGACTATTTATTTGCTAAAGCATTTGGTATTGTAGCTGAAATCGGGTCCATTCCATGTTTAACCATTTTTTCTGAAATTATTTCTGCCTTGGTAGAAGGCGAATTTATGCAAATGGAAGATGTGTACCGATTAGATCAAGGTACAGAAAGATACCTACTAAAAACACAAAAGAAAACAGCAGATTTCATTGAAGGTTGCTTAGCATTAGGTGGCATTCTTGGTGGATGGTCAGAGGAGCATATTTCATTATTGCGCACCTATGGTCATGGTTTAGGCATGGCTTTCCAAATTACTGATGACGTAATGGACTATCGTGAGCAAACAGTCACTACAGGTAAGCCAGTCGGTAAAGATGTAAAAGAAGGTATTTTGACCTATCCTTTATTGTCTGTCGTAACTCCTGACAATACAACGCATGTAACGAATATGATTGAAGACATTCGCAATGGAAAAGATACAAAGGAATTGATGGAGTATGTGACGGCTAAAGGTGGTATCGATCAAGCCTTAGCTCTTGAGGCAACATATCGTAAACAAGCGGAGACAGCCCTACAACAACTACCATCTTTCAAAGGAAAAGATATTTTGCAAACTGTTCTTGAGAAATTGTCGAACCGTAAGGTGTAGTATGAAAGAATTTCAAGTAAAAAACTTTGAAATGAGTGCCAAACGTCCATCCTTGAATAGTGTCATAGAACAAAGAAAGCGTCTTGCTCAACAACAGGTAGAGCAAGACGCCTTGTTGCAACAGGATACCTATACAGAAACAGAAGCGAAACTTATGCAAGAGGCGTCCTCCATGTCTGTGGTGGATCACTTAAGTGAACTTCGCACACGTTTAGTAATCGCTATAGTGGCAATTATTATAGGTACCTTGGGGGCGTACTATTATGTGGAAGATATTCTGCAAATTTTAGTGGCACCAGCAGGAAAATTATATTATACAAAACCAACAGAAGCCTTTTTTACATATATGAAGATTTCCTTAGTAGCAGGTTGTATTGTATCTAGTCCTGTATGGTTTTATCAGATTTGGGCTTTCATTGTACCGGCCTTGTCGAAAGGCGAGAAGAAGGTCACTTTTATGGTGGTGCCTACAGCGGTGGTCTTATTTGTGGTAGGTGTACTATTTTCATATTACTTAGTATTGCCTATGGCTATTCAGTTTTTTATTGGCTTTGGTACAGATGAATTACAACCATTATTTTCTATAGGGCAATATATCGATTTTGTGATTGCCTTTATTTTACCCTTCGGAATTACGTTTGAACTGCCGCTTATTTTGATTGCTTTGGGTGTACTGGGTATTCTTTCATCTGATCGATTACGGGAATATAGGAAAATGTTTATTCTCTTGGCTTTTATTATCGGTGCAGCTATTTCTCCGACCCCAGATATGTTATCACAAACTATGATTGCGGGACCTATGATTTTACTCTATGAAATTAGTTATGGTGTATTACGATATATTGTAAAAGTATGAGCATTTGGTTCATATTATGTTCATAATTATAGTGTATACTGATTCAGAGACTAATTAGTGTATATAAAGGATGTAATATGAGACGAAAAATAATCATAGGTATCCTGAGTATTTGTGCTATTATATCTGCTGCAGTAGGCACATGGTATTGGTATAATGCCAAGCAAAATAGTATATCTATGGAGTCCACATCGATGGATGCGGACACTGTTAAGCTAAAAAAGGTGGCTTTACCAGAAACAAAAGTTGTGCCCACAACAGATAAGGTAGAAGCTAATGATGGACCTGACCCTATTATGGTAGATGCCAAAGGGGCAGTTAATCTGTATAAAAAACAATATCCAACGGCGCAAATTAAAGGGATAACCTTTGCAGAACAAGATGGACGCAAAAGCTACGAAGTAGCAGGTGTTTCTTCGGAGGCTGGTCATAGTGTGATGATTGATGCAACCACTGGCCAAGTTCTAAGTGCAGAAGTAGATACAGCACCAGAAAATTTAAAAGAATCTACAGCTATCGACTTAGGAAATGTAATTAATCCTGATGAGGCAAAGCAAGTGGCTATTACTATTTTAGGTAGTAGTGCTCGTCTAATACGATGGGAACTTGAAACAAAAGAATATGTGGCTAGATACCATATGGTATTAGATGTGAACGGTGACATTATGCATGTTGTTATTGATGCTAATTCCAGTCAGGTAATCGAAGTGACTAAAGAAGGATAAAAGCTATTCAATCCAAAAAGGTTGAATAGCTTTTTTGTGTTATTTCTATTGTAATAATGGATCTACCATACCATTATCAGTGAAAGCTTGTTCTCTATCACGGCATGTGCCACATGTATGGCATGGGGTAGAGCCGCCTTCATAACAAGACCAGGTAAGGTGGTAAGGAACCTGTAAACGCAATCCTTCTTGTATGACTTGGGATTTGTTCATATCATTGAGAGGAGCATAGAGGCGCACTTTGTTATAAGAACCGATGTAAATGGCTTCATTCATATGATGGTTGAAGTCAGGTCGACAGTCTGGGTACGCATTGCCTGCAGCATCATCAGCATGGGCGCCGATATAGATGGTCACTTCTTCCTCTGGATATAGACTGAGAGCTAGACTAGCCGCCATGGATAAGATTAAGCCATTTCGGAACGGCACATAGGTGGATACTGAGCCGGTTTGGGCAATTTGTTCACCATAGGTACGGTGATCGATGCTTTCAGTAGAAGAAGATAAGAGGGACGAGTTGGAATAGGACATTACCTGAGTCAGGTCCAGTTCATAATGAGGAATACCATAATAGTTGGCAATGGCTTTGGCGGAATCTAATTCTTTTTTATGCTTTTGCCCATACCAAATGGACAAGGCGCTCACATTGTCTGAGCCAAGGGCGTCGATGGCCATAGCTAAGCAAGTGGTGGAATCTACCCCGCCACTGGATAATACTAATGCTTTCATAGGAAACCTTTCATGGAAATAAAAAAATTATAAGTGAGTACTGACATAGAACAGATGATGTACTATAATAGTAAGGATAAGATTGTTATAAAAGGAGATAGTATGCGTTTACGTAGAAAACCATGGATTGATGAAGCAATCCTAGAATATAATACATATACTGTACTAGAGAATCACGAAGTTTTCAAGGGAAAATGGCGTGAAAGTTTTGCAGATCCATCTAAACCTTTATATATGGAATTAGGGACGGGAAAAGGCAAGTTCATTGCTGGTATGTGTGAAGCCCATCCAGAAGCAAATTTTGTGGGCTTTGAAGTGCAAATTGGAGTGCTATACTATGCCGCTCAAAAGTTATTTGAACAACAAGCTGAGAATGGTAAAGTGAGCTTATTTGATATTGCGGGGATTGAAGAAGTAGTAGCACCAGGAGAGGTAGACCGGTTCTATATTAACTTCTGTGATCCATGGCCAAAAGCTAAGCATGCGAAACGTCGATTGACCTATCACACCTTCCTAGATCGATATGCACGATTGTTGAAGGAAAATGGAGAAATCCACTTTAAAACAGATAATGAAGGCTTGTTTATGTTCTCTTTGGAGGAGTTTACAAACTCTGGTTGGACATTAAAAAATGTAAGTTATGATTTACATAGTACGGATATGCCTAATGTGCGCACAGAATATGAGGAAAAATTTAGTGCCAAAGGGCAGCCAATTTTCCGCTTAGAGGCTATTAAGCCAGCTAAAGGAAGTGATACGACAGATGCAGGAAAATAGTCATACTTCATCTAAGCCATCATCTAGTGTATGGCAAAATATTCGATCTTTTTATCGTAGTATTATTAAGCATGATGGACAAGGTATATTAGTGCCTCTTTTTGGGATTATTTTAATAGGATTTTTTAATGGTTACAGTGCTACCTATACTACGACCCTACAAGGGGGAGATAATTGGAAACCATTTTGGTTCTTATTAGGTAAACAACTAGTCTTTCTAGGGGCTGGTATTCTTGTAGCCTGGAGATTCTATTTGTTTGATTACCGTAAATGGGCAGACTCAAAGGTACAACTAAAGATGTTTTTGTTTTTACTCTTTTTGTTGCTCATTGTATTTTTACCCTTCTTAGGGCATGGCGCTAATGGTGCGCGACGTTGGATTGGATTGCCTTATGGAATGACATTACAGCCATCTGAATTTGCTAAACTAGCAGCTATTATTTGGGCGGCCTATAGTATTGATAGACATGTGAAAAAGCATGGGAGAATGTACTTGTATGAATATTATGATTGGGGTGGGAATACACGGTTACATGGACTTTGGAGTTGGTGGAATCGTGTCATAGGAAAACTAAATGCCCTGTGGAAGGCCCTGCGAGGTACACCGGGGATATTTCACCCTAACTTATTAGTGCCAGCTGTATTTACAGTTCCTTTTGTGTATGCTTTCATTACTATGTTTCAACCAGATATGGGAACAGCTGTATTAATTTTCAGTTTTCCCGTGATCATGACCTTTTGCGTAGGCTATTATAAAGGGCATAGGAAATATCTAGGTATAGCATTTGGTGTTGTACTAGCTATTGCGTATCCCTTAATTGCTTTTGTGTCCTATCGACTGGATCGGGTTCGTGCCTATTATGATCCATGGTCAGATACTACAGCTAATGGATATCAAGTGACACAGAGCATACTGAGTGTGTCGATTGGTGGATTTTGGGGCGAAGGCTTTACAAAGGGAATTTCCAAATATAATTATTTGCCAGAGGCTCATACAGACTTTGCTTTTTCTATTTTCTCACAAGAATTTGGCTTATTAGGTGTGTGCTTGGTTATCTTTTTATTTCTTTGGTTTACAAAATATGGACTTTCCATTGCTCGTCAATCTAGAGATTTATTAGGTCAAGTATTAGCGGTAGGTCTTACATTTTTTATTACAATTCAAGCATTTTTTAATATTGCTATGGTGGTGGGAATGCTACCAGTAACGGGGGTACCTTTACCATTTATCAGTTATGGGGGATCCTCTTTGGTGACAAATTTTGCTGTCATAGGAATATTATTAAATATTGCGCGCCGTAATGAATATGCACGCAAACAAATAGGAACGACACGTCATTTGCCGTCCATTGGCGAAGAAACGCGCCATCGTTTTCAACCTAAGTCTTAATGTTTTAAGTGTGATTCACACAGAAAGAGATGCACCATGAAAGATTTTATTGATGTTCACGAACGCCCGTCTTTCGCTAAGTTATTGCCACTTAGTTTTCAGCATTTATTTGCTATGTTTGGGGCTACTGTATTAGTACCATTCTTATTGAAAGTTGACCCAGCGACGTCCCTGTTCATGAACGGTATTGGAACTATTTTATACGTATTAATTTGTCAAGGAAAGATTCCTTCCTATTTAGGTTCTAGCTTTGCTTTCATTGGACCAGTAGGTGCTGTGGTAGCCTCTGGCATGACCTATGGAGCAGCACAAGGTGGTTTTATTGCCTTTGGTGTGTCTTTTATGCTATTGGCTTTGTTAGTTAAATTCATTGGTATTAAATGGATTGATGTATTATTCCCTCCTGCCGCAATGGGCGCGATTGTTGCGGTTATCGGTTTAGAAGTTGCCCCTGTAGCTATGGGTATGGCAGGTATCATTGGAGATCAATGGCAAAGCTTTGGCATGACTCATGAGCAAGCGTTATTTTTATCCTTATTTTCCTTATCTGTGACAATCTTGGGCACCGTATTATTCCGTGGATTCTTTGCAGTGATTCCAGTATTAATTGGTGTGGTATCTGGCTATGTAGCTGCTGCAATCATGGGAGTAGTAGATTTCGCAAGCGTAGCCAATGCTCCTTGGTTTGCATTCCCTCAATTCTATGAGCCAGAATTTAATATCAATGCTATCCTAATGGTTATGCCAGCTTTATTCGTAGTATTTGCAGAACATGTGGGTCATATTGTAGTAACAAGTAATATCATTGGTCGTGATTTAATGAAAGATCCAGGATTGAGCCGTTCTTTATTTGCAGATGGTTTATCTAATGTGTTATCCGGTTTATTTGGTGCTACACCGAATACAACATATGGAGAAAATATCGGTGTTATGGCGATTACACGTGTATTCAGTACCTTCGTTATCGCTGGTGCAGCAGTACTTGCTATCTTGTTCTCCTTCGTTGGTAAAGTTGCAGCTTTAATCCATGCTATCCCAGTTCCAGTAATGGGTGGTGTAAGTATTTTATTATTCGGTATCATCGCTGCCTCTGGTTTACGTATGTTGGTAGAACGTAAAGTGGATTATACAAAATCTTCTAATCTAATTTTAACCTCTGTAGTACTAGTTATCGGCTTGAGCGGTGCTAAATTAGCAATCGGCCCAGTGGTACTGCAAGGTATGGGATTGGCAACAGTAACAGCCATCTTATTGAGCGTTATCTTTGCTATCTTCCGTAAAACAGGACTTGGAAATGCGGAACTCAAAGACTAATCTTGCTCCCCTATGTAGCCTGTGGCGTTATTAATTGAATATGATAAAAAGGAAGAGCACGGTATACTCCTCACAAACGGTATTTCATAATGTTTGTTCGGAGCACACCGTGCTCTTCTTGTGTTTGTGTCATGTAGATAGTAAGGGTCGCCACGAGGCTACTACGCATAACTGCGATTCTACGGGGGAAAGAGCACGGCACATTCTTTCAGAAACGGTATTTCATAATGTTTCTTCAGGAACATGCCGTGCTCTTTTAGGGCATATGTAATTATGATATAAATGAACGTGACATTATCATAGTTTGTTTACAGCACACCGTGCTCTTCTTGAGTTTATGTAATGTAGATAGTAAGGAGCGCCACAGGGCTACTACGCAGAACTGCGATTCTACGGGGAAATAAAAAAGCTGTTATCATGTTGATAACAGCTTATTGTGGCGGAGAGGGTGGGATTCGAACCCACGGCCCCTTGCGGAGTCACTGGTTTTCAAGACCAGCTCCTTAAACCACTCGGACACCTCTCCAAATATAAAAACTAGGTATAGTCTATCATTGAACTAGACCTTTTGTCAATCAGAATATGATGTATATTTGTAGTGCTTATTTTAGAAGAGTTTTTTCAAATACTCTGAAGAATAGGTGTTATGAGATACGCATGAATTATTGTAGTATGCTGTCATACTAGCTTTACACTATGGAATCAGTCAAAGTATAATTAAAGAATACAGATGTGAGATTAAAGTGCATATGTTATAATTTTATGCAGATTAAATCTGTATAAATAGGTTTGTGGCATTCCATAGGAGGTATTACATGAAGAAAGGGTTTACTCTTACACAAACAGGTATACTACTGACTTTGTGGTTAACGTTTTTGTTAAGTTTTGTGATGCGCTTATCATGGTCATCGTTGATGCCAATCGTAAATGAAGCGTTACATTTTACAGCGCAACAAGGAACGTCGTATTTGACGGCTTTTTATTTTGGTTATGCATTGACTGTATTACCAGGAGGGCTGTTAGCGGATCGATTTGGCTATCGTAAATCTATCTTAGGTAGTTTAGTGGCTATGGCTATTGTAACGGGGCTTATGAGTACTGTGCAAAGTTATGAATATGGCTTAGTGTTGCGCTTCTTATTAGGTATTGTATCAGGCCCTGTACAATCTGCTTGTTTGAAAGCTATTGGAGAGCATTTCAGTGCAGAACAACGTGGTACCGCTGTAGGTATTTTCATGAGTTGTACATCATTTGGGATTACCGTGGTTAACGGATATGCACCATTTGTGGCTGTTCATTACGGATGGCAAATGGCATTTTTAATTACCGCTTTATTGCCATTACTAGTATTCTTTTTAGCTTTGTTTACGGTGAAAGAAGTACAAGCTTTCAGAAAGAACCATACAGTAGAAGTACAAGGAACAGAGCCACGGTGCATGTCATTAGCACAAAGCTTACGTTTTGTAGGAACAAACCGCAACATTTTATTGTTAGCAGTGATGGGATTTTTCGCAACAGGCACTACTTGGGGTGTTACCACTTGGGCTAACTTGTATTTAGTGAAACAATTGCATGTGACACCTATCTTTGCAGGCGCTATTATGAGTATTTACGGTATTGCAGCAGTGATTGCCAAACCGACTATCGGATTCATTTCAGATAGAATTTCTTTACCACGTAACTATTTAGCGGCCATCGTTATGTTTTTGTTCTCTCCAGCTTTGCTAATCTTTGCGAACACAACCAATCCAGATATGTTATACATTACAGCCCCTCTATTAGGTATGGGAGCATTTATGTATAGCCCATTAACCAATGCTATCATTATCCAAGCAGCACCACCAGAACTAAGAGGTACCACAGCAGGGTTCGTAAATCTATTTAACCAAATTGGCGCACTCACAGCACCTATCATTTTGTCCACAGTATTAACAGCTACTGGCAATTACCAAACAGCCTTAATGGCATTGTCCATCTCCCCAATTATTGGAGCTATTTTATTGTCATTAATTCGACTAAAATAAGACTATACGCTTTTATGAGTTATTCCTTATAACTTTGAGGAATATAATGTAAAAGTGGCATGTCCAAAGAACACCATAAAGATATCATCGTGACGCAAGTTTCATTTGCGAAGATTCAGATTTTGTGAGACAATAAGAGTAAAGAAAAGGAATTTTCAAGTCTATGTCGAATTATAGTGATATAGGCAAGTTACATAGTAGCACAGTGACAATATGGAGGAGGTCTTACTATGGTGGAATATAAAAAAATAATTGTTCCTGCAGATGGATCGGAAAATGGTAAAAGAGCGTTAGAACATGCATTGGCAATTGTTAAACGTAATGATGCGGAATTGATTTTAGTGCACGTAGCAAACATTGTATCCGCAATTTCTAATTTTGACCAAACTCCAATCAGTGGTGGTTATGTATCTGAACAAATTGCTGAAGATATGGAAGAAACAGGTAAAAAAATCTTGAGCGAAGTAGCAGAAGAGGTACCAGCTGATATGAAAGTCAAATGCGTCTTTGAAGTAGGGTCTCCTGGACCTGCTGTATTAGCGGTAGCTAAAAAATATGATGCAGATTTAATTGTTATGGGGAGCCGTGGATTGGGACCTTTAAAAGGTTTATTTATGGGTAGTGTAAGTAGTTATGTAACTAGTCATTCCACATGTCCAGTATTGATTGTTAAATAATAGGATATAAGGCTTTGTTCTCTGAGCAAAGTCTTTTTTTATGGAGAGGCATATGAATGTAAAACATATACATTGGTTGCACAAAGAGCTTGACCAATGGAAAGAAGAGGGAATTATTTCAGAAGAACAGAGCCATCAGCTACAAGCAAAGTACGGTTTTATCCCTAAAGAGGGCCCATCTTGGACACGATTAATTACAGTGTTAGCTGGAGCTATACTTATTTTGTTGGGAATTATTTTGCTTTTTGCGGGATACTGGTATGGTTTTTCACCTAATGGACGATTTGATTGGTCCTTGGCAATCTTGTTATTAGCTATTGCTGTGGTCGGTGGTGGTGTATGGAAAGCAAAGCCAGCTAGCATGATAGCAGAAAGCATTACTGTTATTTATATGGGACTGTTGACAGCCACTACTTTGTTGGTAGCAGATACTTTCTATACAGGCGAGCATATGGGGCTATATGTGCTTATCATTCTTTGCTGTGCCTTGCCGATTATTTATGTCTTGGATTCGGCTCTAGGTATGATTTTGTATCTTATTGGTGTATTGGGGTGGAGTTTTTCTAGCCATCCTTTAAATACTTGGGTAGGGCCTGTAGCAGTGGGAGGACTTTTATTAGTAGCAGTACCATACTATATCCGTAGATTTGGTAAGTATCAAGGGTCGAAAGATTCCTTGTTAGTATCTGTATCTTGGGCCTTTATTGGTGCCATTTTTGGTGAAGTATTCTTCATCTTATCCACCTATGAGCCACAAATGAATTTATTTTTTATTAGTGTATTAGGCGCCGTTACCTACGGCTTAGGCACATTAGAAAAGAAAATTGCCCTTTTAGCACTTCCTTGTAAAGGTATAGGTGCTATTGCTCTGTTGTACACCATTGTGGAAGGTACTTACATTAGTACATGGATGCGCATTGGTGAAAGCACTATGGCATGGTGGCTATGGTTTTGCATGGTATTGAGCTTAGGCATAGCAGTTCTTGTATTGCGTCGTTTAGTATTAGCTAAGCGTATTGAAAGCACTATCGGATTGATTCCTTTTGTAATCTTTGGATGCTATGTGGTCACTGTCTCTGGGGCGACACCTATTTTGACGTCCATCCTATTTAATACATATATTTTAGTAGCAGCTTTAGGGACTTTTATTCGTGGCACCTTGGTGAAAAAGGTAAGCTTATTGAATAGTAGTATTTTGACGCTAATTGCTATGTTTGGTGCTCGATTCTTTGATCCTAGCTTTACTTTTGTGGAGCGAGGTGTATCGTTCTTAGTGTTAGGGGGCATTGTATTAGGTATCAATGCCTTATATTTATGGCGTAAACGACTACAAAGGGTTAAGGTAAATCAGCGTGTTCGACAAGCTCGTCGTCAGTCAACAGATCCAACAGTGGAGGAATTCACGTTAGGAGAGCAAGTTATATCAAAGGACGTGAAAGTAGTAGACTCTGAGGGTGTAGTGAAGGAGGAAGAACGATGAGATATCAAAAATGGATTGTCTTTGCTCTGGCTGCTATCGTTGCCTTGCTGAGCCAGTTCTACATTCAACAACGTTATACAACTTTGCTACAAGGTGGTACAGAATATCAATGGCCTGTGAAAGTAAGTCGTCACATCGGTTGGGTACCTTCGGACTATTTAGAAGTGGAATTTTTAGGAGCTTATGCCAATTGGGAAGGTAAAGAGACCCCAGAAGTAGGTCATGAGGTATATGTCATTGTCACACCTAAACAGTCTGGTGTATTACAAGTTGTATCAGCCACAGATGAAACACCGAAAGATCAAGAATATATTCGGGCTAATGTAAAGCGATTTGACCATGGAGTGGTGGAGTTTTCCATTCCTTTCAATCGTGTCAAAGTAGACCTTAGTAAAGTGGATAAAAAATTCTATACGAATTATCGTGGGACATTGATTGGTACTATGAAATTACGTGATGGATATGGGGTAGTTACTGGTGTCTATGCCAAAGGTGTACCCTTAGAATTAGCCACCCCAGAGAGCGTAGTGGATCAAGAAAAAGATTCTCGTGTTCTTTTGGAAAAAATTGGTGATACAGAACAGGAAAAAAATGATATAATAGTAATACCAAACTCTAATTAGAGAGAATGGATTACTATATGATAGCGAGGTTAAGATGGAAACAAATCAACAAGAGTTGGAAACACAATTGTTAGCTGAACTATTCAAGGTCCTAGGGGATCCAACGCGGTTGCGTATTGTTAGACATCTGCTTCAGAAAGAAATGTGTGTAACTGAAATTGCAGATTCTATGGATATGGGCCAGTCAGCTATATCTCATCAGTTACGTGTGTTGCGTCAAGCAAGACTTGTAACATTTAGAAAAGAAGGAAAAACAGCTTGGTATCGATTGAATGATGACCATGTTATCGTGTTAATTCGTCAAGGATTAGAGCACGTAGGGCATCAATAAGTACAGAGCATGTAGGAGGGTTGCGAAAGCAGCCCTTTTTGCATGTAAAAAACTATCTAGCAATGTATTGTTAGATAGTTTTTTAGAGTTTTATGCTTTTATGGCAGAGTAGGGTATCGCATTGTTTTTGTGTAGTGGTACTGATTTAGACTATTGACTGCTATACAGTTACATAGCAGACATAGACTGTACCTGTATACGTTAATTTGTTTACTATATCAAGTGAATTGACGCACCAAAGTGTTAGCTATAAGGGGAATACATAGTATGCCAATAATATAGCTAGAGGCATAGTAAAAGAGGAAAGAACTGTAGTGGCTAGTACAATTTGTGTAGCTAGTTCTGGATTGTTGTTCATTTCCACAGCCATAAGAGCGGTATTTACAGCTGATGGGACTGCGTAAGCGATGATAATACTTTGCGCTGCAATAGCACTTAATGGTGTGTAGTACATAGTTACAGGAAGTACTACGATGAGGGCCAACAGAGGACCTGCAATTAACCGTAGAAAAGAAGTAATCATCACATCTTTCTTGATGAAGTTCCAAGGTGTACGGTTCAACTGTACTCCTAGGGTGAGCATAGCTGCGCCTACAAAGCAACGACCGAAAATATCTAAGGGCCCCCATATAATGGTTTGCGTGAAGTCGATAGGGATATAATAATGGGCGATAATCGAGATAGGCACACAATACATAATAGGAATATGTAAGATGGTACGCAAAGATTCTGCGGTGGTTAATTTCCCTTTGCCAGCTTGATAGAATCCTAAAGAATTACAGAACACAGTTTGGATAATAAAAGTAGCGATAATGGCGATAACCCCATCATGTAAATAGGGGGTAGATCCATCGATGATGTATGGATCATTGGCAAAGACGAAAGTCCCTAAGGCTACTCCTAAGTTACCAATGTTGGAAAACATCACTGCATTGCGAACAATTTCTGTTTTTCCTAAGTCATAGCCTTGCCATTTTGCTACGATGCCAGCTAGGGCGGAGTTGGCAAATAAGATAATGAAAGCACAGGCGAATATTTCAAAACTTTCATGGGTTAAATTGGTGACATAAAAAGATTTTAGAATATAGGCTGGTAAAAATAAATAAAAATTTAGTTTGCTTAGCGTTCGTAAATCGAGGTGAAACCATCGGTCTAAGAGAACCCCCATTAGTGTGAGTAATAGGATGGGGACGATACTAGTGAGAATGATGTGAAAAAATAATTCCATAATGCATAGCCTCCTTATGTAGTATAGTTGTCACATCTATTGTACCACATGTGACTAAAATTATTTGGCGCAGTGTTGTTTTTCTAGTATAATGAGAATATGTAGTAAGCTTCTAAGTGTATATATTTTAATTAGGGAGGATATCATTATGAAGCGTAATTGGTTAATGGGTTTAGTTATGGCAGGTATGTTAGCCTTAGCTGGCTGCGGTGGACAACAAGGAACAACGACGTCTACAGCACCATCCACGAATGAAACCATCACTGTATCTGCAGCAGCTAGTATGCAAGGAGCATTGGAAGAGTTAAAAGCAGACTATGTGAAAAAACATAACTTAAAACCTGAACAAGTGAATATTGTCTATGCAGGTTCTGGCACTTTACGTCAACAAATTGAAGAGGGTGCGCCATCCAGTATCTTTATTTCTGCGAACAAAAAGAATATGGATCAATTAAATGAAAAAGGTTTAATGGATAATATCCGCCCATTCGTAGCAAACACATTGGTAATGATCGTACCAAAAGGTAAAGAGGCTGTGACATTAGACAATATTGCGAATGCAAAACGCGTAGCTATCGGTACAGTAGAAACAGTGCCAGCTGGTAAATATGCAAAAGAATCTTTAACAAAAGCTAATTTGTGGGATGCAGTAGAACCGAATATTGTATTTGCGAAAGACGTAAAAGCAGTCGGTGCGTATATTGCTGAAGGCGCAGCTGATGTAGGATTTGTATATAAAACTGATGCATTGGCATTGAAAGATAAAGTAGATATTTCTGCAACAGTAGATGCTAAATTACATGCACCAATTGAGTATCCTATCGGTGTGGTGAAAAAGAACCAAAATAAATTAACAGAAGATTTCTATGCGTTCCTAACAAGTAAAGAAGCTAGCGAAGTATTGGCTAAATGGGGATTCGCTGAGCCTACTAAAAAATGATAGCTTTACAGTTATCCATAGAAGTCGCATTCATAGCACTTATAATTAACGCTATTTTCGGGCTAAGTTTGAACTATGTGATGAAACACTATACCTTTCCAGGGAAATCTTTAATTGATTCCTTTTTTACACTGCCTTTGGTATTACCACCGGTGGTATTAGGCTTTGTGCTACTCATCATATTCACGCCAGGTAATGCCTTTGGCGCTTGGTTAGAATCTCACGGAATTCGTGTGGTATTCTCTAAGATAGGCGCTATTATTGCATCTGCAGTGGTGAGCTTTCCATTATTTTATCAATCAGTGCGAACAGCCTTAGCTGCCATTGATAGCGATATGGAAGATGTAGCTCGCACCTTGGGAGCCTCCGAGTTTCGCGTGTTCTGGTCGATTTCCTTGCCATTGGCGTGGAAAGGAATCCTCAGCGGTTCCATTCTGTGTTTTGCGCGTGGACTTGGTGAATTCGGGGCTACTATTTTGATCGCTGGAAATATTCCAGGTGTGACGAGAACTATGCCATTAGCCATTTATTCTCTCGTAGAATTTGGCGATTATAACGGTGCATTTGAATTAGTGATTTATATTTGTATTTTAACATTGGGGCTTGTGTGGGCCATTCAAGGTCTAACCAAAGGTTCCCTCTTCTCAAATCGGTAAGGAGGTACTATGATTTCCTTTGATATCGTCATAGAACGAGGTACTTTTGTTGTGAAAGCCCAAGGTACATTACAAGAAGGTATTACTACATTGATGGGCCCTTCTGGAAGTGGAAAATCTACATTTTTGAAAGCTTTGTGTGGATTGTTGACGCCAAAAGAAGGTAGGATTACAGCCAATAATGAGGTATGGTTCGAAAAGGGAAGGGGCGTACCTACCCAAGAACGACACATTGGCTATATGCCGCAAGGCAATATTGTATTTCCTCATATGACTGTAGAGGAGAATATTCGGTACAGTAAACAAGGTTCTCCAGAGCTATTCGATCATATTGTGGAGCGTTTGCGATTGACACCACATCTTAAGAAGAAAGCCAAAGGCTTATCTGGTGGGGAGCAACAACGGGTGGCCTTAGGACGAGCACTGTACTCAAAACCAGTGTTACTTATCCTAGACGAACCGCTTACGGCGTTAGATGTGAACTTACGTGCTCAGTTGCAACAAGATTTAGTTGCTATTATTTCTGAATGGGCTATCCCCTGCTTGTGGGTTACTCATAGTGAAGAAGAGGCTGCTGCGGTAGGGAATCATCGACTGTTGTGTCGTGATGGGATGATTGCAGAAGAGGCGTAAATAGCATGATAGCATAATAGAGGAATGTTGATACACTTAGGTCAGCGTTCCTCTATATTACTTTTCCCCTATTTAGGAGGATATGCTAGTATCATTGTGCTGTGATACGAACATGTGTCCTTCAATGTTTTGGGGGCATATGTGTTTATTTCTTTACAGTTGTTGCTCATATGAAGTATAATACTACTGATTATGACTATTTTTAAAGACTTAGGCATAGTCAACAGAACTGTCGAAACACATGCAAAGGAGGAACCAAATTCGTAAAGGCGAATAGCGCAAGCGCTGGAAAGAGACAGCTTTCACAGTGGACGAGGTAGAGGAGTATCGAAATTCAGCGGATGCCTCTCGGCTAGCTTCAGTCGTAGAAGTAGAGCAAAACACCAAGGTAACTAGGTGCACAAAGGCTACTTTCAGAAGCAATAGTAATGAATTAATCAAGGAGGTACATACCATGTGTGGTATCGTAGGATATATTGGATTTGAAAATGCAGCAGATTTTATGCTGGAAGGTTTAGAGAAATTAGAATACCGCGGATATGATTCTGCAGGGATTGCCGTAGTGGGCGAAAATAATGTGATTAAAGTACAAAAGAAAATGGGACGCTTGGCGAATTTGGAAGCTGTGGTGAAAGCAGATCCTAACCAAGGTCATATTGGTATCGGTCATACTCGTTGGGCAACTCATGGTCGTCCAAGCGATATGAATGCGCACCCACATACAAGTACAGATGGCAAATTTGCCGTAGTGCACAATGGTATCATTGAAAACTACATGCCATTGAAAGAAGAATTATTGGCTAAAGGTGTTGAATTTACGTCTGAAACAGATACAGAAGTAGTAGCTCACTTATTGAGCGATATGTACGATGGCAATTTTGAAAGTACAGTTCGTCGCATGTTAGAACGCATCGAAGGCTCGTACTCTTTGGTGATGATCTGTGCCGATGAACCAAATAAAATCATTGCTACAAAAAAAGATAATCCATTGGTAGTGGGCTTAGGAAAAGGGGAAAACTTCATCGCTTCCGATATCCCAGCTATTATTCAACGCACTCGTGAAACATATATCATCAACGACAATGAAGTTGTTATTGTGACACCAGATAGCGTGACAATCACTGACCGAGCTGGTCAACCAGTGCAAAAAGACATTTACCATGTCACATGGAATGCAGAAGCGGCTGAAAAAGGTGGCTATGAGCACTTCATGTTAAAAGAAATTTACGAACAACCAAAAGCGATTCGTGATACGTTGAGCGGTCGTATTAATAAAGATGCTACAGAAGTAGTGTATGATGAATTAAACTGGACACCAGATACAGTGAAAGGCATCAAGCGCATCTTGATTACAGCGTGTGGTACGGCGTACCATGCAGGGTTAGTAGCGAAATACTACATTGAGCAATTAGCTCGTATTCCAGTAGAAGTAGATATCGCTTCTGAATACCGTTACCGTACACCATTAACGGATGAAGATACCTTATGCATCGTCATCAGCCAATCTGGTGAAACCAGCGATACATTGTCTGCCTTGAAAGAAGCAAAACGCTTAGGTGCTAAATCTTTAGGTATCACCAACGTAGTGGGTTCCGCTGTATCCCGTGAAGCGGATCAAGTAATCTACACTTGGGCAGGTCCTGAAATCGCTGTAGCATCCACAAAAGCGTACACTACACAATTAGTAGCTTTATTGTTATTAGCAGTGTACTTAGGTCAATTAAATGGTCGCATCGATGAAGCAGTAAAACACGAAATTTTGACAAATTTACAAGAATTGCCTACATTAACTCATGAAATCTTTGAAAACGTAGACGAAATTAAAGCCTTTGCCAACCATTATGGTTACAAAGAGGATGCATTCTTCTTAGGACGTTTAATCGACTATGCCGTAGCTATGGAAGGGTCTTTGAAATTGAAAGAAATTTCTTACATCCATGCAGAAGCCTATGCAGGTGGTGAGTTGAAACATGGTACTTTGGCATTGATTGAAGAAGGTATTCCTGTGATCGCCTTGGCAACACAAGAGTCTGTACGTGAAAAAATGATGAGCAACATCAAAGAAGTAAAAGCTCGTGATGCCATCGTTATCGGCGTAGGTATGAAAGGTGACGAAGAGTTGGCGAAATACGTGGATCATACCATCTTCGTACCAAAAACTGATGCTTTCACAGTACCTATTTTAGCCGTTGTACCATTGCAATTGTTGTCATATTATGCAGCTATCACACGCGGTGCTGACGTAGATAAACCAAGAAACTTGGCGAAATCCGTAACCGTAGAATAGGAGATACTATGTCCGTTATATTTTCCGGAATCCAACCGAGCGGTGAGTTGACCATTGGGAATTACCTGGGAGCTCTTCGCAATTTCTTGACATTCCAAGACGACCATGAATGCTTTTACTGTATCGTGAATCAACATGCGATTACAGTACCACAAGATCCAAAGGACTTAATCCACAATACTCGAAGCTTGGCTGCCTTATATTTGGCAGTAGGCTTGGACCCTAATAAAGTAACTTTATTTGTGCAATCCGAAGTGCCTGCCCATGCGCAGTTGGGTTGGATTTTAACAACTTTGAGCTCCATCGGCGAGTTAGAGCGTATGACGCAGTACAAAGATAAATCGGCGAAACAAGGGGAAACTATCCCAGCTGGTTTGTTGACGTATCCACCATTGATGGCGGCCGATATTTTGTTATACCAAACAAACTATGTGCCGGTAGGGGATGACCAACGTCAACATATCGAGCTTACACGTGATTTAGCACAACGGTTCAATTTCAAATATGGCGAAGTTTTTGCTATGCCAGAAATTAAAACGACAGTCGGTGGTGCTCGTGTGATGTCCTTGCAAGATCCGACAAAGAAAATGAGTAAGTCCGATGATAATAACTGGGCGACCATCCGTTTGTTGGATACACCAGATGTAGTGGTGAAGAAGATTAAAAAGGCGGCCACTGATTCTGAAGGGGTCGTGCGCTACGACAAAGAAAAACAGCCAGGTATTTCTAACTTGATGGGTATTTATAATGCCTTAACAGGAGATTCCTTTGAGGCTATTGAAAATATGTATGCTGGCAAAAATTATGGAACTTTCAAAGGTGACATTGCAGACCTATTAGTAGGAGCATTGACACCAATCCATGAACGGTATGCAGAATTAATTAACAGCCCAGAACTAGATACGATTTTGACAGAAGGCGCGGAAAAAGCGGCCTCTGTGGCTAATGTAACATTAGCTCGTGTAGAAGAAGCTATGGGTCTACGACGTAAGTAATGATGAAGATGTAATGAGATGTTTACACAGCATTTCATTACATCTTTTTAATCATGTATACTATGACGCGGTGAGGATATCTAGCAGGATAGGTATGTAGCAGACGAATATATGGTATCTACAGAGGTGTTGAGTAGGAACACCATAGAGGTTGGAGTGCTGTTTGGGAGAGGAACTATGAAACGTGAAGAATTAGAAAATATGTTTCCTTGTGGAGCGATTCAAGAAGAATTACATAATTCCTCTATTATGATATGGGGGTTTCAACTAGTGTATGCAGCTATCGCCGCTTGGGGGCTGTATCGTGGAGTACTTCTATATCGAGAACTGGGTCATAGCTTCAATATGTGGATGCTTCTTCTTATGGTGGTATCGTCCTACGCATTATTGCGCATGTACCAGCAAGACGATGTGGAGATTTATATCGCTACAGAAGGAATTATTTTAAAACGAACACCTATATTGGTGAAAGAAAGGATAGAGCGATTCTTTGCGCCAGATCTGTATTTAACCTTTGTGCATTATCAAGGCATTATGGGTTTTGGAGAAGACTGGAAAACTTTGTATGTGCAAACAGAAACGGGCGGTATATATATCGTGCCTATTAGCTTACAGTTTTTGAGTCATCGAGATAAAATGAAAGTCTTAGAGGCACTGAATCGATATAAAAATACTTGAATAGGACTAGAAAACATGTTACCCTCTTATCAAGGAGTAATATCTGTTCGTTATCCGGCAGGCTCTATTTTCACACAAGGGGGAAAATCTACATGTTTGGTCTCTTTCTGATTCATGCTGCCTATGCAGTCTTGATGTATATCTTTAGTTTTAGAATCATGGTGATTCCTCACGCTATTGTAATAGCAGTTTCAGGTATTTATATGATTTTTGAAAAAGGACTTATCATTGCCCCTATCCTATCGTTTATCTATTCATTCTTTGCAATTTGTTTAGCACTTGATGATACAGTAGAATGGGAAGATGGTACAGGAAATGAGCTCATTTGGTGGTGGGTATTGCTTTGTACCATGTTAACATTTGTTATCTTTGAGTTCCTCTACTAACCTATCATATATAGATATAATTTAAAGATCAGCTTGAGGTGTAATCTATAGATTCTAACTTTTTGTTCTGACATAGTTTCTTTATAATGATATTTCAAAGCCGTTGCAACGGTTCTTAGATTATGTGGACGGTCATGCTGCATCGGATGAGTTACTACGAGAAATTGAAAGTGCCGTAGATGAAGCAAAACATTGTGAGGCTTGGAGGGAGGAATATTCAATGCTATCAATGGATCATTATACATATTGGAAAGAAGGCGTGGCTGAAGGTCGGGCAGAAGGTAAAGTTGAGGTTGTCATTCAGATGTTGCGTAAGCATTTGTCCTTAGAAATGATTGCAGAAGTCACTAACTTTACTGTAGAAGAAGTAAAGGCTATTGCGAAAGAGCATGCATTGATATAAAACATATAGGTAAAGAGAAAATCAGCGATATGGTGAGTATATAACTTACTATATCGCTTTTGTTTTGATAGTTAGCTGTTGGGGGATGTCAGTATAAATTACTTTCATAATACATGATAAAATTTTTGTAATTTATCTCTTTACAACTTTAATTAACTAAAGTATAATGTAATCATGAAATAGAGATTACATAACTGTAGAGAGGAGAAAGTATTATGAATTGGTTACAAAAATGTTCTAAAACAGTAGTAGCAGCAGCTAGTGCATTGGTAATTGTGGGGTTAGTGGCAGGTTGTGGGGCGTCTACAAAACAGGCGAACACAGAGGTGCCGAAAAAAATTGTCATCGGTTTAGATGATAACTTTCCTCCTATGGGATTTAAAGATGAAAAAGGTGAACTCGTAGGTTTTGATATCGATCTTGCGAAAGAAGTGGCAAAGCGTATTGGTTCTGAAGTGGAATTTAAATCTATCGATTGGGATAGTAAAGAAGCAGAACTAAAATCTAAACGTATTGATGTGTTGTGGAATGGTTTAACCATTACGAAGGAACGGGAGCGCAACATCTTGTTCTCTAAACCATATCTTCGTGGGGACCAAATTATTGCCGTAAAATCTGATGCTGATATTGCTGACAAATCCCAACTTGATGGCAAACGTGTAGGCGTTCAATCAGGCTCTACTGGTTTAGAAGCGGTAAAAAATGATCCACAATCTAAGAACTTTAAAGAAATCAAAGAATATGGTGATTATGTAAACGCTTTCATGGATCTAGAATTAGGCCGTATTGATGCGGTCGTGGTGGATGAAATGGTAGGCCGTTATTTAATCGGCAAAAAAGGTAACAATGTATTCACTGTAGCCACAGGCTCCTTCGCTAGTGAAAAAGTAGGTGTAGGTATGCGTAAGGAAGATGCAGCGTTGAAAGCAAAAGTTGACGCTGCGTTACAAGAAGTGATGAATGATGGTACGGCTGACAAATTGGCACAAAAATGGTTTGGCGATACATCTATCTTGACGAAAGAGGAGTATAAATAAACATGGACGTATTGGAATATATTTTACAGATAGTTCCGGCCATTGCCGGCGGATTCCAAGTGACCTTGTCCTTGTTCTTCATCGTCATCATCTTGTCAGTGCCAGGAGGATTGCTCTTGGCGTTGCTCCGATTAAGTACAAACCGTGTGGTGACGACTATCGTGGATGCTTATGTATACGTGATGCGTGGCACACCGTTAATGTTACAAATTTTGCTCATCTATTATGGTTTGCCATTTATGATTGATGGCTTTGAACTCACAGATATGACGGCGGCAGTGCTGTCCTTCGTGTTGAATTATATTGCCTACTTATGTGAAATTTTCCGCAGTGGTATTCAATCGATTCCAAAAGGACAATATGAAGGTGCGAAGGTCTTAGGTTTTACTTATGTGCAGACAATGTACAAAATTATTTTGCCACAGGTCATCAAACGCGTGTTGCCACCATTGGCAAATGAAACGATTACACTGCTGAAAGATACATCCTTGGTGTATGTCTTAGCTATGAATGATATCTTGCGCATTACAAGGAGCATTGTACAACGTGATTTTGACATTACAGCTTTCATCGTAGCTGGTATATTCTACTTGGCTATGACATTTGTGTTGACGAAACTGTATCAATATTTAGAACGCCGCATGGCGATTTACGAAGATTAGGAGGAAACCATGGCTTTCATAGACATGTTACATATTGAAAAGAGCTTTGGCTCGGTGGCGGTTTTGCAAGACGTGTCACTATCCATGGAACGTGGCGAAGTGGTGTCCATTATCGGTCCCTCTGGATCGGGCAAATCCACCTTTCTTCGTTGCTTAGGACAACTAGAAACCATACAAAAAGGGACTATCAGAGTCGATGGGGCGACCTTGGTGGACACGCCGGCGAACACGGGTGCAGCGGTCTATGCTGAGAAAGAAGAACAGCAACAAATCTTGCTGAAAATGGGGATGGTATTCCAATCCTTTAATCTATTTCCACACATGACCGTCTTAGAAAATATTATGGTCGCACCTCGTATGGTGAAAGGAATGAAAGAGGCAGATATATTACCTATGGCTCAGTCCTTGCTAGAAAAAGTAGGTCTTTGGGATAAACGAGACGTATACCCTAGCACTTTGTCAGGGGGACAAAAACAACGGGTTGCTATTGCCAGAGCCTTGGCAATGAAACCAGAAATTATGCTCTTCGATGAACCTACCTCCGCCTTGGATCCAGAGTTTACCAGTGAAGTATTACGGACTATCAAGGAACTAGCCGAAGAAGATATGACCATGATCATCGTCACCCATGAAATGGCATTCGCTCGTGAAGTAGCAGACAGAGTCATCTTCATGGCAGACGGTAAAATACAAGAAGAAGGAACCCCAGAACAGGTCTTCGGGAACCCACAAAACCCAAGAACACAAGCGTTCCTAAACTCCATGCTGCGAGTATAAAAACAATATATCGAACTTAAATTACCGTACGGAGCACCAGTTACAAATAATACTGTATGATATTTGTAGCGAGGTGCGCCGTATTTTTGTGTACAACTATACTTTATATCCTATACGTATTTCTTCGGAGATAAGCACAATTTGTTTCCTTGAGGATCTCCCTCACATACTGATGATCATACACAATTTTATAGGCAGACCCAAAGGAGATGATTGCCTTTGACTAATGGAGGTATGAGGTCTGGAGAGATAAGTAAGTAGGCTAGTTTTTGCTATATAAGATAAAGGTTGAAAAGAATGCGGTATGCTCCACAGCAAACATTACGAAGTGCCGTTTGTGAGGAAGCATACCGCATTCTGACTGAGAAGTAAAGGAAACCATAGCCTACTTACTCAGGATAAAGTGCCCTCGTCAAAGGCGAACATAAATTGCCAATCCGCCATGAGATTGTGTATAATAAGAGGTATGTATAATCCGATTGTAATGGGAAATGAGGAATGACGATGCGAATTGATGGTCGTAGTTTAAAAGAAATACGCCCTGTGAAAATTACTAGGCATTACACTGCCTATGCAGAGGGATCTGTACTAATTGAATGTGGCAATACAAAAGTCCTTTGTACGGCTAGCGTTGAGGATCGCGTTCCCCGCTTTTTGAAAGGAACTGGCACAGGCTGGGTGACAGCAGAATATTCCTTGTTACCACGAGCTACACATACTCGTGTACCTAGAGAGGCAGCAAAAGGTAAACAGACAGGTCGCACCGTGGAAATCCAACGTTTGATTGGTCGTGCCTTGCGAGCTGTTGTAGACTTAGAAGCTTTAGGTGAAGTATCGATTACGGTAGACTGTGATGTACTACAAGCTGATGGTGGCACTCGCACAGCTTCTATTACAGGGGCTTTTGTGGCTTTAGTAGATGCTATCTATTCTATGTACGATGGATATGGTAAGTTTCCTGTAACGGACTATTTAGCAGCTATTTCTATGGGAATCGGTGAAGATGGTCCTATGCTAGACTTGTGCTATGAAGAAGATAGTGCAGCCATTGTGGATATGAATGTGGTTTGTACCGGTAAAGGCCAATTAGTAGAAGTGCAAGGAACAGGTGAACATGGGACTTTCACAAGAGATGAGTTGAATAGCCTATTAGATTTAGGTGAAGCTGGTACACAACAACTAATGGCAGTACAACGTGAAGCATTAGGTGAAATTGGACATATGGTGGGTCATAAAAATGCACCGAAAGCAGTGGTATTAGCCACACGGAATAAAGGAAAAATTCGAGAGTTTACCGCAGCCTTTGAAGAATTAGGCTTTGAAGTGCGTACGATAGATGACGTTGTAGATATTGATGAACCAGAAGAAATTGGCACTACCTTTATGGAAAATGCAGAACTGAAGGCTTTATACTATGCAGAGGCTTGTGGTTTGCCTTGTGTGGCAGATGATTCTGGCTTAGAAGTAGATGCTTTAGGCGGTGCACCAGGTGTATATTCTGCGCGCTATGCAGGACTGCATCGCAGTGATGAAGATAATAATCGACGATTAGTAGCGGAATTGGTGGATGTTACTCCAAGTGATAGAACAGCACGTTATCAATGTGCTCTTGTATGGGCTACACCGGATGGACAATGTGTTCGAGCTACAGGCACTTGTGAAGGACTTATTCAGTTAAGCCCAATGGGAAAAGGTGGATTCGGTTACGATCCATACTTTTACATTCCAAAATTAAAAACGACGATGGCCAATATTTCTATGGAACAAAAGCAAGCTATTAGCCATCGAGGTAAGGCGCTACGGGCATTGGTGGAGCAATTGCGACACACTATAATTAAGTAATTAATAAAAAAATGAAAATTTTATATCGAAAGTCTTGAATATATTTATTTAATTCGATATAATAATGGTAGGTATTATAAGGAAGGCAGATATTAAGTTATGGATACATCTGTAAAATCAAATAAAATGAAACTCTATGGGTTTAACAATTTAACGAAAACCTTGAGTTTTAATATTTATGATATTTGTTATACGCGTACAGAAGAAGAAAAACGCCAATATATTGAATACATTGACGAAGTTTACAATGCACAGCGCCTGACTGATATTTTAACAGAGGTTTCACATATTATCGGAGCCAATGTGTTGAATGTGGCAAAGCAAGATTATGATCCACAAGGAGCAAGTGTAACTATCCTGATTTCGGAAGAACCTGTTGATAAAGTAGATAAAGATGATGTGGTAATGCATCTCGATAAATCTCATTTGACGGTTCATACCTACCCTGAAAGTCATCCAGACAATGGAGTCAGTACATTCCGTGCAGATATCGACGTGTCCACATGTGGTCAAATCTCTCCGCTCAACGCATTAAACTATCTTATCGATAGTTTTGATTCTGATATCATCAGCTTAGATTATAGAGTGCGTGGATTCACTCGTGATATTCATGGTAAAAAATTATTCATGGATCATCGCATGAACTCCATTCAAAATTACATTAACTCTAAAACACGTAATCTCTACAATATGATCGATGTGAATGTGTATCAAGAAAATATTTTCCATACCAAAATGATGCTGAAAGAGTACGACATTAATAATTATTTGTTTGGTATTACCGAAGAAGATTTGACGCTAAAAGAGCGCAAACAAATTAACCAACAACTCAAACAAGAGATGGCGGAAATATTCTACGGTAGAAACTTACCATCATTGAAAATCTAGGAGGTTTTCCCATGGACGTAAAACAAGAGGCAATTGAAAAACGCTTGGAACTAAAAGGTTTCTTGCAAACAGGAACAAAATACGAATTAAAAGATGCTCATGACTTAACGGTAGCATACACTCCAGGTGTAGCAGAACCATGCCTTCATATCAAAGAAGATGAAGACAAATCCTTCGACTTAACATGTCGTTCTAATATGGTAGCCGTTGTATCTGACGGTACTCGCGTATTGGGTTTAGGTGATATCGGAGCAGCTGCTGCAATTCCAGTTATGGAAGGTAAATCCCTATTGTTTAAACGCTTTGGTAATGTAGATTGCATTCCTTTGGTGATTGATACAAAAGATCCAGACGTGTTAATTAATACTGTAAAATTAGTGCAAAAAAACTTTGCTGGCATTAACTTAGAAGATATTTCTTCTCCTAAATGCTACGAAATCGAAAATCGCTTGAAAAAAGAGTTAGAAATCCCTGTATTCCATGATGATCAACATGGTACAGCTATTGCTTGCTTAGCAGGTGTAAAAGCAGCCCTTCGCTTTGTGAAAAAAGATTTATCCAAAGTTAAAATCGTTGTAAACGGCGCTGGTGCAGCGGGTGCTAATATTGCTCGTCTATTATACTTAGCAGGCGCTCGTAACATTACATTAATGGTAAGCTCCGGCGTATTGAACAAAGACTACAAACGTCTTGATTCTTTACAAGCTGAGTTGATCAAAACATTAGGTCAAGAAACAAAAACTGGCAACTTAGCAGAGATCGCAAAAGGTGCTGATGTATTGTTAGGTGTATCTGCTGCTGGTGCTTTCACAAAAGAAATTTTGGAAAGCTTAGCGGATGATGCTATTGTGTTTGCTATGGCTAACCCAGTTCCAGAAGTTATGTACGAAGAAGCGAAAGCAGCTGGCGTACGTGTTATGGGTACAGGTCGTAGTGATGCGCCTAACCAAATCAATAATGTGAATGTATTCCCTGGTATCTTCCGTGGAGCCATTGATGTACAAGCACGTGAAATTAATGATGAAATGAAATTGGCAGCCGCTGAGGCGCTAGCAGCTCTTGTAACAGATGAAGAATTAGCAGAAGACTACGTAGTAGCGAATGCATTCGACAAACGTGTTCCATTAGCAGTAGCAAAAGCAGTAGCTGAAACAGCAATCAAAACGGGTGTAGCTCGTAAAACAGAAGTTCCTTACTAAGAATAGGAATTGATATATAGTATAGAGGTAGGTTGAGTGTAGACTCAATCTACCTCTATCTTTTTTTATTTTGTTTATAGATGACATCTAACAAAAAATTAGAAAACCTAAAAAATATTTAGAAAAAGTATTGAATTATGAATATGACGGTGCTATAATAAGGGCATACCTAATAAATTGTTAGATAGCCTAAAAAATAGTTAGGAGACAATTATGAAACTAGAACAATTAAAGGTAATTGCGCATGGTATTGCGACACAATTTGGAGCTTCATGTGAAGTGTTGATTCACGACGTGCAAATAGAGACATTAGAGAGTTCTATTGTGTATATTGAGCATGGAGATATTTCTAACCGAGATGTAGGTGATGGCGCCTCGCATGCAGTACTAGATGCGATACGAAATGACGATGGTCAGTGTCAGGGTAAACAAGCTTATCTTACACGAACCAAAGATGGAAGAGTTCTTCGATCGACGACGATGTATATACGTGATGATAATGATAAATTACAGTATTTATTGTGTATCAATTATGATATTACTGATTTTATTACATTGCAAAACTCTTTAGATCGGATTATTACATCCAGTAATCATGCGTGGGAAACAAAAGGTGAACGAATTGTTACATCTGTTAGCGATTTGTTGAGCGATATGTTATCTCAAGCTGAAAAGGTAGTAGGGCGACCAGCACATTTAATGAATAAGAATGAGCGCTTGGAAGCAATACGATATTTATATTGCCAGGGCGCTTTTTTGATTTCAAAGGCATCTGATAAAATATCGGAATATTTCAACGTTTCTAAATTTACTTTATATAATGATTTGAACCAAGTAAAAGAGGAGGAAGAGTTACATGGAACGAATTCAATGGGTTAAGAACACTATGCCCGCTTCAGAGGATTTGAACACCTGTGCAATGAATGTAAAAGAAAGTGAAGGTGTGCGCGAGTTTCATAAGAGTTTCCCGCAATATCAGGAAACACCACTTACTGAGTTACCACGCATGGCAGAACACTTAGGATTAGGCCGTTTATTCATTAAAGATGAATCCTATCGTTTCGGTTTAAATGCATTCAAAGTGTTAGGCGGTTCTTATGCAATTGCGAAATTCATTGCTAAAGAAACAGGTAAACAAGTATCTGATTTGCCATATGACATCTTGACATCAAAAGAATTGCGTGATGAATTTGGACAAGCTACATTCTTCACAGCTACTGATGGAAACCATGGTCGTGGTGTTGCTTGGGCAGCAAATAAACTAGGTCAAAAATCAGTGGTATTTATGCCAAAAGGTTCCACAGAAACTCGTAAACAAAATATTGCAGCAGAAGGTGCTACAGTAACTATCGAAGAAATGAACTATGATGACTGTGTACGCTTAGCTACAGCAGAATCCAAAAAAGTAGATCATGGTGTTGTTATCCAAGATACAGCTTGGGATGGCTATGAAGAAATTCCTACATGGATCATGCAAGGCTACGGTACAATGGCTCTAGAAGCTACTGAACAATTAGAAAAAGCTGGCGTAGATGTACCTACACACGTAATTGTACAAGCAGGAGTTGGTTCCTTAGCTGGTGCTGTTACTGGTTATGTGGTAAATCGTTATAAAAATGCACCTGTGAAACCTAAAATTGTAGTAGTAGAAGCATCTGCAGCGGATTGCTTGTACAAAGGCGCTAAAGCAGGCGATGGAGATTTACGTATCGTAGGTGGCGACTTACAAACAATCATGGCAGGACTCGCTTGTGGAGAACCAAATACGATTTCTTGGGATATTTTGAAAAACCATGTGGATGTATTTGTATCTGCACCAGATTGGGTAGCATCCTTAGGTATGAGAATGTCTGCAGCACCAATCAAAGGTGATGCAAGCATTATCTCTGGAGAATCTGGAGCTGTTCCATTTGGTTTAGTAGCAGCTGCTATGACTATGGAAGAATATAAAGATTTGAAAGAAGAATTAGGACTTACTAAAGATTCTAAAGTACTTTGCTTCTCCACAGAAGGAGACACTGACCCAACACGTTATCAAGAAATTGTGTGGCAAGGAAAATTTTAATCTAACTATTTAAGTCATATACAGTTAATTTTAACTTTAACGTATACGTATATGTGTGTTTAAGGAGGAAATGGTAATGGATTTACAAGCAGTAAAAAAAGCAGCAGAAGCTTATGGACCAGCGATGACAAAATTTTTAAGAGAAATCGTCGCATTCCCTGGTGAAAGTGCGGAAGAAGAACAACACGTTCGCCGCATTGAAAAAGAAATGAAAGACTTAGGATTCGATGAAGTAGAAGTGGATCCTATGGGTAACATTCTTGGCTATATGGGCACTGGTAAAACATTGATTGCTTTTGACGGACATATTGATACAGTAGGTATTGGTAACCGTGATAACTGGAACTTTGATCCATATGAGGGGTTTGAAAGCGACACTGAAATCGGTGGTCGTGGTGTATCTGACCAATTAGGTGGTATCGTATCCGCAGTATACGGTGCGAAAATCATGAAAGACTTAGGTTTATTGAATGATAAATACCGTGTATTAGTAGTTGGTACAGTACAAGAAGAAGATTGCGACGGATTGTGCTGGGAATACATTATTAAAGAACGTGGCATTCGTCCAGAATTCGTAGTATCCACAGAACCAACTGATGGCGGTATCTATCGCGGTCAACGTGGTCGTATGGAAATCCGTATCGATGTAGAAGGCGTATCTTGCCATGGTTCTGCACCAGATCGCGGTGATAATGCAATCTATAAAATGGCTGACATTTTACAAGATGTTCGTGCATTAAATGCAAACAATTCTACAGAGACTACTCGTGTTCGTGGCTTAGAAAAAATGTTGGATCCAAAATTCAACCCTGACCATTATGAAGAAGCTCGTTTCTTGGGCCGTGGCACAGTAACAACTTCCCAAATTTTCTACACATCCCCAAGCCGTTGTGCAGTAGCAGACTCTTGCGCAGTATCTCTTGACCGTCGTATGACAGCAGGTGAAACATGGCAAAGTTGCTTAAAAGAAATCGAAGATTTACCAGCTGTACAAAAATACGGTGCAAAAGTATCCATGTACGAATATGCTCGTCCATCCTGGACTGGTTTAACATATCCAATCGAATGCTACTTCCCAACATGGGTAATTCCTAAAGATCATAAAGTAACAAAAGCATTGGAAGAATCTTACATCTCCTTATACGGTACAGAACGTATTGGTGCAGAAGTTACATTGGCAGAACGTAAAGCTCGCCCATTAACTGATAAATGGACATTCTCTACAAATGGCGTATCCATCATGGGACGTAATGGTATTCCTTGTATCGGTTTCGGTCCTGGCGCAGAAGCACAAGCACATGCTCCTAACGAAATCACATGGAAACAAGACCTTGTAACATGTGCAGCAGTATATGCAATCTTACCTACAAACTATTGCAAATAATAGTTTACATTTTATAAAGCTATAAATTATTAATGAGGTGCAAAAAATGGCAGATTTCAAAAAATGTGTAGACGCATTAGCTAAGTTAGACACAAAAAACATGTACAACAATGACTTCTTCTTGACTTGGGAAAAAACAGACGACGAATTACAAGCTGTTTGGGCTGTAGCTGATGCATTACGTGCATTGCGTGAGCGCAATATCTCTACAAAAGTATTCGACAGTGGTTTAGGTATCTCCTTATTCCGTGATAACTCCACTCGTACTCGTTTCTCCTTCGCATCTGCTTGTAACTTATTAGGTTTAGAAGTACAAGACTTAGATGAAGGAAAATCTCAAATCGCTCATGGCGAAACTGTACGTGAAACAGCTAACATGATCTCCTTCATGGCTGACATCATCGGTATCCGTGATGATATGTATATCGGTAAAGGTAATGCATACATGCATGCAGTAGCTGATGCAGTAGAAGAAGGCCATAGAGACGGTGTATTAGAACAACGTCCTACATTGGTAAACTTACAATGTGATATTGACCATCCAACACAATTGATGGCTGATACAGCTCACCTTATCAATGAATTTGGTGGACTTGAAAACTTAAAAGGTAAAAAAGTGGCTATGACTTGGGCATACTCCCCATCCTATGGTAAACCGCTTTCCGTACCACAAGGTGCTATCGGTTTATTCACTCGTTTAGGTATGGAAGTTGTATTAGCGCATCCAGAAGGATACGAAGTAATGCCAGAAGTTGAAGAAGTTGCTAAAAAACAAGCACAAGCTAGTGGCGGATCTTTCAAACGTACAAACGACATGAAAGAAGCTTTCAAAGATGCTGATATCGTATATCCTAAATCCTGGGCACCTTTCGCAGCAATGGAAGAAAGAACTGACTTATATGGCAAAGGCGATACAGCAGGCATTAAAGAATTAGAAGGTCGTTTATTAGAACAAAATGCACAACATAAAGATTGGGCTTGCACAGAAGATATGATGAGTCTTACAAAAGACGGTAAAGCATTATACTTACATTGCTTACCAGCTGATATCACTGGCTTAAGCTGTGAAGAAGGTGAAGTTGACGCATCCGTATTTGATCGTTATCGTGTACCTCTTTACAAAGAAGCAAGCTATAAACCATATGTAATTGCTGCTATGATTTTATTAAGCAAATTTGAAAATCCAGTAGAATTATTAAAAGAGCTAGAAGAAAAGGGAACAGAAAGAGTTCTCCGCTAAGAGCAAAGGGGCTGTCTGTTCAGACAGTCCCTTATTTTAATCCCTACAAAGTAGTTAGGAATATATACACCATAGAGAGGTACCCTATGAAAAAACGTGTTGTTATCGCTTTAGGGGGCAATGCCCTAGGCAATACATTACCAGAACAAATGATTGCGGTGAAAGAAACATCGAAAGCAATCGTAGATTTAATTGAAGCAGATTGTGATGTGATCGTTACTCATGGTAATGGCCCTCAAATCGGTATGATCAATAATGCTATGGCTGCATTAACTAGAGAAGTAGAAGGTCAACCTAATACTCCGTTGTCTGTATGCGTAGCCATGAGCCAAGCGTATATCGGATATGATTTACAAAACGCATTGCGTGAAGAGTTGTTGAACAGAGGTATTACAGATTTACCTGTGACAACAATGGTTACACAAGTTCGTGTAGATGCAGATGATCCAGCATTCTTAGATCCAACAAAACCAATTGGTCACTTTATGACAAAAGAAGAAGCTGTACATGCAGTGAACCAATATGATTATGTGGTAAAAGAAGATGCAGGTCGTGGCTATCGCCGTGTAGTAGCATCTCCAGCGCCAAAAGAAATCATTGAATTACAAGCTATCAAAGGCTTAATCGGTCATGAATTAGTAATCGCTTGCGGTGGTGGCGGTATCCCTGTAGTTCGTGAAGGCAATCATTTAACAGGTGCATCTGCAGTTATTGATAAAGACTGGACTAGTAGCTTACTAGCACAAGAAGTTGATGCAGATGTATTGATTATCTTAACAGCTATTGAAAAAGCAGCGATTAATTATGGTAAAGAAAACCAACAATGGTTAGAACATATTACAGTAGAAGAAGCACAAAAACATATCGACAATGGTGAATTTGCAGCAGGCTCTATGAAACCAAAAATGGAAGCAGCTGTAGCTTTTGCTAAATCTAAAGCAGGTAGAAAAGCAATTATCACACAACTAGAAAAATCTAGAGAAGGTATTGAAGGAAAAACAGGCACTCACATCGAATTATAATAGTAGTATTTCATTGAATACTGTTTTTCATAGAAAGGAGCCTATCTATGATTTTATTAGGAAAAGGAACTGTCGTTACACGCAATCCATTACAACCGATTATTGAAGACGGTGGCGTATTAATGGATGGCACTAAAATTGTGGCAGTAGACTCATACGAAACATTGCGCAAACAATATCCAAAAGCATATCGAGTAAATGCTCATGGGCGCTTGATTATGCCTGGTTTTGTCAATGCTCATCACCATATTTATTCTGCCTTAGCCCGCGGATTATATATCCCTGGTAATAACCCAACAAATTTTAAAGAAATTTTAGATGGATTGTGGTTCTACCTAGATAAACGTCTTGCTAAAGAAGACGTCTGGGCAAGTGCTATTGTGACCTATATGGCATGTATCGAAAATGGTGTGACTTCCATATTTGACCATCATGCAAGTTATGGGGAAACAGAAGGTAGCTTATCTGTTATTAGCGAAGTTGCTCAAGACTTCGGCGTTCGTTCTTGCTTGTGCTATGAAGTAAGTGATCGGAATGGACAAGAGGAAATGGAGAAAGCTGTAGCAGAAAACGTACGCTTTGGTAAAGAAGCAAAAGAAAATCCTGAAACAATCGCAGCTATGATGGGGTTACATGCATCTTTCACATTGAGTAAAGATACATTGGCTTATGTTCGTGAACAAAACGTAGACAATTTGGGATATCACATCCATGTAGCAGAAGGTACTACAGATCAAGAAGATAGCCAAGAGAAATATGGTATGCGCGCAGTGCATCGCTTGCATGAAGATGGCATCCTAGGACCAAAAACGATTGCTGGACATTGTATCCATGTAGATGATAGTGAAGTAAAGGTATTAGCTGAAACTGGCACCATGGTGGCTCATAATCCAGAAAGTAATATGGGTAATGCGGTAGGAGCACCTAATGTATTAAAACTTATGGAAGCAGGTATTCCAGTGGGTCTTGGTACAGATGGATATACTAGCGATATGTTAGAATCCTACAAAGTAGCAAATTGCTTAGTGAAACATAACATGCAACATCCAAATGTTGGTTGGACTGAAATTCCACATATGTTATTCAACACTAACCCAGCAATGATTGAAAAATTCTTCTCTGTAAAAGTTGGTACCTTGACACCGGGGGCAGAAGCAGATGTAATTGTTTTAGATTATATTCCTAGAACAGATTTACATGCTGATAATATTAATGGTCATTTACTATTTGGCCTAAATGGTCTTAATGTAATTACAACTATTTCTGGTGGTAAGGTACGTATGCTAGATCGTCAATTATGTGGCATGAATAAAGAAGAATTGCTACGAGAAGTACGACAAATTTCCCATCGTTTATGGAAACGATTAGTCCCATAATACACTTTCAGTAAGGAGTGAATACTATGAGCGATATCATGTATCCGGTAAGTTTCGGACATTTAATGAACCATATTCTAACAGAATATGCTACCCACAATCGAGTATATAATGTGGAGCGCATGCACACAACAGGTACGGATCAACGGTTATCCTTATTTGGTCGTAACCTGGAAAATCCATTAGGCCCTGCAGCAGGTCCACATACTCAATTAGCTCAAAACTTAGTAGCAGCCTATGTTGGGGGTTCCCGATTCTTAGAATTAAAAACAGTACAAATTATGTTCGGTGAAGAATTGGGTATCCCAAGACCATGTATTTATTCAAAAGATGAAGCATACAATGTGGAATGGTCCTCTGAGTACCATTGCCATGCAGCTGCTGATGAATACATTAAAGCATGGTTTGCTATTAAATTAATTAGTAAAGAATGGGGCATCGGCGATCCAGATGGATTCATCTTTATTATGAGTGTTGGCTACAACTTAGCGGGCATTAAAAGTGAAGATGTAGATTCCTATATGGAATGTTTACGTGCAGCACGTACTAAACCAGTTTGGAAAGAATGCGAAGAATGGGCATTAGCTAATGTACATCAATTTAAAAATGTAACAGAAGAGTACATTCGAAATATTGATGACAACATTTGCCAAGGTATTACATTATCCACAATGCACGGCTGTCCTGCAGGCGAAATTGAATCGATTTGTACATACCTAATGAAAGAAAAACATCTAAATTTATATCTAAAATGTAATCCAACATTATTAGGCTATGATCGTGTAAGAGAATTATTAGATCAAGCAGAATTTGGATATATTGATTTTGATGCACATCAATTTGAAGTAGACTTATCTTTTAAAGAAGCAGTGCCAATGATTGAACGATTGTTGACGATTGCAGAAGAAGAAGGTTTAGTGTTCGGTGTGAAACTGACAAATACATTCCCTGTTTCGATTCACGAAAAAGAATTACCAGGTGAGCAAATGTATATGTCTGGTAAATCCTTATTACCATTATCTATCGGTGTAGCTCAATTATTGAGTGAAACATTTGGCGAACGCTTACCAATGTCTTATAGCGGTGGTGCAGATGCGAAAAATATTGCAGCTTTATTCCGCACAGGTATTTGGCCAATCACAGTATGTACAACCTTATTACAAGGTTTAGGTTATAACCAATTGGATAACTTGGCTAAATTAGTAGAAGCAGAAGATTACGATACTGCTAAGGTAATTAAACCAACAGAAATCAAATCTTTTGCGGAGGCAATGGGAACAGCTCCAACATACAAAAAATCTGCAGCTGCTAAGAAAAAACGCGAAGAGCAACCAGGTTTCCCAACAGCTCATGACAAAAATCATGAATGCCGTGTTGTATGTGGTACTTGCGTACGTGTATGTCCAAATAGAACGAATGAATGTATTACTGTAGATGGTAAAAAATTAATTATTCATATTGATGAGTCTTGTAATGAATGTGGTAACTGTGCTTGTCATTGCGTACAACCATGTTTCCCATATAAAGATAAATTGACATATTTTATTGATGAAGAACGCTTATTAGCAAGCGATAATGACGGCTTTTATATTCAAGGTAAGGAATGCGGATATCGTTTCCAAGGCGCTACGGGTCGCACAGCGATTGATGCCTTACCAGAGGTGTTGAAAGGAGTTGTGGAAGCGTTCATTAAAGAACTTCCATATTATATCTATGATACTCATTGAACAAGGATATCTTGTACTCCCAACGGGAGTCATGCAAGGGACGATAGCAATTGAAAACGATACAATTGTAGAGGTAGCTCCTCATATTGAGGCAAAACCAGGAGATGTACGAATCGATGCAAAAGGGCGCTATGTGTTGCCTGGAGGAATCGATACACATACCCATTTTGAAATGACCAACGCTTTTGCCACCACGGCAGACGATTTTGAAAGTGGTACAAAAGCAGCCATTATGGGGGGGACCACGACGATTATTAATTTTGCATCGCCTTTTGAAGAATCTTTGTTAGAAGGTTTGCGACGCGATAAGAAACGGGCGGAAGGACGTTGCTCTTGTGACTATAAATTTCATATGGAATTATTAGATATGAATGAGCAAGTAGCAGCGGAAATTCCTAAGGTCGTTGAAGAAGGCGTCGCATCCTTCAAAGTATATATGGCCTACAGCTTTAGTATTGACGATCGGTCAATTTATGAAGCAATCAAAGCAATCGCCCCAACCGGTGCGTTGGTGGCAGCCCACTGTGAGAATGGAGCGATGATTGCAGCTAAGGTACAGGAAATGAGAGAGGAAGGAGATACAGAAGCAAAGTATCATCCGCTTTCAAAACCAGATACCATAGAAGCAGAAGCAATGCATCGTTTCATTCGACTAGGGGAATTAGCAGATTATCCAGTACATATTGTACATGTGAGCTCTGCAGCAGGATTAGATGTGATTGAGGAACGCAGAAAGAATGGGGCAAAAGTGACCTGTGAAACCTGTCCTCAATACTTATTACTGACAGATGAATTGTATAATCAGCCGGATGGAAAAGGATTGAGATATATCTTAAGTCCACCTCTTAGAAAACAAAGAGATGTGGAGATTTTGCAAGCAGCGGTAGAACGTGGAGTTTTCCAAACTTTATGTACGGATCACTGCAATTATACATTAGCGCAAAAAGCGCAGGGTCTTGGTGACTTTACGAAAACACCAGGTGGTTTGCCAGGTGTAGAAGAGCGGATGATTCTAATGTGGGATATGTTTGTTCATAGTGGACGAATCGACCCGGTAGAATATATGAAATTAACTAGCGAAGCACCAGCTAAGTTATATGGATTATATCCAAAAAAAGGAACGTTACAGGTAGGAAGTGATGCGGATATTGTGATACTTTCACCAGATGTAACAGAATGTATGACTTCGGATAAAACTCATAGTCGGTCAGATTATACACCTTATGAAGGAATGACTGTACATGGTCGAATAGATGATGTATTTTTACGTGGGCACCATGTGGTGCAAGATAGAAAATTAGTGGAAGCCTATAAAGGGGAATTCCAACAATAATTGGAGGGAGGTCTCTGTATGTACCGATTTCAAGTTAACGGTATTTGGCGTGAGGTGGAAGAAGATAAACGACTAATGGATTATCTTCGTGATGACCTACGCTTAACCGGAACAAAGGACGGTTGTAGTGCAGGTGCTTGTGGAGCTTGTACAATTCTCATTGATGGGAAAAAGGTAAAAGCTTGTATAGGTAAAGTTTCGCAAATGGAAGGCAAATCAATTATTACCATTGAAGGCCTTACAGAACGTGAAAAAGAAGTGTATGTATATGCTTTTGCGGAATGTGGAGCTGTACAATGTGGTTTCTGTATTCCAGGCATGATTATCAGTGCTAAAGCATTATTGGACACTACATTAGAACCTACAAGGGCAGATGTTCAAAAAGCTTTATTAGGAAATATTTGTCGTTGTACAGGATATGTAAAAATTGAAGATGCTATTTTATTAGCTGCTCGTTTATTTAAAGAGAACGCACCAGTTCCTAAAAATGATGCAGATGGTACTGTAGGATCTCGCTTACATCGTATAGATGCAGCTGAAAAAGCATTGGGTACAGGATTATATGCAGATGACATGGTGGTAGATGGCATGATTTATGCCAAAGCGATTCGTTCTAAATATCCACGTGCTCGTGTTGATGCAATCCATATTGAAGAAGCTTTGGCACATCCTCAATGTGTGACTGTATTAACGGCGAAAGATGTACCTTTCAATAAAACAGGTCATATTGTTCCTGACTGGGATGTTATGATTGCAGAAGGAGATATTACTCGCTATGTAGGTGATGCTATTGCTGTAGTAGCAGTAAAAGAGAAAAAATATTTGCAAGAAGTATGTAATTTGGTAACGGTAGATTATACAGAATTAAAACCTGTATTAACTCCAGAAGAAGCTTTGGCAGAAGATGCACCATTATTACATCCAAATGGAAATATCCTATCTCATCAAGCGTTAAATCGTGGGAATGCTGATGAAGTCATTGCCAATGCGGCTCATGTGGTAACAAGACATTACTCTACACCACAAACAGATCATGCATTTATGGAACCTGAGTGTGCAATTGCTGTGAAAACAGAAGATGGCATACAATTATACACAGGTGGACAAAGTATCTATGATGAGCAACATGAAGTATCTCGTATGTTAGGCTTGGAAGAATCTCAAGTTAAGGTACATAGTATGTTAGTAGGTGGCGGTTTCGGTGGTAAAGAGGATATGAGTGTGCAACATCATGCAGCACTTGTAGCTTGGAAAACTGGACTTCCAACGAAAGTACAATTAACTCGTCAAGAAAGTTTAGATGTACATCCGAAACGTCATGCTATGGAAATGGATATTACTACGGCATGTGATGAAAATGGTAAATTGTTAGCTACAAAAGTTAAAATTGTATCCGACTGTGGTGCTTATGCATCTTTAGGTGGCCCAGTATTACAACGGGCAGGTACACACTCTAGTGGACCATATAATTTTGAACATTTCTCTATGGATGGTATTTGTGTGTATACGAATACTGTACCAGGTGGTGCATTCCGTGGTTTTGGTGTAACACAAACTATATTTGGACAAGAGATCAATATTGACTTACTAGCTAAAGAGGTAGGCATGGATCCTTGGGAATTCCGTTATAAAAATGCGGTTCGCCCTGGTGATTACTTGCCGAATGGACAATTATGTACACCGGATACTGGTATAGCTGAATGCTTAGAAGCAGTAAAAGATGCATACTATGCGAGTGATCGAACAGGCCTTGCGATTTGCTTGAAAAATAGTGGGGTTGGTGTAGGATTGCCAGATACTGGTCGAGTTATTTTAGAAGTCCGTGATGGTAAAGTACGCATCCGTACATCTGCTGCATGTATTGGTCAAGGTGTAGGCACAGTGGCATCTCAGATTGTATGTGAAGCCACAAAATTGTCTCCAGATCAAATTATAGTAGAAGCACCAGATACGGAACGTACACCAAACTCTGGAACTACAACAGCATCACGACAAACGGTATTTACAGGGGAAGCAACACGTAGAGCGGCTATAAAATTAGCAGAATTGTTAGCCACTAAAACGTTAGCTGAACTTGAAGGAATAGAAGTTTATGAAGAGTTCCTTGGCGTTACGGATCCATTTGATTCGGACAAAGATCATCCTAAGAGCCATGTGGCTTATGGATATGGAGCTTGCGTAGCTACGATTGGAGATGATAACAAAGTAAGTGAACTTCATGTGGCCTATGATGTAGGACGAGTTGTAAACCCACAATCTTGTGAAGGGCAAGTAGAGGGTGGAGCTATCATGGGTATGGGCTATGGTGTAACAGAAGACTTCAAGTACAATGAAGGTAAGGTAGTTACAAAATATGGCACATTAGGCTTGTTAAGAGCTACACAACGTCCAGAAATTAAATGTACATTCATAGAAAAAGGTACACCAGACCAATATGCATATGGTGCTAAAGGTATTGGGGAAATCAGTAGTATCCCAATTGCTCCAGCTATTGCCAATGCATATAATCGTTTGGACGGTATGGAACGTCGTTCTTTACCACTTGAGAAAACTGGATATCGAAAATAATCAGTAAGGGAGAGAGTGTGCTCAGTCTATGAAGTTCGATGTTGTAGCAAGTATGGGAGTGCTTGCTACTTCATCAGATGATGTCTAAAATTCAAAACATGATATAAGCATAAGACTAGTATATTCTATTAAGTAATATGAGGTGATTCATATGGCACATCAAATTCAGGGAGTTAATCATGTAGACGGAATGTTACCAATTCCTAAATTGTTTGCTTACGGTTTACAACACGTATTGGCAATGTATGCAGGAGCAGTAGCGGTTCCAATTATCATAGCACAAGCTATGGGGTTATCAGAGGCGCAGTTGATTCAATTAATTAACGCAGATTTATTTACTTGTGGTATTGCCACTTTGATCCAAACGTTAGGATTTTGGAAAATCGGCGCAAAAATTCCTTTGATTCAAGGGATTACATTTGCTGCGGTATCTCCAATGATTTTAATTGGTCAAGAGCATGGTATGACAAGTATTTACGGGGCCGTTATCGTAGCCGGGATAGTCACATTCTTGATTTCTCATCTATTTAGTCGTTTAATCCGCTTTTTTCCACCTGTAGTTACAGGTACTATTATTACAATTATCGGTATTACATTAATGCCTGTATCCGTTCGTTGGGTAGGGGGAGGTAACCCTAGTTCACCTGAATTTGCGAGTCCAATTAACTTGCTACTGGCTACCTTAACATTGGCAATCGTAGTAGCAGTGTATCGATTTGGTAAAGGATTCTGGAGTAATGTAGCAGTTTTAGTAGGTTTAGTAGTTGGAACATTAGCGTCAATGGCACTGGGTGTAGCTAACTTAGGGGCCGTTGGTCAAGCAGAATGGTTTGCAGTCGTAACACCATTAGCGTTCGGATGGCCAACATTTGAATTTTCCTCTATTATTTCTATGGTCATTGTTATGCTTGTTGTTATGACAGAAACGACTGGTGACTGTATTGCAATTGGTGAAATCGTTGAGAAACCAATTGGTAAAAAAGAATTGGCTGATTGCTTACGTGCAGATGGTTTTGCAACTATGATTGGTGGATTCTTAAATAGTTTCCCACATACAGCATTTGCGCAAAACGTAGGTTTAGTAGCTGTAACAAACGTAAAAAGCCGTTTCGTAGTAGCTGCTTCTGGTGTTATTTTAGTAGCATTAGGATTATTCCCTAAAATGGCAGCGGTTGTAGCAAGTATTCCTAACCCTGTATTAGGTGGCGCTGGTATTGCTATGTTTGGTATGATTATTGCGAGTGGTATTCGCTCTTTATCTAAAGTACAATTTGATGGTACTTACAATCTTATGATTGTAGCCATCAGTATTGGTGTGAGTATGATTCCGTTAGCAGTACCAAGTTTCTATAATCATTTCCCTGAATGGTTAAAAATTGTTCTTCATAGTGGTATTACATTCGGTAGCTTAATGGCAGTCATTCTTAATGTATTGTTAAATGGCTATGGCAATGAAACGCATGTGGTCCAAAAAACTCGTCGTGAAAAAGCGATTGCTCGTTTGGATAAATGGAAAGCAGAACGTAAAGTTCGTAGAAATCAATCTATTTAATCAAAATACTGTATATGGTTAGACTTAGGTTACATATATAAGTGCTTTCTTTATACAGAAAGTAGCACGAAAATAGGTAAGCACCAATTATATGTATAATTGGTGCTTACTTTATTTTTAATATGTAATATTCTAGCTATAAGGGTGTTTGTGTTGTAATAGATCTAAGCTATTTAATATAGTATCTACTTCATCAGCTGTGTTGTGGTAGCCAAAGGAAAAGCGAACTGTTCCTCTAGGATAGGTACCTAGTACTTGATGAGCAGTAGGAGCGCAGTGCAACCCAACTCTAGTGATAATATGATAATCTTGTTCCAGTTTGTGAGCCAGTTCTGCTGGATCACAATGAGTAGGAGAAATAGAAATCACGGCTATCCGATTTTGAATGTCGGGAATTCCGTGAATAGTATATTTCGATAATTCTTGCAAACCACATATGAATTGCTTGGTCAAAGACAATTCATGTTGGTAAATACTCTCGATACCTATTGTATTGAGATAGGATAGACTAGCATGGAGGCCGAGGATTCCAGGAATATTGGGCGTACCTGGTTCAAAGCGATCGGGAAAGGTAGTGGGAATCTCTAAGGTATGAGAAAAACTGCCTGTGCCACCACTTAGTATGGGCTGTATTTGATGAGCTACATCTTTAGTAAGGAGAAAGCCGCCGATGCCTTGAGGTCCAAGTAACCCTTTATGACCAGTAAAGCATAGAATGTCGATATTCATATCTTTCATATGGATAGGTAAGATACCAGCTGATTGGGCAGCATCTACGATACATAATAGATTGTGTTCTCTGCAAAAAGCTCCGAGTTCAGCGATAGGTTGTATGGTACCGCATACATTAGAGACATGAGTCACTAGAATAGCCTTTGTAGTAGGTAAGAGAAGTGATTCTAAGGTGGAGGTAATCATTTTACCTTGAGGTGTGCTTGGAATAGTGGAGTAAGAAACACCTTTCATAGATAATTGATGGAGCGGACGCATGACTGCGTTATGCTCTAAACTGGAGATTAGGAGGTGATCACCAGCGGAAAAAAGACCTTGTAAGACCATATTTAGACTAGTTGTCACATTGGGAGTAAAGATGATGTATTTTGGACTAGGTCCACCTAATAGTTGTTGTAACTGTTGGCGTGTTTCTAGGATCAAACGTTCCACTTGGTACGCATCTTCGTTAGAGGAGCGATGAACAGAAGCTCCATTATAGGAAATGTAATCATACATAGCTTGCGCTACAGTGGGCGCTTTCGGGAAAGAGGTACTGCTATTATCTGCATAGATAGACTTCATAATTATAACTCCTTTTAATATGTATATTATAATTAGTATAAAGTAATGCGTGCAAAATATCAATTTGTAGGGACTGAAGTAAACTAGTCGAAGAGGTAATGTTTAGTAGGAGAGGTACTATGAGTGTAATAAGTGAAAAGCAAAGAATTATTATTGCTGGATTAATTATTGGTGCGATTGCTAGTTTGTTAGTGCTAGCGGGAAACCCACAAAATATGGGTTTTTGTATTGCCTGTTTCATTCGTGATTCTGTAGGTGGCTTGGGTCTGCATAGAGCAGCACCAGTTCAATATATTCGACCAGAGATTATTGGATTAGTGTTAGGAGCCTTTTTATTATCTTGGTTCCGTGGAGAGCGATCTGCTAAAGGTGGTTCCGCTCCAGCAACACGATTTACCTTAGGATTCTTTACTATGATTGGTTGTCTTATTTTCTTAGGATGTCCATTCCGTATGATTTTGCGCTTAGCAGGTGGTGACTGGAATGCAATCATGGGTCTATTAGGATTCACAGGTGGTATTGCAGTAGGCACAGTATTCTTAAAACGTGGTTATTCCTTGGGTAGAACCTATATTGTATCTAAAATGGACTCCTATATTATGCCAGCAGCACAGGTGATTCTATTAGGTCTTGTGGTGGCAGCGCCAGCGTTCATTTTCTTTACTGAAAAAGGACCAGGTGCCATTCATGCTCCGTTGTGGATTTCTTTGGCAGCTGGTTTAGTAGTAGGTGGCTTGGCACAATATAGCCGTCTTTGTATGGTAGGTGGTATCCGGGATATCATTCTATTTAAAGAAACAAAATTAATTCTTGGTTTTATTGCAATTCTTGTAGCAGCGTTCCTAGTGAACATTTCTGTAGGTAACTTCCATCCTGGTTTTGTGAAACAACCAATTGCGCATACAGATGGATTGTGGAACTTCTTAGGTATGGCCTTGGCAGGTTTATGCTGTACATTAATGGGTGGTTGTCCATTGCGTCAATTAATCTTATCTGGTGAAGGTAACTCCGATTCCACAATTACAGTAGTGGGCCTAGCAGCAGGCGCAGCATTCGCACATAACTTTGGATTAGCAGCCACTGGTACAGGTGTTCCAGTAGCGGGCCAAATTGCGGTAGGTGTAGGTTTTGTGATTGCCTTAGTAATTGCTGTTAAAAATATGCGTAAATAGGAAACATAGGAGGTAAGCATGATTGATGTAAGAGGACTATCTTGTCCAGAACCAGTTATTATGGTACAAAAAGCAATGGCATCAGGTGAAAGTCAATATACTGTGCAATCTGATTCTAAAACAGCGGTAGAAAATATTACTCGATTTGTATTGGCTCAAGGTTATACAATCGTGTCTAAAGAAGAGAATGGTGAGTATATCCTCACTGTTACAAAACAATAATATGGAATATGTAGCAACATTTTATTCTCATTTTGGAGCTATACAATTTGAACAGTTTTGTAAACAAAGAGCGATTACTGTACATTTACAGCCTGTACCGAGGTGGTTAAGCTCTTCTTGTGGTACATGTGCAATTTTCCAAGTGGATCGATGCATTGTTGAAGACATTCCTGAAGATATTTTAGAAGATATAGAGCAGGTTGTAGAGAAACAAACAGAAGGATATAGAGAGATCTATAAAAGTAATTAAACATCTTGCAAACTATATCTCATATAAAGTTGATATTAGGCATACATAAACTTAGTCTCGAATAATGATAGATTCATTGTAGTTCGAAGTAGTTTGTGTATGCCTATTTTTATAGCAATGATTGTGAGTAACATATGATGTATATGGATTATGCATATATAGATGCTTAGTATCTGAGATAATTCATATGCCAAAATCTTCATATACATGGTACAATAAGGATATAGAGATGTTGGAGTCAGGAGGTATAAGTATGCTTATGTTTATGCAAGTGCAACAGCCTAAAACAGTAGAAGAGGCACATGCACTCATGGTGAAGCAAAAGATGGCACCTATCTTAGCTGGTGGTTGCTGGACGCGATTGGGAAATCGTAAATGGCCTATGGTGATTGACTTGTCTGAATTAGGTCTCCGTTATATTGTAGAGGACGAAACGGAATACCGCATTGGTGCCATGGCTACACAACGAGATGTAGAGGTGTACGAACCATTTAAAACATTCTGTAGAGGAGTGCTCCCAAAAGCTGTGAAAGATATTTTAGGTGTTCAATTCCGCAGTATGGCTACCATGGGGGGATCGGTAGCAGCAAAGTTCGGTTTCTCTGATATTATTCCTGCCTTATTAGCATTACGAGCAGAAGTACGTTTGTTTGAAGCGGGCCGTATGCCGATAGAACAATATTTAACGTATGGAACAAGAGATTTATTACTTGAAATTATTGTGCCAAAACAAGAAGTACCCGTAGCGATTGAAGCATTACGGAAATCTACTTCAGATTTTCCTTATTTAACGGGATCTGCACGATTAGATGATCAAGGCTACTCGGTATATATTGGTTGTCGACCAGGTAAACCAGCATTAGCTGCGAAATCCTGCCAGATTATTAATGAAAAAGGATTGGATGCTTTGGATGAAGCGGTAATCTTGATTCAAGAGGATTTATCCTTTCAAAGTAACTCACATGCAAGTGCAGAGTATCGCTTAGAGATGGCAAAAAACATGTTTAAACGATTGGTAAAAGAGGTGGCACAATGGAAATAATGTTACAAGTGAACGGAGTGAAACGAAATATTCTCATCGAAACGGATGAAATGTTATTAGAAACATTGCGTAACTTAGGCTTTTACAGTGTACGTTGCGGCTGTGATACAACAAACTGCGGTTTATGCACTGTATGGGTAGATGGTGATCCTATATTATCTTGTGCATACCCTACATTCAGAGCTGTGGGTCATGAAATCACTACCTTAGAAGGTGTAGCGGAGGAAGCTGCAGAATTAGCGGATTGTTTGGCTGAAGAAGGGGCTGATCAATGTGGCTACTGTACAACTGGCATGATGATGAGTGCCATTGCATTAAGCCGTAAATACCCAAATGCTACTGATGAGGAAATTAAAGCTTACCTAAACAACAATTTATGCCGTTGTACTGGTTATGAATCGCATATGCGAGGGATTCGTAAATTTTTAGGAGGCAAAACACTATGAAACATTTAGGACAAAGTTATAAAAAAACAGACTCCACAACGATTTTAAGTGGTAAAGCCGCCTATACAGAAGATTTTATTCCATCCAATGCCTTATGTATTAAGATACTTCGCAGTCCTCATGCCTTTGCTAAAATTGTGGATATTAATATTGATGCCGCTTTAAAAATACCTGGTGTGGAAGCAATATATACCTATAAAGACGTGCCACAAACTCGATTTACCTTAGCTGGTCAAAGTTATCCAGAGCCATCTGCGTATGATATGTTGATTTTAGATCAAGTGGTTCGCTATGTGGGGGATGAAGTAGCTTTAGTCGTGGCTGTGGATGAACGGACAGCATTGAAAGCTATGCCTCTTATCAAAGTAAAATATGAGGTCTATGAACCAGTCTTGGATATGCATACAGCTATCGATCATCCTAGCATCATTCACGCTGAAGATGACTTTCACTATAACTTCCCAGTAGGAGGAGACCCTAAGCGAAATATTGCTTGTTCCTATAGTCATGTAGTGGGTGATTTAGAAACGGAATTGGAAAAATGTGATTATGTGGTAGAAGAGTCTTACTTTGACCAAGCCACCTTACAATCGGCGATGGAAACTTTTAGGACCTTTGCTACCATAGACCAATTTAATCGTCTTGTGATTACAAGTTCGACACAGGTACCATTCCATATTCGTAGACATGTGGCGCATGCTTTGGGGCTTTCTGCGGCTCAAATTCGTGTTATCAAGCCTCGTATTGGCGGTGGTTTTGGCTCTAAACAAACGGGTTGTACAGAAATGTTCCCAGCTTTTGTCACATGGAAATTAAAAAAACCATCCTATATCGTATACGATCGTCACGAAGCGAATAACTGTTCCACTAGCCGACATGCAAGGGATTGGAAAGTTCGTGTAGGTGCCACAAAAGATGGTATTATCCAAGTTATTGACATGGTAGCTGTATCCGATGCAGGAGCACATGGTAGTCATGCGTTGACAACTTTCACAGCAGGAGAACATAAATCCTTGCCTCTATATAACAAAACGAAAGCGATTCGTTATGAATCTAATGTAGTGTATACAAACCATATGCCAGGCGGTGCGTTCCGTGGGTATGGTGCTACAGAAGCCTTGTGGCCACTGGAGTGTGCTATTACGAAGTTGGCGCATGCTATGGGTGTGGACGAAATTGATTTACGATTGAAAAACTTAATTGGTGTAGGGGAAACTGCGCAATCCTTCCATCCAGGTGAAGTGTTGGCATCTGGTCTATTGAAAGAAGCCATCCAAAAAGCGAAAGAAATGTCTCACTGGGACAATCGTCCAAAATCATGGAAAATCGATGACCGCTATAGGGGTGGTTTAGGAGTAGCTCTTGCGTTCCAAGGATCGGGGATTGCCAATATTGACTCTGCCTCGGTAGAAGTGCGCATGCTTGATGACGGTACGTATATGTTATTTACGGGGTCGACAGATATGGGCCAAGGATCCAATACGGCGTTAGCACAAATTGCTTGTGAAACTTTGGGCTGTCCCATGGATATGATGGTTGTCTATGAAGCAGATACTGACGTAGTACCATTCGATCCGGGATCTTATGCATCGAGTACGACTTATGTGACAGGGACTGCTACGAAACTGGCTTGTGATGAGTTGAAAGAAAAAATCTTGCAAGAATTTGGTCGTATCTTAGAAGTGAATCCAAGTACACTTTCGTTTGATGGGGAAAAAGTGTGGACTGAAGATGGTTCCAAAACAATGACTACTAAAGAGTTAGCACCGAAACTTGTATCAGGCCCGAAAGGACATTACTTAAGCGGTATGGCTACTTGGGGTAGTCAAACATCTCCACCTCCTTTCATGGTGGGTATTGCAGAGGTGAAAGTAGACCTTGAAACTGGTAAAGTAACGCCTGAAAACTACTATGCGGTAGTTGACTGTGGTACTGTTGTCAATAGAAACCTAGCCACTGTACAAACAGAAGGTGGTGTTGTGCAAGGTATCGGTATGGCATTATATGAAGAAATTCGCTATTCGTCTCGTGGTGTGTTAGAAACAAACAATTTCATGCATTATAAATTACCAACACGGTTAGATACTGGTAATGTTCGTGTAGACTTTGTGGAATCCTATGAACCAACTGGTGCTTACGGTATTAAATCCATTGGGGAAGTTGTTATCAATACATCTTGTCCAGCTATTCAAGGGGCTATCTTGAATGCTACAGGTGCTGAGGTCACTACATTGCCAATGATTCCAGAACGCGTATATATGGCGTTACAAAAAAATAAGTAGAGTAAGTAATAGGAGAGTCAAGATGAGTGATAGGAAGTACTGGGAGTCCTTACTAGAACCTGGGATACTTGCTGTCGTAGGGGCTGGTGGCAAAACAACTGTTGTATCTAAACTAGGTGCTGTGGCAGTTAGTCTAGAGCGACCAGTAGTGGTATCGACTACAACAAAGATGGGATCTGAACAAGTGGCTCCTTGGAACCCCTACTATGGGGATGACCTAACACTTGGTGAAACTCATATAGAACAACAATTGGCACAAGGACGGATGGGTTCTTGGTTTCAATCCGTAGCAGGTCATAAGGTACTAGGATTAGATCCAGAGTTGCTAGATAGAGTACAAGAGCGTCATCCAGATTGGTCGATTATCATAGAGGCAGATGGAGCGAAAACTAAGTGGTTAAAAGCCCCTAAACCTCATGAACCAGTGATACCGACTAAAACGGCGACTACCATTGCAGTAGTGAATATGCAGGTGTTAGGCAAACCGCTCACAGAGGACTATGTACATCGCATAGAAGAAGTACAGGCTATCATGGAGATTCCATTAGGGGATAGGATAACTCCAGAAGGAGTTGTGAGACTGCTACGACACGAGCAAGGTGTCTTTCAATATGCTCGGGGGAAACGAATCGTATTCTGTACAGGTTGTGATACGGTGGATTCAACAGTGGTGGATGCATTTTTACAAGCTTTGCAATCCCTTTCATTGCACAAAGTGGTGTTGGCTAATGGATATCGTGAAAATTGTTGCATACAAAGGATACTAACATGGCAATAGGATGTGTATTATTAGGGGCTGGACAATCGAAGCGTATGGGATGTGCTAAGCAATTGTTGACCTATCAAGGACATACCTTGCTAGAGAGTGCCCTCTCGAAGTATAGCAGGATACAACCTCTAGCGGTAGTTATTGACCCATGTATGGGTGTGGAGGATATGGTGCATAAGGTACAGGGGATTCCTGTGCCTAATGAGCATCCACAATGGGGGCAGGGCACATCTATCCGATTAGGAGTAGAGGCCTTATTGCAATGGGAACACACACAGAAAGAACGTTTAGAGGCAATCGTATGTGGTGTGATTGACCAACCTCTATTGAATGTGCAAGTCATTGACGACTTGTGTAATACTTTCAGAGACATTGGCGACGAGAAAGCCATTGTACAACCACAGTATGGACCGAACCAAGAACGAGGTAATCCCGTAGTATTTGGGAGATATTGGGCGGATGCATTACGCTTAATTACTGGAGATATGGGAGGGCGTGTCATTTTGAGAGGTGAAGGAGCTCCTCATGTTACATATGTATGGCTTGAAAGGCAATGCACTATGCATAGTGGTATAGATGTTGATACGAAAGAAGACTATGATCGTATTGTGAGCGAAGGAGGACGTTATGAAACCAATGATTCTCATCCGTAGCGGTGGAGATGTGGCATCTGGCGCTATTTATCGATTGTGGCGAGCAGGGTATCCTGTTGTGATTAATGAAATTACGATTCCTACCATGATTCGTAGAGAAGTGTCCTATGGGAATGCAGTGCATCGAGGGGAAATGATCTTAGAGCGATTGCGCTCACGTCATGTACCCTTACAAGATGTAGCGAAATTATTAGCTAGTCGGGAAGCAATTCCTGTGGTCACTGAGCCTTATGAAACAGTACTAACCACGATGAAGCCAACTATTGTAGTGGATGCCATTTTGGCGAAGCGAAATGTGGGAACTCAAAAAAGTGATGCTCCTTTAGTCATTGGATGCGGTCCCGGATTCAATGCTGGCAAGGATGTGCATGTTGTAGTTGAAACTATGCGTGGTCATACCTTAGGACGATGTATTTATGAGGGTCCAGCTTTAGCCAATACGGGGATTCCTGGAAATGTGGGAGGCTATACTCATGAACGAGTGATAAAGTCCCCAACGGAAGGTCTATTTGTAGCGAAAAGTCATATTGGAGATCAAGTAGAGGCGGGTTCTATCATAGGCTATGTAGAGGATGTACCAGTGCATGCAAAAATTACCGGCACTTTACGAGGTATCTTAGCCTCTAATATATTAGTAACGAAAGGCTTTAAATTAGCGGATGTGGACGCACGATGTGAAGAGAGCCATTGCTTTACTATATCAGATAAAGCATTAGCTGTCGGCGGTGGTGTGATGGAGGCCATCACTGCTTGGGAATATGAGCAGATAAAGGAGTAGTACCATGAATCTGATTGATATTGCGCAAGAACGTATGGCAAAGGATGAATCATCGTTGATTGTAACGATTTTATCTGGAGAGCGACAAGGCGATAAAGTGATGTATAGCCATACTGGTGACGTGGTGTATGGCAATGCTATTGAAGGCTTTACAGTACCTCAAAGAATAGAGCCACAATTATTTTCTATTGAAGATATGGAGTGTTTCCTACAACCAGTAGAAAAAGATCCGGAAGTCCTCATACTAGGAGCTGGTCACGTAAGCCGTTGTGTGGCTGACCAATTTTTATTCATTGGTTGTGGCGTTACCGTAGTGGATGACCGATCGGAATACTTACAAGAAAACTTTTTTGATTCTCGTGTAAAACGAGTGCATTTAGATTTTAAATCATTAAAGGATAATTTAAACCTTCATGCGTATACGGGCATTGTGGTAGTCACTAGAGCTCATGAGTTCGATAGTATATGCTTGCACCAAGTGCGTCATGTGTTGCCAACCTATGTGGGTGTGATGGGCAGTCAAAAACGTATTTTCCATGCTTTTGAAGTGTTGAAAGAAGAAGGATGGACACAGCAAGAGCTAGATATGTTATATGGCCCTATTGGATTAGATTTAGGAGCCCAAACTCCAGAAGAGATAGCACTATCCATCGTAGCAGAATACATGGCGGTGTCCTATCGTAAACAAGGCGGTTTTTTATCGAAAAAGAGGTATGCACATGAAGTATGAGTTTATAGAATATCTACAACAACATAAGCAAGATACATTGGCAGTGACAACGATTTTACAAACTCATGGCTCTACACCACGTAAAGCGGGTACTACTATGATTGTGCATCCTGATGGATCTATCTTTGGCACCATTGGTGGTGGCCGTGCGGAAAATGAAATTCGTTTGAGTGCGGTAGATGCATTAAAAAAGAAAGAACGTTTTCGTCGTATTTATGTGGATTTGAACGATGATGTGGCGATTAAAGAAGGTATGGTCTGTGGCGGTAACATGGACGTACTCATCGAAACTTACCATGTATAACCAATAGGTTTACTAGAAAAAAATACCAATATAGGATACAATAAAAGGGTACATGCATGAGCATGTACCCTTATTTGTATTAGAAAGGATAGGAGATATTCTATGCTGTTTCAATTACAAACTACATTAGCCACATTGCGGTTCTTAGATATCGTAGATATTATATTTGTAGCGACGCTATTTTATTGGTTATATCGTCTAGTTAAAAATACAAGAGCCTTAGGCTTATTAAAAGGCTTGGGTGTGTTAGTTGTTCTTAATATTGTGGCACACTTCATGGGTTTGCATACCATAAGTTGGATTATGCAACAAAGTGTGGCAGTCCTTATGATTGCGTTACCTATTGTATTTCAGCCAGAATTACGACGTCTCTTGGAACAATTGGGTAGTGGTACTGGATTTTTCTCATCCCGTACTAAAATTTCTAAAGAAGAGCTCACATCCATTGTGAAAGAAGTAGTTATTGCTTGCCGTAGTATGTCTCGTCGCAAGATAGGGGCTCTCATGGTCTTTGAAAGAAACATGAAGTTAGATGTATTATCCATGCAGGGGACTCGTATCGATGGACTTGTGACCAGTGAACTACTGATGAATCTGTTTTATCCGAAATCTCCTCTTCATGATGGAGCGGTTATTATTCGTAACGGTCGTATTGAGACTGCCGCAAGCTTACTTCCAGTAAGTCAAAATCGTGATGTGAGTAAAGAATTGGGTACACGACACCGTTCAGCCTTGGGGCAAAGTGAAGAAAGTGATGCCTTAGTGGTAGTGGTTAGCGAAGAGACGGGACAAATTTCTTATGCCTTAGGAGGGCAGATTCACCGTGGTGTCACAGAAGATACGTTGCGCACAGTTATGTTGTCCTTATTGGAGCCAACACCAAGTGCAGTCAGTTCTTTACTTAAGATAAAACGAGGTGAATCGAAATGATGCATTGGATAACAGGTTTAAAACATAATTGGGGGATGAAATTATTTTGTCTATTTTGTGCCATTGGTATGTGGGTATTTGTTATGAAGGACCAAAATCCTGTGATAGAGATGACATATACTGTACCAGTACAAGTGCAAAACTTGGATCCTAACTATTTAGTAGAAGGTGTACCTACGGAAGTGCGTGTCCATTTACGAGGACCTCGCAATGCTATCTTTGATATTAATCCGTCTGTACTGAAAGCCTATGTAAATTTAAAGAATGCTCATGTAGGACAGGAAAATATAGCCATTAACTTTACAGCACCTACAGGGACTTTCATTGACAGTATGACCCCTGAAAATGTAACCGTTACGGTGGATGAATATATGGTAAAAGAATTGCAAGTGCAGGCACAACCATTGGGGACAGTGCCTAATGACATTGCCATTAAAGAGTCTAAAATTATGCCTACGACGGTAACTATTGCGGGGCCAGCTCACCTTGTGAGCAAGGCTACTTATGCGGTGATTCGGATTAATTTAGATAAACATCGTGAAAGCTTTACTGAAGTAGGAGAAATTCTGCCAGTAGATACATCTGGAAATGTGGTAGAAGGTCTTACGGTTACACCAAAGGGAGCTCAAATTCAATATGATTTAGAGCGTATTCGTATGGAGAAAAAAGTACCTGTTCAAGCCAATGTAGTAGGTAATGTGCCAGTTGGATATACAGTGAAACGAGTGGTAGTGGAACCAAAAGAATTGACGATTGTAGGAAAAGAATCCATTTTAAATGGTATTGATGGAGTGAAAACCATTGATATTCCAGTCAATGGCGCTACAGGTAGTTTTACGGGGAACTATAGCTTTGTATTACCAGAAGGTGTGACTACGTCGACAGACCGAGTTGTAGTAAAAGTAGAAATAGAACCTCATATGTAGGAGATTGTCATGTTACGTATCATAAATTTTCGGATACCCGTACAAGATGCTGAACGGTTAGAAGAATTATTGATTAAAAAATATAGCCCTTTACAAGGACGTATTACAGCGATTCATGTGGTACGACGGGCTGTGGATGCGAGAAAGAAACCGCATATTACTTTTGTGTACACTATGTTCTTAGAAGTAGACCAAGAACAACAATTGATAAAAAAATTAAGTCGGTATAAAGATATTACTTTGATGGAACCTGAAATGCCGGAACCTATTGTGCGTGGTACTATGCCTATGCAACATCGACCAGTGGTGGTAGGTTTTGGACCGGCAGGAATGCTAGCTGCCTTTTACTTAGCGCGAGAAGGGTATCGTCCTATCGTGTTAGAACGAGGTCAAGATGTAGACCAGCGTACCTTAGATGTAGAACAGTTTTGGAAAGAAGGTATTTTCAAACCCGAATCGAATGTACAGTTTGGTGAAGGTGGAGCAGGTACCTTTTCAGACGGTAAATTAACCACTCGTGTAACCCATCCAAGACTTCATGAGATTGCTACGTACTTTGTAGAATTTGGAGCTCCTGAAGAAATTTTATATAAACATAAACCTCATGTAGGAACAGATATTTTGCGCCACATGGTAAAAGCTATGCGACAGCAGATTATTGCATGGGGTGGAGAAGTTCGTTTTGGTGCACAGGTTACAGATATTGAAGTACAAGATCAAGTTGTAACCGGTGTTGTTATTAATGGAACAGAACGAATCTCTGCAGATATTGTGATGTTAGGGGTTGGTCACAGTGCGCGCGATACCTATCGTATGCTCTATGACAGAGGTGTTCATTTAGAGGGGAAGTCTTTTGCTATTGGTGTTCGTATCGAGCATGATCAAGATGTGATCGACACGTCACAATACGGAGTACATCCAGCAGATATTGGCTTAGGAGCTGCAGAATATTCCTTGGTGTATCACGATAAAGAGCAAGATCGTTCTTGCTATAGTTTTTGTATGTGCCCAGGGGGACAAGTCGTTGCCAGTGCCTCTGAAGAGGGTGGTGTAGTCACGAATGGTATGAGTTTATACGCTCGTGACAGTGGGATTGCGAATAGTGCGTTGGTGGTCACGGTAGGACCTCGAGACTTTGGAGATCATCCATTAGCTGGGGTGGACTTTCAACGAAAATGGGAAGAACAGGCTTTTATCGTGGGAGGTCGCAATTACCATGCGCCAATTCAGACGGTAGGGCATTTCTTAGGTCGTACAGAGACAAATGACGTACAACGTGAGGCATATAGCTATGAACCTGGTGTGACACCAGCAGATATTTGTCAATGCTTGCCGGAGTATGTGACGAATACATTAGCGGAGGCGTTGCCATATTTTGGGCGACGCATACAAGGCTTTGATGCGGACCATGTGTGTATGACTGGGGTGGAAACACGAACATCAGCACCGCTTCGCATCGTACGAGACGAAAATAGACTTTCACAGTCCACGAAGGGATTATATCCCATCGGGGAAGGTGCAGGATATGCAGGAGGCATCATGAGTGCCGCTTTAGATGGGGCAGAAACTGCCATACTAATTATGAATACATATGGCTCTTTGAAAGGAGATCATCATGAGTAGATTATTCGGTACAGATGGGGTACGAGGCTTAGTGAATGAATTTTTAACGCCAGAGTTGGCCTATCATTTAGGTCGCGCAGCGGCGTCTTACTTTGGACAATCCGTAGATCGTCCTACTTTTCTAATTGGACGTGATACACGTATTTCTGGTGGTATGTTGGAAAATGCCTTAGCCTCTGGTATCTGCGCTGTAGGTGGAGATGTGATTATTTTAGGAGAAGCACCGACACCAGCGATTGCCTATTTAGTGCGTCAGAAAGGATGTACTGCAGGGGTTGTCATTTCTGCATCCCATAATCCGTATCCAGATAATGGTATTAAATTTTTCGACGGTAATGGATTTAAATTGCCAGATGCTGTAGAAGATGAAATTGAAAAGTTATGTACAGCTAGTGCAGACGATTGCTTGCCACGACCAACAAAAGGTGATATTGGTCAAATCTTCTACCATCAAGACTGGGTGGAAGAATATGTAAACTTCGTAGTATCCACTAGTGATATGCTAACTGGTTTGAAAGTAGTCTATGACGGAGCCCATGGGGCAGCTTCTTATGTGGGGCCTAAGATCCTTCGCCAATTAGGAGCAGAGGTAGTTGCTATCAATGTAACACCAACGGGTACAAATATTAACGATAATGCAGGGTCTACTCATTTAGAGGGCTTGCAAGAGGCAGTGCTAAGAGAAGGCGCTCAGGTTGGTATTGCCAATGATGGTGATGCAGATCGTTGTTTAATGGTTGATGAAAAAGGCCAAGTCTTAGACGGTGACCAAATTATGTTGCTTTGCGGTTTACACTTGAAAGAGCAAGGTAAATTGAAAGAGAACATGATTGTAGGCACAGTGATGAGCAATATCGGATTCCATAAGGCAGCTAAAGAATTGGGCATGCAAACATGTAGCACTGCTGTGGGAGACCGTTATGTGTTGGAAAAAATGCTAGCTGAAGGGTATTCGATTGGTGGTGAACAGTCTGGACATGTCATCTTCTTGGATTACAATAGCACTGGCGATGGTTTATTGACGGCAGTACAAACCTTATCCATTATGAAAGAAAAAGGAAAATCCCTATCTGAACTAGCTGGTTTGATGACGAAATACCCACAATTGTTGGTGAATGTACGCGTCTTAACTAAAGCAGGTTGGGAAACGAATACAGCCATCCAAGATGTTATTCGTGAAGCAGAAGAAGAACTGGGTGCTAATGGTCGTATCTTAGTGCGTCCATCTGGTACTGAGCCATTGATTCGCGTTATGGCGGAAGGTCCGGAGCAAGAACAATTGGATGAATTATGCCATCGTATTGGACATGTAATCCGCATTGAACAAGGAGAAGCCTAATGTTTCGGTTAGTGACGGATGAAGAAACCTATGAACAGGGAACTTGGCACGATGTAGAGAAGGTATTACATCAAATTGTAGCAGATGAACGCGTGTTCTTTAGTTTGTTTTGGGACACACCAAAAGAAAACTGCCACTTTGTCCAAGCTATTATGGATGAAGATCATCCAGATCAATTAAATCTGGAAATTGCTTTAGATATAGACGGATATAATCACATGTATGTAAAACGATATGTCACTACAAAGTGGTGTATAGAGACTTTACAATCCATGGATAGAGAGAGTCGTATACCAGATGTAACCGATTGGGAGTTTGTTGGAGCATTTCCACAAGGATAGACTTTTACATATACAAAAGAGGAAAGTTGATAACTTTTAATCAACTTTCCTCTATTTTATTTACGGGCTATTTTGTTACAGTCTTATTGTATTGGGAAATAGTTTGTTATAGTCATTGTATAGTCATTGTATAGTCATTGTATAGTTAGCGATAGATTATTCTGCAATCGGTGCTTGTAATAATTGATTGCCTGTATCCATGCCAACTGGAGCAGGACTTACCAAATATAAGCAAAGCACGATGAGGATGGTTAAACCGATGATTAACCAAGAGAATTTGCCAGACTTACTGAATCCGTAGTATCCAAACATGCGGATACCGAAGGCACAACCAACGGCAGCAATTAAGGAAGCCAAGGAGAATTGGTTTTCTAGTACAAACAGAACCATGGTACCAGCAAAAGCACCAATCACTGTGACCATAGGCACAATGCGATCAAATGGAGATGGAAAATTTCGTTTTACCCCATGAATATAGGAGGAGATTTCCAATCCGAATAGACCTAATAGTAAGGATAAGGATGGCCAAATAGCAGTCCAAGATTGACGCATAGCATAGCGATTAGCCCCTGCATAGTAAGCAAACCAAGTTAAGCCCAACATAGCAATCCCCACCAATAGGAAGTACCAAGTATCAGGAATATGACGGTATGCTAAGACACCAACAATAGTCCAACCAGCCGCAAGTAAGGAGGAAACTCCAATTTGTTGCAGGGTAGGACGCTCTGCTTGTGGAATGCGTTTGTATAAGGCTGCACCTAATTCCAAGATAAAGAAGAAAATAAATAAACCGATAGATAAGTGCGGAGATACGAGACTTAATCCAAAAGAGATAACAAGAGGGATCGCTAACTTCCAACCTGGAAAGAAGGTCAACTCTTTAAAATCTAATCGTACATCCTGTGTTTCTAAGGTGAATGTATTATACAAAGTGAATGTCAACATAAATGACACAACTTCTACTGGTGTAGCACCCCAATATAATAGGGTCGGTACCAGTAAGAATGAGATGGTAATCCCCGTAAACCGGGAGATAAACGCTGCTACGATACCTATCGTAAAGTAAGGTAGTAGGGCAAAGATATACTCCATGATGAACTCCTTTTCAAATAATGATAGACTTACTTTTAGTATACGTTACTTTAGAACGCATAGCAAGGATATCAATGGATAGATTTTTCTTTAGGTAATATATCTTTTACAATGCGACGAATCGTTTCTGGATGGCATCCGTAATGGGTGGCAATTTCAGCTATGGAAAGTCCTTCTCGTTGGTGGAAGATCTGTATAGCATGGGCGAAGTCGCGGATACGTCGTGCTTTTTGATAGACCCCATGACGGATTAATAGATTACGAATAGTATGATACTTAGTCTGATAGGTGCTCGCTAATTGTTGTAAGGAGGTACCTTGTACATAGTCAGAAATAATGGAGTATGTAGGAAGTTGATCTTTATTCCCACGTAATATAATCCCTTGTTCTCGTAATCTCGAGGCAATGGTAGAGGCTTTGACATCATATAGTTTACCAATATGAATGGTAGAGAGTTTGTGTTGTGTATAGAGATGACAAATATCATCGATAGGTAAGTCAATGCGTTTCATACTATTTCGAAGAGGAATACCATGACGTTGTAAGATATGAATAATCGTAGAAGGTGCCACCTGTAATTCTCGACCAATCATGGCGGCACTAGATCCTTTATCGTAGGATTCTAGGATATAGGAGATAGGTAATGCTGTTAGGGAAGAACTAGGGCGAGGTTCTTTTAGGTGCCATTCATGTAAACGGCTATAGATGGTTCGAGAGGACACATGAAAGTGCTGGGCGATGGCGTCGATGGATGTACCACTTGTATAGAGTGCAATTAGTTCTTCTTTGGGAATGCAGGGAGTTCTATTGTGAAAAGGAATCTCATAGTCTCGTAGGCGTTGACAAATAGTGCTTTGACTGCAGTGTAATTGCTTGGCAATAGTGCTTGTGCTTATGTGTTTCGTCACATATAGGTGGTATAGTAATTCATAAGGAATGGGAATAATGAACTTTTTTTGCTGCCTCATAAGATGCCTCCTTGTGAAAGATAGATTACTTTCAGTATGCATAGAATGAAGCATGTTGTCCACTCACTGTTAGGAGGGTGTATGACTGGTAGGAAATTTTCTATCACCTATGGAGGAAGGAGACGACTATCGTGTATAATAAAAGGAACAGTTTTAATGATAGAAGGAGATACTATGAAAGATATGATTCATTATATTGCGATGCTACCAGCTATCGCTATTGCTATATCTATATTTAACTATGCTCAGGCGAAGATGGCCATCCACCTAGGGGATACGACACCGAGACAATGGGGGCGAGATACAATCAATCCTTTTGCTCATATTGATTTGCTTGGTATTTTGGTGATGCTCATTGCTAGCGTAGGGTGGAGTAAACCAATTCCATTTTCACCGTATCACTTTAAAAATCCACGGACAGGGATGATACAAATTGCTTTAGCAGGTCTAGGCGCTAATATTTTAGTGGCATTCTTAGCCTATGCTGGTATGTCTGTGGCTATGCAAGTCAGCACAGTGAGCACAGGTTTACAAATGGTTATGTCCTATATTGTGACACTGTGCATCGGATTTGGTGTCTTTAACATGTTACCAGTGCCTGGCTTTATAGGATTTTATGTGCTATTGCAATATGTGCCTTATGAATGGCAAGAAAAATTATTGGGCGCTCAGTTATGGTTCTTTATCGGTATTTTGGTATTGGGACAATTTGGATTCTTAGGAGCCATCATCCGTCCAGTATTTGCAGTGATTTTAGGTGTTTTTGAAAGTATAGTTCAGTTGATTCTATAACAGAATAGTATGCGTTTTTTGTATATATAGATAGTTATTGTATTTGGTTATAGAAATAATTCATAATTAAAAATAAATCTTGCTAGTCATTCTCAGAAGGTGTAGAATAAAAGTGTTATAAATTTTATATTTCATAGGAGGGTATCCATCATGAAAAAAAGTAAGTTAGCAATTCTTGCATTAGCTTTAGTAGGTGCAGTTTCTGTAGGTACAAATGCGTCTGCACATGGCGTATGGTTTGCAGAACGTATTGATCAACCAACATTAGTATTAGGGGAAGGTCCTGTAGATAACGGATATATGCCATCTATGGTAAAAAGTTTTGAAGCATATGATGTAGCGTATAATCCGCTAAACGTGAAAGTAATTCCTCATGAGCACAATGTAACTATCGAAAAAAATGAAATGTTAGGTACAACAGCAACTACATTTGACTATGGTTACTTTACAAAAGATAAAGACGGCAAAATGCATAAAGCTATGATGAAAGATGTACCAAATGCGGTAAAATCTACTCATGCAGTAAAATACAATGTAAACTACTGGAATGCAGCAGTAAAACCTGAACGTTTGAATATGCCAATCGAAATCGTTCCAAGTGTTAACCCATTGACATTGCGTAAAGGCGACACTTATGAAATCCAAGTGTTCAAAGATGGCATGCCTTATGCTAACGCTCCATTGATCAAAGACGTTCTTAACGACTTGACTAATGAAAGCCAAGCTGACGCACAAGGTAAAGCAATGGTTACAGTAGCTGCTAACGGCGTGAACGTAGTAGGCGTAGAAGTAGCATTCCCAACTGAAACAAAAGGAGAACAAACTAAATACTTCTCTAGCTTGTCCTTTACAATTCAACCAGAATAAGACGTCTCTTGTAACGCTATAAAAACTTGTGGCGGTCTTAATTAGATAAAGGAAAGAGCACGGTATACCCCCTCTCAAACGGTATTTCATAATGTTTGTTCGGGGGCACACCGTGCTCTTTTTTGTTTGTCTTATTTAGTCAGTATGATCGGCCACAAGTTTTCTACGCGTAACTGCGTTCCTCAGGGGATGTTGTTTGTTCGGGGGCACACCGTGCTCTTTTTTTGTTTGTCCTATTTAGTCAGTATGATCGGCCACAAGTTTTCTACTCATCACTGTGTTCCTTAAGGAAAATCAAATCATAATATAAACGATTTGATAAATTTTGTGATATAATAAGTTTATAGAAGGGTCGCCGACGTGAGTTGGGCTCATCTCTTCCTAATATGGGAGGAGGTGGTACTATGACGAAGTATGAAAAGATTAGCTTAATCATTTCTATTTTGACATTGGTAGTTAACATCATTGCCTTATATAAGTAAGCAATGAAAACGCCTAACGTAAAAGAGGTCTCTCATACCTCAACACGTTAGGCATCATCACATTTTTTAGTTGCTTGAGATGAGCCTAACGCCTCAGACACGTTGATGGCTCTTCTTGTTATATGTATATTGTAGCATACTTCTAGAAAAAATACTACCTGTATCTACGTACTTTAGTGTGGAATCTCAAGGTATTCCAATAGACGTTTGATCGTGTCTTGTCCATCGTAACAGGTATCGATGAGGTATCCTGGTTCACGTAAAAATTCTGTTAAGCCTCGATAATAAAAATATTTTTTGCTATCTTCGATGATAAAGGGGATTAGATTGTGTTTTAGACACTCTTTAAAGGCAATGAGTCTACCTACTCGGCCGTTTCCATCTTGAAATGGATGGATGCGTTCGAAACGGAAATGAAATTCCAGGATATCTTCAAATGAAATATGTTGTTTGCTGGTATACCATGTTAGTAAATTTTGTATATCTCCTGCTACTTGCTCAGGTTTTGAGGTTTCTATGCCACCGACTACATTCGGTCGTGTTTTGTAGTTTCCTACTTTGAACCAAGGAAGTCTTTCGTCTTTAGTATTATTTTTTAATAGATAGTGAAGGTGTTTGATGTTTTCTTCTGTGAGAGGATCTTCTGCGATATCAATGCAGTAATCGATGGCTCTGAAGTGGTTGACGGTTTCGATAATATCATCAACGGACAGACTTTCATCTCCGTGGATCGTGTTCGTTTCAAAGAGATGTCTAGTTTGCTCTTCGTTCAACTTACTGCCTTCTATGTGGTTGGAGTTATAGGTCATGCGCACTTGCAGTTCATGGTAAAGTCCACCGGAGATTCCATGCTCTTTTTCTTCTCGCAACTGTTTAAGGATGGGGTTGTCAGACTCTAGTGTGTAGAGATCTGTTGGGGAACAAGAAAAGTACTCACATAACTTGCGTATGACTGAGGGTGAAAGTCTTTCACCTTTAGAAATTTTTGCGATAGTTCTTGAAGACATGTGAAGTAATTGCGTTAAGTGAGATTTGTGTAGGTTATGTTCTTGTAATAGACGGAGTAATCCTTGATAATTATACATATGGCACCTCTTTCATCTTTACTTATCATATAAAAAACAGGATAAAAAGTAAAGATTTAAGAAAAAAAGTAAAGATATACGTTTAATAAGTAAAGGATAATGAAAGATTGGACGATAATTTATTCTCAAGCTCCTGAAAGCTATCCCGTACTTGATGAGCAAATCTTGCTAGCTATATTATTCTATCGATTAAAGAGTTTAATTCCTGAAATTTACGGGAATTAAACTCTTTTGCTTTGTGAAGGAAAACTGAAAATATCGGATTTGATAAATATAGTAAATGCAGCCTTTCTTGATAAAAATGAGTCAAAAAAATCTCAAAAAGTAATTGACAGATGTCTAGTCAGAGAATATACTTAAGGTAATTTAAAACCTATTTAGGAGTAGGGTTTAAAACCTACAAGTATAGTGTTTTAAAAATCGAAATAAAAGTAGAATATGTTTTCATGTTATTGACGGTTGGCCTATGTAGGCCCCTAGGAGGTTCATTATGAGTAAAGATGTGGAAAACAAAAATACCCATGACCATAGCCATGGCGAACATCATCACCATCATGATCATGACAATCATCATGACCATTGCCATTGTGGCGGTCACCATCACGACCATGATCACAGTCATGACAAAGCACTACCAACGGATAAATGGGTGCCACACACTCATGAACCAGGCGTGCCTCATGAACATGGTGTAAATGACTACATGAAAGCCGTTGCTGAATATCGAAAAACATGGCCTACCAAACAAGATGTTATCGAACAAACACCAGATCCTGCTGTGCGCGAAATGATTCTCCGCATGGAGCAAATTGGTTGCGATACAGTATTTGATCGTTTTGATAAACAACAACCACAATGTACATTTGGTATTGCTGGTATATGTTGTCGTATCTGTTTCATGGGCCCTTGTAAAATTACACCTAAGAGTCCTCGTGGTGTTTGTGGTGCCGATGCTGACCTCATCGTAGCTCGTAATATGACACGTGCTGCTGCAGGTGGTTTGACTCAACATGGTGCACATGCTCGTGAAATTTTGATTTCTTTGAAAGCTGCTGCTAATGACCAATTGGACATTCCGATTTTAGGGGAAGAAAAAATCCGTACTGTATGTAAGGCTTTCAACATCCCTGAAGAAGGTCGTTCTTTAAAAGAAGTAGCTAATGATTTAGCGGATGTATTGCTCGAAGATTTGAGCCGTGCATTGCCAGGTGAATATAAAACAATTACAGCGTTGGCTCCTGCAGAGCGTCGCGAAGTTTGGAAAAACTTGGATATCTTGCCTGTTTCCGCATACAATGAAGCCTTTGATGCATATCATCGTACAACCGTAGGTACAGATGGCGATTGGGAAAGTAATATGAAACAATTCTTGCGTTGTGGTCTTGCTTTCACATTTACTGGTGTAGTAGCTGCAGATATCGCTACTGATGCATTATTCGGTCAAGGCGGTCGCCGTACATCCAAAGTTAATATTGGTGCTTTGAAAAAAGGTTATGTTAATATAGCTGTTCATGGTCACTTACCAACATTGGTTTCTCAAATTTGTACAATTGGTGCGTCCGAAGAGTATTTAGAAAAAGCAAAAGCTATCGGTGCTAAAGGCATCCAATTCTACGGTATTTGCTGCTCTGGCTTATCCAGTATGTACCGTTATGAAAATGTAATTCCATTGTGTAATGCTATCGGTGCTGAACTTGTACTTGGTACTGGCGCTCTTGATTGCTGGGTAGCTGACGTTCAAGACGTATATCCTGCTATCATGGACGTAGCACGTTGCTTTAACACAAAAGTTATTACTACATCTGATGCAGCTCGTTTGCCAGGTGCTGAGCATATCGGTTACGATCATCACCATACTAACTTGTCTGAGACAAAAGAATTGGCGCGCAAAATTTTGGATCGTGCTCTTGAAGCTCATGAATTGCGTAAAGGTATGCCTGTATTCATTCCACCATACGAAATCACTGCAGAAGTTGGTTTCTCTCCAGAATCTACTGTTAAACATTATGGTTCCTTCAAACCATTGGCAGAGGCTTTAAAATCTGGCAAAGTTCGTGGTATCGTTAACGTAGTAGGTTGTTCTAACCCTCGCGTTATCTACGAAAAAGCTACTGTAGATATCGTTGATACACTTATTAAAAATGGTTGTATCATCTTAACAAATGGTTGTGCATCCTTCCCATTGATGAAACTTGGTTACTGTAATACAGATGCTATTAAAAAATGTAGCCCTGCATTACAAGAGTTCTTGGGTGATGATCAACCACCAGTATGGCATGTTGGTGAATGTGTAGATAATGCTCGTTCTTCTGGTATCTTTGGTGGTATTGCGGCTGAATTAGGTCTTAACTTACCACAAATGCCATTTGCAATGTCTAGTCCTGAATGGTCTAACGAAAAAGGTATCGATGCATCCCTTGGCTTCCGCCTAATGGGGATTAACTCTTACCACTGCGTTGAGCCACCTACACAAGGCTCTGATGCTGTAACAAAATGGTTGAAAGAAGACACTAAACACACATTAGGCTCTGTTATGTATGTAAATACTGATCCTGCTAAAGTAGCTGAGAAAATCTTGGCAGATATGGATGAAAAACGCGCTGCTTTAGGTTGGGCTGAAGTAAAATAGTTTATCTTTTTGATAAATTATAATTTGTAGTTAAGTATACAAACACGCTCTATAGATCTTGTAGTTATTATAAGGGCTCTATACTAAATGTTGGGGCTACTCATATAAGAGTAGCCACCAACATTTTTTTGTTGCAATAAAATAGACATATACAAACTCAAACCGTATCATTAAAAGCAACCACTCAATTAAGAAAGGATGAGTCATATATGTCTACAGTTAATTATACAGAAATTATCTTTAAAATTAAAGAGGAATATATCAAACATACAAGAGTAAATGAGGACGGATCTGTTCATTTCACACTTGAAATGCCAGTAGCTGAGCAAGTATGTCCACATTGCGGAGCACGTACTTTAGTGTGGAATCTCAAGGTATTTTAGTAGGCCTTTATCCATCTGTTCGTGACTCAAGATACATACAAAACTATGTTCCTCATGGTATAATACGATACGATGCAAGGAGGGTATATGCAGATACGAGATAGAATTATGGCCTATTGGAAAGGGCGAAGCGATGATTTTGGAGCACTGCGCATGAAGGAATTACAATCGAATCTAGCGCCACGATGGTTGCGAGAGATTACTCCGCATCTTAAGGACACCCATCAACGGATTTTAGATTTGGGCACGGGTACAGGCTTTTTTGCCTTTTTACTGGCCCAAAAGGGCTATTCGGTGACCGGCATTGATTTGACGGAAGACATGATTGCGGTGGCGAAGGAGCAAGTGTTGGTATTGCAGGACTCATTACAAGGTACGGTGGACTTTCACTGTATGGATGCGATGAAATTAGATTTTTCAGATGAGTCCTTCGATGTGATTTTAGCGAGAAATTTAACCTGGACCCTGCCAGATGTGGAATCAGCCTATAAGGAATGGTATCGGGTGCTAGCTCCCAAAGGGGTACTCATTAATATTGATGGTGATTATGGGGTAGAACTGAAAGTGCCTGTGGTAGCACAGCACCATATTCATGAGACAGTATCGAATGAGGCTCTGCAAGAATGTATTGCCATTACGGAAGAACTATCCATCAGTCGTATGGATCGACCCCATTGGGATGTGCACATGATTCGTAAAGCAGGCTTTTCCAGAGTGTATTTAGATATGACGGTCAGCAGCCGTATTTATGATGAAGAAGATGAATTATATAATCCAGTGCCACTCTTTTCTATTGTGGCAAGGAAATAAGGAGTAATTATGCAAACATTTGAAACTTTCAAGGTAACAGAACAAAATAAATTCGCTATGGCATCTGCGTTGGCGATGACTGATTTTACAAAGTGTTTTGAGTCAGTACTTTTTGTATTTGGCCAATCTGGCGTGGGTAAGACGCATCTATTGAAAGCCATGGAGCAAGAGGCTGTAAAACAGAATGCAGCGATTCGTGTGCGCTATGTAACGGGCGCGCAATTCATCAAAGAATACAACGACAGCGTTACCTATGGTGAAGTAGCTGATTATATGGAAGAATACTGCAAATTACATCTACTCTTAGTGGATGATGTACAAGATATTGTGTATAGTGATGATGAAGGGGCGAAGAAAATGTTCATGCGCCTAGTACTTGGTATGAAAGCAAAAGCGCGTCGCTTGGTGGTGACCTTTGATGAAAGCTTTGACTCTGAGGACCGTTCTAATGATTTACAAAACGAACTCACTGATGGTGTTGTGGCGTTTATGGAATAATTAAGCCTATATTAGGGTGCACTATGTGGAATGTATATACCCCATAAAAAGAGCCGGATTTCAAGGTGTAGAAATCGTTTTTAATATCTGTTATACTTGGGAAGAAGAGTTTTCTATTGAGCGAGTGCTCAGGAGAGGAGAAAGTATAATGGCTATTTCAGAAGAAGTACGACAACGATTTGCGGGAGAGTTTGAAAAGTTCCAAGCAGGGATTGAAGGTTTCTTTAAGAAGGAAATCGCCCCAAAGGATTTCAAAGGCATTGGTGGAGGATTTGGTAGTTATGCAGAACGCGGACATGAAAGTGCAATGTTGCGTTTGCGTTTCTTGGGATCTCGTATTCTTCCTTACCAAATGAAATTCTTGGTAAATTCTGTAAAGAAATACGATTTAAAATATGTACATTTCACAACAGGTCAATGTATTCAATTCCATCAATTACAAGGTGAACAAATCTTAGAGTTGTATAAAGACTGTTTTGAACATGACATCTATAATCGTGGTACTGGTGGAGATAACTTGCGTAATGTAACGGCAAGCCCATTACATGGGGTACATCCTGATGAGCCATTTGCAGTGACTCCTTACTTGCAAGCAGCTAGTGAGTATGCTGTATCTTTAATTGGTACCTTAGCATTACCACGTAAATATAAAATTGGTTTCTCTGTGGTAGACAATGAGGGCCATGCAAATTATAAAGATTTAGGATTTTTGGCAAAAGAAAATGGTACCTTTGATGTCTATGCTGGTGGTGGCATGGGTGGTGGTTCTGCATTCGGCGTGTTAGTAGCAGAAAATGTAGATCCAAAAGAAACATTACAACATATCGATGGCATGTTGCATTTGTATCATGAATTGGGTGACTTTAACAATCGTGGTAAAGCACGTTCTCGTTTCATTGCACAACGCTTAGGGGAAGAAGAGTTCCGTAAAGCGTATCATGAATATTTAGAAAAATCTAAAGCAGCCCATGATTTGACATTGTTTGTGGCGCCTTATGAAGTGAAAAAAGTAGGTACCACAACACCGGCTACACCGTTGGCAGAGCCACAAAAGCAAGAAGGCTTGTACTACATCCAATACAAACCATTAGTAGGTACACCGCCAATCGACGTATTCGTAAAATTATTTGATTACGTAGGCGGTTTAGAAGAAACAGAAATCCGTATTTGTGGTGATGAATCTGTGTACATCGTAAACTTAACAGGAGAAGAAGCGGATGCAGTAGCGGCTATTATCGCTGATACTCATGCGAAAAATAACTTCGAGCACACTGTATCTTGCGTAGGTGCTACGATTTGTCAACTCGGGTTCCAAGATTCTTCTGGATTGGTAAAAGTAATTAAGAAGACCTTAGAAGCGCAAGGATTATCTACCGATCGTTTACCACAATTACATGTATCTGGATGTTTATCTTCTTGTGGTACACATCAAGTAGGCTCCTTAGGGCTTCATGGTTTTACTAAACTAGTGGATAGTAAACCGCAACCAGCTTTCAAAGTGTTCATCAACGGTAATGGTGAATTAGAAGGCCCACGTATGTCTGATGAAGTGGGTGTAGTCACAGTGGAAGATATTCCTCAATTCTTCATTGACCTTGTGAAAGCACTGGAAGTAGCAGGACAAGATTTTGACACATGGAAAGATCAACAACCAGAAGCATTCCAAGCAGTAATCAGTAAATATCTATAATGTATATAAAAACGTTCTTACTTAGGTAGGAGCGTTTTTACTTTGAGTAACTATGTACTATATTGAAGAAATTGCATAGATACGGTATAATGAAAGAGATATCTCAAGATTGAGAATGCAAACTTCGTGGAGTATAGTCATGTAAGTTTTGTTCATAGAATTGTATATATAGGAGAGTCCAATGAAAAAAAGTACATTAGCCTTAGTAGGAGCTATGGCATTTGCCACAACCTTTGCAGTAGCGCCACAAGCACATGCTGAAATCAATGAATATTCTAACTTAAATGATAAAACAGTGGTGGTGCGCCAACCTGGTCAATCCATGGTATTGTCCATGCGTGAAGTAGCAGGTATCTTTGTGGGCCGTTATGTAAAAGCAGCCGTTAGCTCTATTACACTGGATCCATCAAAAGGTAATTATCAGTATGTGGTGGTAGGATATACACCGAAACAAAAAATTACCATTGATGTAGACGTAATTACTGGTAAAGTAGTGCGTGAATTCCGTTCTAGCAAAGCAAAAGATGTAGCGTCTAAAGTCTTTAATCCATTGAAAGTAATTTCCCCAAAAGAAGCGGAAGTAGCAGCTCGTGCTTTGGTAGGAGAAGGTTCTTTCACTAGAGGATGGGAAATTAAAGCGGAAAATAATGAAGTGCATTATATGGTGCGCACACAAGATAAAGATGAAAAAGAATATAGTGTAAAAGTAGATGCTGTGACAGGTCAAGCCTTAGAAAAAGGAGAACCTATCGACTGGGCAAAAATTAAAGCAGATCGCTTGCGTAATGATGGGGTAGGTAAACCATTTACATTACAAGAAGAACCAGAAGATGTAGATGCAGATCCTACGAAAACATTAAAATAGGTGAAGTATGACGTATCAAAATATTATATTTAGCATCGAAGGTAATGTGGCGACTATAACATTTAATCGTCCAGAAGTACAAAATGGCTTTAATGTGCCTATGTGCCAAGAAATTTTAGATGCTATTCGTGTAGTTAAAGAAACGGATGAGGCCCGTGTATTAGTATTCAAGGCTGAAGGTAAGGTTTTTTCTGTAGGTGGAGACCTAACAGAAATGAAGCGCGCTGTAGAAGAAGACGATACGGAGTCTTTGTTTGAGATTACCCACTTGGTGATGGAAATATCTTTGGCTATGAAACATTTGCCAAAACCTGTAGTCATGTGTACTGATGGTGCTGTGGCAGGGGCGGCTTTTAATATGGTGTTGGCAGCAGATATGTGCGTAGCTTCAACGAATAGTCGTTTCATTCAAGCTTTTGTCAATGTGGGACTAGCACCTGATGCAGGTGGTATGTACTTGTTGAGCCGTGCTGTAGGTATCAACAGGGCTATGCAACTGGCTATGACAGGGGAAGCGGTAACAGCTGAAAAAGGTAAGGAATATGGCTTTGTCTATAAAGTGTGTGAACCAGAGATTTTGGAACGCACAACGAATCGTTTAGTGCAACGCTTGGCGAAAGGGCCAGTTCAATCTTTCCGAGCGATGAAACAAATGATGTGGGCTAGTTTCTTTACAAATTTTGAGGAATATGCGGAGTTAGAAGTAAAAATCCAAAATTCCTTAGGAGAAACAGAAGACTTCCGTGAAGGTGTGCGTGCTTTCGCTGAAGGAAGACGACCTAAATTTAAATAGTGCATCTGAGGATGTGAAAAAAGAGCTATTACGACTAAATAGGGTCGATAATAGCTCTTTTTGCATTGGGGAAGGTACATCTCGTAAGGGATATTCTGTTCGTATATAAAATAAGATGTATGGTTCAAAAGTATTCCAATACAAAGAGGACCCTCCTAGAGAAGAGTCCTCGTGTATATGTGATTAACGATCGCCGTTAAAGATAGAGTTTTTAACAATGACATAATCAACTTTTTTGATGGCTTGTAGTGTAGTACCACCAGCGTAGGAGATAGAAGATTGCAAATCTTGTTCCATTTCAGTCAATGTATCAAAGATACTGCCTTTGGATTGGATTGTGATTTTTTTGCCTTCTACGTTTTTCCGTTCCCCTTTTTGGTGTTCAGAAGCACTACCGAAGTATTCTTTATAAGCTACGCCGTCAATAGTCACTTCTTTACCTGGGGATTCGATATGACCAGCGAATAAAGAGCCAATCATAACAAAGGAAGCTCCGAAACGAATAGATTTGGCAATGTCACCGTGATCACGGATACCGCCGTCTGCGATGATAGGTTTTGTGGCTGCTTTTGCACACCAACGAACAGCAGATAATTGCCAACCACCAGTACCAAAACCAGTTTTTAGTTTTGTGATACATACTTTACCAGGTCCGATGCCTACTTTAGTAGCATCAGCACCAGCATTTTCTAGTTCACGAACGGCCTCTGGAGTACCTACGTTACCAGCGATAACAAAGCTTTCAGGAAGCTCACGTTTAATGTGTTGAATCATGTCGATAACGCTGTTGGAATGACCGTGAGCGATATCGATAGTAATATATTCTGGGCATAGATTTGCTTCTTTTAATTCCTTAACGAATTCAAATTCCTCTGGTTTTACACCGATGGAAATAGATGCAAATAAACCTGCCTCATGCATGTCTTTTACAAAGTCCAAACGTTTTTCTGGTTGGAAGCGGTGCATGATGTAGAAATAGTTTTCAGCCGCTAATTGTTTTGCTAATTTTTCATCGATGATGGTTTGCATATTAGCTGGCACAACTGGTAAGCGGAATGTATGATTTCCCAGTTTCACAGTTGTGTCACATTCGCTACGGCTGGATACGATACACTTATTCGGTATCAATTGCACGTCTTCATAATCGAAAATGTTTGTAGTATTGATCATTATTTATTGCCCCCTAAATAGACAGAATTAGGATTACGACATAATCCTTATTTATTATACATAAGACCTCTTATCTTGGCAACAATAGGAAGGATATACTTAGTCATTTTTGATATGCTAATTTGTACTAAAGGAATCCTGTATTTTGTGAAAAAATATATAGATAAAAATAGATTAAAAGTGATACAATAAAAAGAAATATAATGAGGATTTGATAATATATTTCAATGTATCATAGTGTAAAAAGGAGATAGATATGAGTTATACAAGTTCAAGAAAAACAAAAATGCTAGTAGAAGGCGGTCTAGTCATCGCTATGGCACAAATTCTGAGCATGTATGTGATTTACCAAATGCCGCAAGGTGGTGCAGTGAAAGCAGCTAATTTGGTACCCCTTTTAATTTATGCTTATCGTTGGGGTGGTCGTGCTGGCATGCTAACGGGAGTTGCCTATGGGATTGTCCATTTTTTAGTGGGATTTAAATTCTCCATTCATTACATGAGCATTATTTTGGATTATATTTTGGCGTATGGTGCCATCGGTATGGCAGGATTCTTTGGTGGTTCTAGTACTGTGAAAGCCTTCTTTGGGGCAATTTATGCAATTTTAACACGCTTTGCCATGTCTGCCATTAGTGGTGTGGTTGTGTTTGGATCTTATGCGCCAGAAGGGATAAGTCCTTGGATTTACTCCTTAACGTATAATGCAACATATATGTTGCCAGATATGGTGATTAATCTTGTAGTATTGGCATTGTTGTATGTGCCAGTGATGCGTGGACTAGGTCGTGTGACACCAAGCCATAAATAAGAAAAGATCTAGACAGGAGATATCTATGATTTCTGAATTAGGAATTATTGTGTTAGCGGGTGGACTTAGCACCCGTATGGGGACAGATAAAACGAAATTGCCATGGGGCAGTACCACTTTATTAGGAGAAATGCTCCGCAAGGCGGTCCTCACAGAATGTGGAGAAATTTTGGTCTCCATTAATCGAGAATTAGAAGAATCAGAGGCACATATTATTGAAGAGGCTCGTTCTTTTGGTCGACATATTCAATTAGTGCCAGATACAATTGCTATGAAAGGCCCTCTTAGTGGACTGCAATCAGCCCTTTCAGTAGGTACTCGAGAAGCCTATATCGTAGTGTCTGCAGATATGCCATGGTTTTCCTTTCATTGGTTGCCGTCTTGGGAAGTGCATATAGATGCATTTTTACAAGGCGAATTATTAGCTATGGTTCCCTATGTAGGATTACAGGAATACGAGCCATTGGCGGCCATTTATAAACGATCTGTGCTAGATACGATTCAAGAATCCCTAGAAGGTGAAGATGTGTCTATGCACGGAGTATTAGATAAGATTCCTTATATGGAAATGGATATGATTGAAGAAGCAGAGCTATATAGCAATGTGAATACTAGATTATCCTATAAGTTGGCAAAAGCTAAATCTGCCAATCGTGAACGCTCTGTTCCTATTGTGACCATTAGTGCGAGCCAATCTAAGTCGGGTAAAACGACGGTGGCTACGTCTCTCATCAATCGCCTTTCACAACGAGGTATCGTGGTGGGAATGGTGAAAAGCGACGGTCATGGATTTAGCATGGATCAGGAAGGTACCGATACATGGAAGGCTAGTCAAGCAGGGGCTAAAGCGGTGGCGATAGCTGGACCCAATGGATATGCCATGGTAGTACATGGTGAAAGTATGCAACGACAACAGCAACTCATTCGTTTGGCCAATGAAATGCCAGTAGATTTGGTGCTCCTAGAAAGTAGAAGTCATGGGGTGGCACCTATTATTGAAGTGGTCCGTGCCAATCATAATGATACACGGTTACAGCAATTAGAAGATATTGTGGCAGTAGTTACAGATATAGATGATACATTAGATGGGAATACTATCTGCGAGCAATTTAGTTTCAGCGATGAAGATATGGATCGATTAGCAGATTGGATATTGAAGGAGTTGTTATAATGCAAGTAGTAACAGTAGAAGAAGGCTTACAGTTGCTAGAAACTCCTTTTACCCAAAATAGATATAAAATAGAGAGAGAATCTGTATCCATTGGACACTCCTATGGTAGAGTGCTAGGAACGACGGCTTTAGCTAAGATGAATTATCCTCCTTTTAGGCGTTCGGCTATGGATGGTATTGCCATTCGATATGCAGAAGATACAAGGACATATCGTATACTAGAGACTATTGGCGCAGGTGAAGTCTTTCAAAGTCAATTAGCGCCTGGTGAAGGGATTCACATTATGACGGGTGCCATGATACCAGATACTGCAGATACGGTGGTGGTAAAAGAAGCTCTTACTTGGAGTAATGATATGGAGGTGACTGTACCTAGTCGCATAGAACGGGGGCAACATATTATCCTCGAAGGGGAAGATATACAAATCGGTCAAGAATTATTGCCTGCTGGTACTGTATTGGAAGCGGAACAAGTTGGAACTTTAGCGGGGCAAGGATATAGTGAAGTCTCAGTGTATCGTAATCCAAGAGTTATTGTGCTCACCACAGGGCGTGAAGTACAAGATCCATCAGAGCCACTACGAGTGGGGCATATTTATAACTCTAATCGGTATTTACTAGAAGGCACCTTACATGCTTTAGGTGTTGATGTAGTGGGAGTAGCCCATCTATCGGATGCGCCAGGTACAGTAGACGAAAATATTGCTACCGTACAACATATGCTAGATACATTGGGACCGGTAGATATGATTATCAGCACCGGAGGTGTATCTGTAGGTGACTATGATACTATGCCTGAATTGTACGAGCGATTAGGGGCTAATACATTATATCGACGGTTACATATGCGCCCAGGTGCTGCATCCTTCGGTGGTATTATTACGATTGAGGACCATAGTATATGGTGCATGGGCTTATCTGGTAATCCTACGGCCGCGATGAATCAGTTTTACTTATTGGTGCTGCCTGTGTTAGAGCGGTTATCTGGACAGACAGTAATGACTAGGTGGATAGAATGTTACCTAGGTGAAGTGGCAGATAGAAAACATCCTCTTGACCGTTATTATCAAGGGCATATTAGATACGAAGCAGGGTCCTGCTGGGCATACCCTAACTTAGGGATGACATCGGGAGGTTTAAAATCTTTATCGGTAGCTAATGGTTTAATTAAAATTCCAGGGAATAGCGATCGATTAGAGAGAGGAACATTAGTAAAAGTGTTACCGTTTACTCGATAAAAAGAATAAAGAAACAAAAATATGAATAAATACCCTGTTTTATGGGGGTTCATCTTGTAGAATTAGAAAAAATCTGCTATAATAATTCTATAGAATTTTATAAGTAAGGTCTACAAAGAGACACATCGTACATGTACCCTGTGCCTCTTTTTGTATGGACTTTAAAGGGTAGTATTTATGAAAAAGGAGATTCTATGGCAGTATTAAAAAGACTTGGCTTATCTGGCTGGATTGTCATTGGCTTACTAGCAGGGGTATTAGTAGGTTCAGTAGCACCAGATTTTGCAAAACAATTAAAACCATTAGGCGATGTATTTATTCGTATGATTAAAATGATCGTAGTACCATTGATTTTCAGTTCCCTTGTCATGGGCATCGCTGGTACGGGGGACTTTAAAAAATTAGGCCGTTTAGGGGGCAAAGCTATTCTATGGTTTGAAGTTGCTACTACACTGGCATTATTTGTAGGGTTATTCGTAGTTAATGTATTTGAACCGGGCGTAGGAGTGAACTTAACAGCTACAGGTAATGCCGTAGACATTGCTAATAAAGCAGCAGCAAAAGGCGAGATGGACCACGTACAAATGTTGGTAAATATCATTCCAACGAACATTGTAGACGCTATGGCTCGTGGTGATATGTTACAAATTATCTTCTTTAGCTGTATGTTTGCTATTGCAGCAGCAAGTATTGGTAAAGAAGGGAAACAAATTGTTGAACTTTCCAAAGACTTGGCTCATATTATGTTCAAAGTGACGCACTATGTAATGTATGTGTCTCCTATCGGTATCTTTGGTGCCATTGCATATACAGTAGGTAACTTTGGCTTGGGTATGCTAGTGCCATTGATGAAGTTAGTATTCACCTTGTACGGTGGTTTGGCGTTATTCTTAATCCTTATCATTGCTATCGCTTCTTTCTTTACAAAAGTAAACTTATTTAAACTAGGTAAAGTATTGAAAGAGCCAATCGTGTTGGCTTTCTCTACAGCGGCGTCTGAAGCAGCATTGCCAATTGCCATGGAAAAATTGAAAAAGGTTGGTATTCCTAACCAAATCGTAAGTTTCGTACTACCTTTGGGATATACATTTAACTTGGATGGCTCCACGTTGTACTCATCCTTAGCGGTAGTATTTATTTCTCAAGTGTATGGTGTGCCATTTCCATTAGAGCAGCAATTATTAATGGTATTAACGTTGATGTTGTCCACGAAAGGGATTGCAGCAGTGCCAGGAGCATCATTGATTGTTATTGCTGGTACAGCAGCGGCCTTTGGATTGCCAGTAGAAGGCTTAGCATTAATCCTTGGTGTAGACCGTATATTAGATATGGCGCGTACTGTATGTAACTTATCTGGTAACTGTTTAGCAGCTGCTGTTGTAGGGCGTTGGGAAAACGAAGTATCTGCGGAGCGTTTGTCAGAATTAATGGAACATCCTTTGACTGATGAAGAAGTGGAAGCTTTAGAACAAGCAAGCTTTGAACACGTAGGTGAACAACAAGCATAATTAATTACACTGAGATCGTTGCAATACAAAAAAGACTGTTTACATTTACTATGTAAGCAGTCTTTTTTTTGTATTTCACTATACGGTGATGAGAGTATTAATGTTGTCGAAATACTTAGATTATATAATAGTATAAGTGCAGCAAAAAAGAAAAAATACCATGTACATCTAATAGATGCTCATGGTATTCGTTGATAGAGTTCTTTAGGCCATCTGTAGGGAAGAGTAGAGGAGAAGACCTAAAGATGTGAATGAAGGATGTGTATTTATGTGCGACATACCGTAGAGGTAGCATGGTAGAGGTAGCTGGTTATGTCGCATACATATATTATTAGGCCCTATAAAGGAGTTGAGGAGTTTATAATATACGTACATCACTTCACAAGAAAGAGAGTATCATAGTGTTGCTACTCTTTATGTGTAGTATAAACTAGAAGCGTCAAAAGAATGTCAAAATATAAAACTTTTTATTAAAAATTTTTTGAAAAAAGATTTTTATATTTTTTGTATACATTAATTGTACTATTGTATCTCTGTAAAGGATTTGTTATAATGCTTTCTATAGAATTTTAGAATAGGTTCTGAAAGAGACATTCTGTACTTGTACACCATCGCCTCTTTTTATATAACCTAAGCAAGTATTGGTATGTAAAAAGGAGATTCTATACTATGTTAAAGAAAATTGGACTGTCCGGGTGGATAGGCATTGGTCTTTTGGCTGGTGTGCTAGTAGGTGCAGTGGCACCAGATTTTGCGAAACAATTAAAACCTTTAGGTGATGTATTTATTCGCATGATTAAAATGATTGTAGTCCCTTTAATTTTTAGCTCCCTAGTAATGGGTATCGCCGGGACAGGGGATTTTAAAAAATTAGGTCGTCTTGGCGGAAAAGCGATTCTATGGTTTGAATTAGCTACTACGTTGGCGTTATTTATTGCATTGTTTGCTGTGAATGTAGTAGAACCCGGAGTGGGTGTGAATTTGACAGCTAGTGGTGGCGCTACGGATATCGTTAACAAAGCAGCCTCTAAAGGTCAAATGGACCATGTGCAAATGTTAGTGAATATTATTCCAACAAATATTATTGACGCCATGGCTCGTGGAGATATGTTACAAATTATCTTCTTTAGCTGTATGTTTGCTATTGCAGCAGCAAGTTTGGGTAAAGAGGGAAAACAAATTGTAGACTTATCAAAAAGTATAGCCCACATCATGTTTAGAGTAACCCATTATGTCATGTATATTTCTCCTATCGGTATTTTTGGTGCTATTGCGTATACAGTTGGTGCCTTTGGGATTGAAATGCTGATTCCATTATTAAAATTAGTATTTACTTTATATGCGGGGCTAATTGTGTTCCTTGCCATCGTATTGGGTATCGCATCGGCTTTAACAAAAGTGAACTTATTTAAATTATTCATCGCATTGAAAGAGCCTACTATCTTAGCGTTTACCACAGCCGCATCAGAGGCAGCATTACCAATTGCTATGGAGAAATTGAAAAAGATGGGGATTCCCAATCATATTGTAAGCTTCGTACTTCCCTTGGGATATACATTTAATTTAGATGGCTCTACGTTGTACTCTGCATTGGCGGTTGTCTTTATTGCACAAGTCTATGGTGTTCCATTTCCGATTGATCAACAAATTTTAATGATGATTACGTTGATGTTGTCCACTAAAGGAATTGCAGGGGTACCAGGCGGCTCCTTAATTGTGGTGGCAGCTACAAGTGCAGCCTTTGGACTGCCAGTGGAAGGCTTAGCTTTAATTTTGGGGATAGACCGTGTGTTAGATATGGGTCGTACCGTATGTAACTTGTTAGGTAATTGCATCGCTGCAGCTATTGTGGGGCGATGGGAACAAGAAGTATCTGCAGAAGATTTAAAACGATATATAGATCATCCACTAACAGATGAAGAAGTATCGGCTCTAGAACAAAAACATTTGGAAGCTATGGCAGATGCGCATGCATAATAGAATGTAAATAAACACCATATATACCAGTTCTGGATATATGGTGTTTTTTTATAACTTGTTATAGAAAAGGAAAGTGCTTTAAGTGTAATTATTGATAGACGAAATATGGTAAATCGTTGTATGATGTTCGTAATAGACTATTTCTTTACTATAGTACTAGTGAAAAGTGTTGGAATTCTTGAACAGTAAAGAATTGCTGTAACCTGCGTTATGGTCATGCAAGTGCATAGCGATGTATAAGGAGGGAGACTCATGTTAAGTGATATTGAAATTGCCCAACAGGCACAAATGGAACCTATTGTGGAAATTGCAAAACGATGCAATTTAGCAGAAGATGAATTAGAATTATATGGAAAATATAAAGCAAAAGTGTCCTTTGATGCGATGGAACGCTTACAGGATACGCCGAATGGTAAGCTGGTACTAGTTACAGCCATCACACCTACACCAGCAGGAGAAGGCAAGTCTACCACTACTATTGGATTGACGCAAGCTTTACAACAAATTGGTGTGAATAGTATTGCTGTATTGCGCGAACCATCCTTAGGACCAGTATTCGGTGTCAAAGGTGGTGCTGCTGGCGGTGGTTATGCGCAGGTAGTGCCAATGGAAGATATTAATCTTCATTTTACAGGGGATATGCATGCCATAACGGCGGCTAATAACTTGTTATCAGCAATGATTGATAATCATATTTTCCAAGGTAATGCACTACAAATCGATGTGCGTCGTATTAGTTGGAAACGCGTATTAGATATGAATGATCGTGCTTTACGTAATGTGGTCATTGGCATGGGTGGCCCTATGAGTGGTGTACCACGAGAAGATCATTTCATGATTACGGTGGCCTCTGAAATTATGGCTATTTTATGCTTGGCTCGTGATTTAGAAGATTTAAAAGCACGATTTGGTCGTATTGTAATTGGTACAAACCTATCTGGAGATCCTGTATTTGTTCATCAATTAGGTTGTGAAGGAGCGATGGCACTACTTATGAAAGATGCTATCAAACCTAATTTAGTACAAACGTTAGAACATACACCAGTACTGATCCATGGTGGTCCATTTGCGAATATTGCTCATGGATGTAACTCTATCATTGCTACCAAGCTAGGATTAAAATTAGGTGATGTAGTCATTACAGAAGCGGGATTTGGGGCGGATTTAGGAGCAGAGAAATTCTTACATATTAAGTGTCATTATGGAGATATCTTCCCTGATGCAGTGGTCATCGTAGCCACTATCCGTGCCTTAAAAATGCATGGAGGAGTGCCAAAATCAGAGTTGACCAAAGAAAATGTAAAAGCACTAGAACGAGGCTTTGTGAATTTAGGGAAACAAATCGCCAATATGAGAGCCTTTGGGTTACCAGTATTAGTGAGTATTAATAAATTTGCTGCGGATACACCAGCTGAAATCGATGCATTATTGCAATTATGTGATCATTACGGTGTAGATGTAAGCCTTAATGAATGCTGGGAAAAAGGTGGAGCCGGCGGTATTGATATGGCAAAACAAGTGATGGGTATGCTTGAAGGAACAGATATCAAGCCAACTGCTTTATACGATGTGAAAGATAGTATTCCTAATAAGTTAACGGCTATTGTAAGAGAAATTTATGGTGGCAATGGTGTAGAATTTACCAGTGCAGCGAAAAAGCAAATTGCTCAATTGGAAGAATGGGGATTGGCAGACTTACCGGTATGTGTGGCAAAAACACAATATTCCTTAAGTGATAATCCGGAGTTACTAGGAGCCCCTACAGACTTTACGATTACTGTGCAAGATGTACGAATTGCCAATGGGGCTGGATTTATTGTGTGTCAAACAAGCAATATTATGGTCATGCCAGGGTTACCGAAACAACCAGCCGCTCTTGGTATGGATGTAACAGCAGAAGGGACTATTAAAGGATTGTTTTAGGAGGAATGATGGAATTACATAACGCATCTGTATTAGAGTTTATTCGTGACCTTGGTTCTAGTGCACCAGCCCCAGGAGGTGGCAGTGTGGCGGCGATGAATGGCGCTATGGCGGCCGCTTTAATTGAAATGGTAGCGAATTTAACAATTGGGAATGCAAAATACGAAGCGGTCCATGAGGAGATGAAGGCTATTCAAAAAGAAGTAAGCCAAGTCAAAGAAGACTTTGTTCACTATATTAATAAAGATAGTGCTGCTTTTATGGAGTTAATGGGAGCTTTCAAATTACCAAAAGAAACAGATGAAGAAAAAGTATTTCGTAAAGCTGAAATACAACGTACCACGAAACAAGCAGCCTTAGTGCCTTATGAAATTGGTAAATTAGCATATACTTTATTACCCTTGACGGAAACAGTCATTGTAAAAGGAAATACCAATGCCATTACGGATGGGATGATTGCTACAATTAATGCAAGAGCTGCTGTAAAGAGTGCCTTTTTAAATGTGAAAATCAATTTAGGATCTATACAAGATGCAGAGTTTGTGAAACAATTGGCAGATAGCATGGAAGAGATAGAAGCTGTGTTAGATGCAGAGGAACAACGATTGTTAGGTCTTGCTAAGGTATAAGACCCATCATAATGGAATGAAGGAAATCATATGGGGATAGAAATTCATTTATTAGGGACACCACGGATACAAGTAGATGGGAAAGATATCTTTTTTACCTATGGAAAAGTACAAGCGCTCATTTATTATATGGTGGTAAAAGGAGTAGCCCTCCGGGATGAAATTAGCGGTTTATTGTGGCCGGAAAAATCGGAGGTCAATGCCAGAAAAAACTTAAGAAATGCCATTTATGAGGCAAAAAAGCTATTGGGGGCAGATGTATTTGTATCACCGAGGAACGCTGTATTACAATGGAATCCTACGGCACATATCTATGTGGATGTACATCAATTTCAAAGGAACCCTAAACAATATATAGATATTTATAAAGGGGAATTTTTACAAGGATTTTATGTAAAAGATGCAGTGGCTTATGAAGATTGGTATTTAGGGGAACGAAGTCGTCTTAAATCTATGTACATGGAGGCGGTCTATGATTTAGTAGATGCAGGGATTGAGGAAAAAAATATCGCCTGTATTGAGCGATATATTCCTGTCCTATTGTCCTATGACCCCTATAACGAAGAGCGGTTTAGTGCGATTTTGGAACTGATTATGAGCCAAGGTTTCACGACCATGGGGAAACAGTTATACCATCAACTACAATGTATTTACGCAGATGATTTAGATGAAAGTGTACCTAACTCTCTTCGAGAAGCCATGCATTTATCAAAAGTACAAAAGCAAGAGGCAGTGTCCTTTGTAGAACATACGATGTTGAAGGGCCGTGATGCAGAAGCAGGAGAGGTGCAGAAATATTTGCACTTCTTTGAAGATACTCCCTTAGCTTTGCGTATCACAGGAGATACGGGAAGCGGTAAAACGAGCCTCGTAGAATATATACGAGATAAAGTAGAGCCCTACCGATGTGTGTTAGATAGCCAATGTTATGAAGAGGAACAAGGCTTGCTATTGCATGCGTGGATTCCTATTGTGGGAAAGATACTTGAAGAAATCGAATTACAAGGTCTGGAAAACATCGAATTACGGCGTATTTATGAAATCTTTCCACAGTTAGATCGACGTATGGCTCGAGACTTGGGCTTTTTAGAAGTAACGGAAGCATTGCCTTTTGATGTAGTGTACCAAGCAGTATCAAATCTGCTAGAACAGGTGTCGGAAGAAATTCCTTTTACATTGATTTTTGAGGATGTGCAATGGATGGACTCCTTAAGTTTTTCTTTGTTGAGTTTATTGCTGTTACATCATAGGTCTGAACGTCTTATGATCATTGTCACTGACGTAGAGGAAGTAAAAGGCATGCATCAACGAACCTTGCAAAGTTTAGAACAGCAGAAAGCATTGCAAAGTATTTCCTTGTTGCCTTTACCAGATGAACGGATGCGAGCTTTTATCTTAGACCGAGAACCTACGTTACAGGACACAGATATAGTGGATCAATTAGTGGAAGTCAGTCGAGGCAATCTGTTAGTGCTGATAGAAAGTATGCAACTATGGAAAGAATATGGTTCTATTTATGGTTTGACTAAAGATATGGAACTGCTCTACAGTAAGAAATGCGATACTTTATCTGAAGAAGAGCGTAAATTGGCGGAGTTTATCAGTTTATTCTATAATGAAGCACCATTAGGGATGATTGAACAATATATGGGCTTGGACAAACTACGTCTGTTGCAAACTTTAGAAGAGTTGGAAAGAAAAGGATTCATTGATTACCGTACACAACATGGTGAAGTGCAATATAGTTTAAAGCAATTCAAGTGCAAAGAGTATTTACGAGATCAAATGGCTATCGATCGCCGTCAAATTTTGCATGCCTATTTGGGAGAAGCCTGGGAAAAACGGTTAACACACTCCAAGGAAGATATGATTCGCTATAAGCAACTAGAATTTCATTTCCGTGAAGCAGGACAATACCAAAAAGCTTTAATGTATAAATTAAAATCTTTTATGCATTATTTAAACTTTAATAAAGATGCCTCTCCAGAACTTGGCGTAGGGGAATTATCTTCTGTCTATGCAGGGTATTTTATGGGAGAAGTAACGGGTAAAGCCTTGCAGGAAATAGAAGATGAGTTAGCTCATGTGTACACATTGTATGGAGATGTGCCAGAGGTGCGGGCCTTAGAATTGCCTTACCTATACGGAGCAGGCAAATATTACATGAGTATCGGTGATAAGGAGCGAGGTTTAGGATACTTTCAAGAATTATTAGAGGAAAGTACGGAACAAGAAGCATCGAATTATAAGTTGAAAGCTTATAAAGAGATGATTTATTATCACTTGCAAATGCGTCATATTCTAGAGATACATCAATATACCACAAAGGCTCTTGCGTTGGCAGAGCAGTACCATTTCAAAAAGGAGATTGGGGTTATATTAAGACTGAAAGCGTTGGCTTTCATTATGGAAGGTCAGCCAGAACAGGCCATTCCTCTCCTAGAGGAATCTATACGCTTATTCTCGGTAACCCAAACTGTGGCTCGTAGATATGCTATCAATATCGCAGCTGCTTACAACTACTTAGGAGATATTGAAAAAAGTCAGTCTCGTCTAGAGACGGCATTAGAGATGTATCAAAAAGTACTGGACTATTGTGATCAAACGGAACTATATAGTTCATGGATTGTATTTGCCACCAATGCGGGTATGACAGCTTTTGCATTGCAGCAATATGAATTAGCGGGTACCTATTTTCAAAAGTCCTATGAATTATGCTTGCAATATACCATAAGTCGACGGAGACCGACTATTGAGGCATACCTTGGTTTGTTAGCCCGAATTAAAGGAGATACGCAGACAGCTGTATCCTATTTGGAATCTGCCCAATCTCATGGTGTAGTAGAGCAACATGGACAAGAAGTTGGTCGTGTGCATTGGGCTATTTGTTTCCTCAAAACTGAGTATCCTAGTGCAGAGGTGGATCAAGCTTTTTCTAAAAGTTTGGCTACCTATGGTACAATAGCATTGCAACAATTAGACGGCTATGGAGATGTATGGGAACGAACGTACCTGGAACAGTTGCTCCAAGCTGAGTAAGTACAAAAGAAGGAGATCCTAAATGGATATAGTGTTAAACCCCATAGTGCTATCAGTCATCGCCATGTCGATTCTGTGTTTGCTACGATTTAACGTGTTGTTATCGGTTATCGTAGCTTCCTTAGTGGCAGGCCTAGCAGGAGGGATGACGGTAACTACTACGATTGAGTCATTAATCGGTGGTATGGGTGGCAATTCGGAAACTGCATTTAGTTATATTTTACTGGGAGCCTTAGCCATTGTCATTGGACGGTCTGGGCTAGCTACAGTTGTTACCAAGAAGATTACTAATATTGTAGGTACGAAAAAAGTAGCATTTACCTTGCTCATCGCTTTCGTAGCATGTTTTTCGCAAAACTTAATTCCTGTGCATATTGCCTTCATTCCTATTTTAATTCCGCCCCTATTAGTGGTGATGAATCGAATGAAATTAGATCGTAGAGCGGTGGCATGCGCCTTAACATTTGGTTTGAAAGCACCGTATGTATCTTTGCCAGTTGGCTTTGGATTGCTGTTTATGACTATTATAAAAGATCAAATGGTAGCGAACGGTGTGAATGTATCGATTTCTGATATAGCTTCTGTCATGTGGATTGGTGGTATATCCATGGTGGTAGGATTATTGCTTGCCATTGTGTACTATAGTCGAAGTCGTGAGTATGAAGATATTGCGGTGGTGCAAGAAGAATCTACAGAGCATACAACTCGTATGACGCCGGATTGTTGGAAAGGATTAGCAGGGGCAGCAGTGGCTTTTGTGGCACAGCTGTATTTTAAATCTTTGCCCATAGGAGCGTTAGCAGGATTGGCAGTATTCTTTGCTACAGGCCTCATCAAATGGTCAAAAATGGATGAAGATGTGGATGGTGGTATTCGCATGATGGGGACTATTGCCTTTGTCATGTTAATTGCCGCAGGTTATGCCAACGTATTGCGAGAAACAAACTCTGTGGAACATTTAGTATCAGCCACAGTGACTATTATTGATTCAAAATTAGTAGGTGCCATCGTGATGCTTATTGTAGGATTGCTAATTACTATGGGAATAGGCACTTCCTTTGGTACCATTCCAGTGATTGCATCCATTTACATTCCTATGGGATTACATTTAGGTTTTTCAGTACCAGCTATCATCTTATTAATCGGTATCGCAGCAGCCTTAGGAGATGCAGGTTCGCCAGCATCGGATTCTACATTAGGGCCTACATCAGGACTCAATGCAGATGGACAACACAATCATATATGGGATACTTGCGTGCCAACATTTATATTCTATGACATTACCTTGCTAGTAGGTGGTGTCATAGGGGCGCTGGTATTATAAAGTAAAAGGACTGTCTATATAACAAAAGAACCGCACTGTTGTGCGGTTCTAACTGTGGTGGAACACCAGGGGTTCGAACCCTGGACCCTCTGATTAAGAGTCAGATGCTCTGCCAACTGAGCTAGTGTTCCATGCAAGATGGTAAATTATGGTTTTATTATAGTCCTATCATTCAATTTTGTAAATGAAAAATTTATAAATAACATAGGAAACTACTTGCTATTTAAGATGTTCTATGTAATAATATAGAGGTCAGGAAAAACCTGGCTTTTTTAGATTGCATTTGACATAGGCTTCCACTTGTGGTAGTCTATATTAGTATGTTTATGAAGTAATAGCCGTCTAGGCACTTTAAAGAGAGGTGTAAACTGATGCGTAACGCAGTAACTATGGCTTGTACTGAATGCAAGCAACGTAACTATCAGACAAACAAAAACAAAAAAAATAACCCAGATCGTATTGAAATGAATAAATTCTGTAAATTCTGTGGTAAACACACGTTACACCGTGAAACAAAATAATTGTTAATTATTTGTTGACGTGAGGATGTGATATCATGGCAGGAACTAATTCAAAAGCTCAAGCACAACAAAATGGTAACGGTAAATTCGTTCGTGAAGTGCGATCTGAGCTCAAGAAAGTAGTCTGGCCTACAAAAAAAGAGCTTGTGAACTATACGATTGCCGTATTTATAGCAGTAATTTTAATTTCTGTTATTATTGGTATCGTTGACACAGTATTTGCAGAACTTTTTAAGTTGTTAAAGAGTGCTGTAAAGTAGGAGGCTTTTTTAATGGGAACAGATAAAAAGTGGTATGTCTTACATACTTACTCAGGCTACGAAAATAAAGTTAAAACCACTTTGGAGTTGAAAGTTCAAGCTATGGGAATGGAAGATGTGATTTCACGCATCTTAATTCCAATGGAAGATGAAATCGACGAAAAAGATGGTGTAAAAAAAGTAGTAAAACGCAAAGTCTTTCCAGGCTATGTGCTGGTAGAAATGGAAGTAAATGACGAATCTTGGTATGTGGTGCGTAATACACCAGGTGTTACAGGATTTGTTGGTTCTGTAACAAAACCAGTGCCACTATCTGATTCTGAAGTAGCCTATATCTTGAAGTCTCAAGGTTTGGATCAAGAACCAGTACAAACTCTTGATGTTGAAGTAGGAGAAACTGTCCGAATTACATCCGGTGCCTTTGAAGATAGAACAGGCGTTATTACTGAAATCAATCATGATCATGCAAAACTACGTTTAAATGTAGAGATGTTTAATCGTGAAACCCCAGTAGAGGTAGAATATTCTCAAGTTGAGAAAATTCTTTAATATATTATATAACTCTAACCTTTTTAGGCGGCCGGGAGGTTGCCAGTGGGAGGGGCAATTTCGCTCCGTTACCACCACATTTTGACGCAAGGAGGTGTAATCACCATGGCTAAAAAAGTTAGTAAAGTTGTGAAATTACAGTGCGAGGCTGGTAAAGCGAGTCCAGCGCCACCGATTGGTCCAGCTTTGGGTCAAGCAGGTGTTAACATCATGGGCTTCGTTAAAGAATTTAACGAAAGAACAGCTCAACAAGCTGGTCTTATCATCCCAGTTGTTATTACTGTATACGAAGATAGAAGCTTCACTTTCATCACAAAAACTCCACCAGCTGCAGTTTTATTGAAAAAAGCAGCAGGTATCCCAAAAGGATCTGGAGTACCTAACCGTGATAAAGTAGCTAAAGTTGGTCGCGATAAAGTTCGTGAAATCGCTGAACTTAAAATGCCTGACTTAAATGCTAACACTGTTGAGCAAGCTATGCGTATGGTAGAAGGTACTGCACGCAGCATGGGCATTGAAATCGTTGATTAATTAGCGTACGGTATGTGACTCACATATCGGTGGGAGGGACATCCCGTTACACCACATAAGGAGGAATAAAAATGGCAAAAGTAGGTAAGAAATATGCTGAAGCAGTAAAACTTATCGAAGCAGATAAATTCTACGAACCAGTAGAAGGTATTGAATTAGTTAAGAAAACTGCCACTGCAAAATTCGACGAAACAATCGAAATCGCTTTCAATTTGAACGTCGATCCTAAATACGCTGATCAACAAGTTCGTGGTGCCGTTGTATTACCACATGGTACAGGTAAAACTCAACGCGTACTCGTATTTGCGAAAGGCGACAAAATTAAAGAAGCTGAGGATGCTGGCGCAGATATCGTTGGTTCCGAAGAATTAGTAGCAAAAGTACAAGGTGGTTTCAGCGACTTCGACGTTGTTGTAGCTACTCCTGACATGATGGGCCAAGTTGGTCGTTTAGGTAAAATTTTAGGTCCTAAAGGCTTAATGCCAAACCCTAAAGTTGGTACTGTAACACCTGACGTAGCTCGTGCTGTTAGCGAAATTAAAGCAGGTAAAATCGAATACCGTACAGACAAAGCTGGTATCATTGCATGTCCTATCGGTAAAGCATCTTTTGATGATGCGAAATTACTTGACAATTTCCGTACAATCGTTGATACTATTGTTAAAGCTAAACCTGCAGCAGCTAAAGGTCAATACATTAAAACTGTGACACTTAGCTCCACTATGGGTCCTGGCGTTCCTATGAACGTGTTTAAATTAACAAGCACTAGCAAGGAACAATAATTATATATGTTCTCTTAGCTGTAGACGGCTGGCATCATTTGATTTAATGAGGAAACTCGCCCGCTGAGGCTGAATCCAATCTATTATGGAATGGTTCTCGACCTCAACGTCTTCGTTGAGGTCGTTTTTACGCTAAGATAGTACATAGAAAATCACCAAAAATCTACAAGGAGGTATTCTAATGGCTGTCACTCAACAAAAACAAGCAGTTGTAGCTCAAATGAAAGAAACTCTTTCTGAAGCGAAAGGTGCTGTATTAGTTGGTTATAGCGGTTTGACTGTTGCTCAAGTAACAGATCTTCGTCGTAAATTCTTGGCTGAAGGTGTAGAATACAAAGTAATCAAAAATACTTTGACTCGCATCGCTGCTAACGAATTAGGTTACGAAGCTTTCTCTGAGCATTTAGAAGGTCCTACTGCATTAGCAACTTCTAGCACAGACGCTGTAGCTCCAGCTCGTATTCTTGAAAACTTCATTAAAGACACAAAAACTGAAGCTTTAACTGTTAAAGCTGGTATTGTGGAAGGTGAAGTTCTTGACGCTGCAAAAGTACAAGAAATTGCAAACTTGCCGAACCGCGAAGGTATGCTTTCCATGCTTCTTTCCGTGCTTCAAGCTCCAGTTCGCAATGTAGCTTACGCAGTAAAAGCTGTTGCGGAAGCAAAAGACGAAACTGTTGCATAATAGCAACACAATTAACTAAGAAAACATATATCAAAAATGGAGGATATCAATCATGGCATTGAACATCGAAAACATCGTTGCTGAATTAGAAACTGCAACTATTTTAGAACTTAATGATCTTGTAAAAGCAATCGAAGACAAATTCGGCGTAACTGCTGCTGCTCCTGTAGCTGTAGCTGCTGCTGGTGCTGCTGCTGGCGGTGCTGACGCTAAATCCGAATTCGACGTAATTCTTAAAGACGCTGGTGCTTCCAAAATCAACGTAATCAAAGTTGTACGTGAAGCTACTGGTTTAGGCTTAAAAGAAGCTAAAGCTATCGTTGACGGCGCTCCTGCTGCTGTTAAAGAAGGCGTAGCTGCTGCTGACGCTGAAGCTTTAAAAGCTAAATTAGAAGAAGCTGGCGCAACAATCGAATTGAAATAATCGATAAAGCGTATAACAAAGCCCCTTGAACACTTGTGTTTGAGGGGTTTTCTTTACTTATAATTTTTCTAATATTCTTGATATGATATGGTCTTTGTCTATAATATATGAGAGGAATAGAATAAGATTGTGGAATGCATCATGGGTATTAAAAAGATACTTAAATATGTATGATGGAGTCCATATCCATTTTATTCGATGTATGATATACTATATAAGTCTACAACAATACTATGAATACTAACAAGATTGAAAATAGATAATATCATGATTATTGGGTATTAAATAAATAGATATATTAAACGATAGAATAGTACTGTTAGAATAGAGGAGACTATGAAACTAATTATATCCCCTAGTAAAACAAAAGATATAAAAGGCACTCCTAGTGGACCTATGTTTGCATCATATATGACGGAGCAAATTGTGAAACACATGCAAGGTGTATCAAAAGAAGGTCTAGGGAAGGCTTTAAAAATAAAAGATACAGTTTTAGATGAAGTATATGATTTTTATCAAAATTATGACAAAGAAGTAGAAGGTATGGCAGCGCTTAGCTATGACGGGCTATCTTTCAAAAATTTTGATTATGATGGACTTTCAGAGGAAGGAAAAGCATTCGCCAATACCCATGTATGGATAGGGTCTGCCTTGTATGGCTTAGTAGCCCCTAACAGTGGTATCAAAGGATATCGGCTGGATTTAATTGATCCTGTATTGAAAGAGGAAAAAACAAATCTCTATGCCTGGTGGCAACCTTTAGTGGATGCCGCTGTAGGTGAGGAAGATTGGATACTCAATTTGGCATCTAAGGAATATTCTAAATGGATTAACCATCCTAAGATGGTAACCATAGAATTTTTAGAGCATCGTAATGGTGTGTGGAAGCAGCTTAGTACATCGTCAAAACAGATGCGTGGTTCATTGGCACATTATATCTGTGAACATCAAGTGACAGAACTTTCACAGTTACCAAAAGAATTAAAAGGATTTGTATTGGATCCATTGCCTACAGATATAGATGGGTCAATTATCATTGCCTATCGTAAGGAATAATAAGTATTACATGTGTTCTAATAGAGGAAATATGACAGTAGATAGTATTTTACAAAAAGATCTCGTCGGTGACGAGTGGTTAACGGAAGAGGAACTACGATTCCTTATGACCATTACGGATGAGGAAGAATTACAAAAAATATATAAAAAAGCCTATGAGGTAAAAGCTGCTTACGTAGATAAGGTAGCCTATTACCGTGGACTCATTGAGTTTTCCAATCGTTGTATCAAAAACTGTTTATATTGTGGTATCCGTCATGAAAACAGCAAGACAGAACGATTTGATATGTCTCGTGATGACGTATTAAAAATGGCACAATGGGCCTACGACCATGAGTATGGCTCTTTAACATTACAGTCCGGAGAACGTACGGATGATGCCTTTGTAGATTATGTGGTGGATTTAATTCGCGATATTAAAAAGTTAAGCAACAATGAGCTAGGCATCACCATGTGTGTAGGGGAGCAATCGGAAGAAGCATACCGACGTATGCGTGAAGCAGGTGCGGACCGGTATCTTCTTCGCATTGAAACGACGAATAAAGACTTATTTGAGATGATCCATCCAAAGGATGCCTTACACTCCTTTGAGACACGTGTGAATTGCTTGAAATCTTTGCGCAAGGTAGGATTTCAAGTCGGTACCGGTGTTATGATTGGTTTACCTGGACAAACACTAGATGATCTTGTCAACGACATTTTATTCTATCGTGATATGGATATCGATATGATTGGTATGGGACCGTATGTGGTACATCATGATACTCCTCTAGGGCAACGTGCTTTGGAGTTAGGCATAGACTCACAAGAGGGTAAACTAGAGCGGGTGCAGTTAGGATTAAAAATGATTGCCTTAACACGTCTATTCTTAAAAGATGTTAATATTGCAGCTACCACAGCATTGCAAGCTTTAGACAAACTAGGTCGTGAAAAAGGATTGGCGGCTGGAGCGAATATCTTAATGCCTATCATTACAGTACCAGAGCATCGTGCGAAGTATTTATTATATGATAATAAGCCATGTGTGGATGATAATGCAGACCAATGTAAAGAGTGTTTAACTCGTCGAGTGATGTCTATTGGTGATCGTGTAGGTTGGAAACAGCAAGGTAATTCACAACATTATAAAAAACGAATTCGATAATTTTATGTGAGGTGACTGATGAATTTATTAAATGAAATATTACGACATAATCGAGAATTTCTAGACAGTACGACCAAAGAACATGGGGATGAGCCACCAACAGTAAGTAAGGTGCCAACTCGTGAAATTGCGATTTTGACGTGTATGGATACGAGATTAGTAAACTTTATGGAGCAGGCTCTCGGCATTGAACGGGGTCATGCAAAGGTGATTAAATCGGCGGGTAACTCCATTTCAGGTATGTTTGATAGCGTGGTACGTAGTTTGTTAGTTTGCATCTATGAGCTAGGAGTATCTGAAATTTTTGTGATCGGTCATTATGAGTGCGGTATGGCGAAAACTACTTCTGAAAGTTTGACTACAGCCATGTTGTCGCGTGGTGTAGCACCTGAGGCGATTCAAATGGTGCGTCACGAATTAGAGCATTGGGCCGATGGATTTTCTCACCCAGTAGATAATGTACAAGAAACGGTGAGCATGCTTCGAATGAATCCGTTGATACCCAAAGATGTGGCAGTTCATGGATTAATGATGCATCCAAATTCTGGAGAAGTAGAAGTTGTAGAAGTTGGCTATGAACTTTAAAAAAGAATTGACAAATTGAATCTTTCTATGGTATTCTTAGTAAGTATCATGGAGGATTACTCAAGAGGCTGAAGAGGACGGTTTGCTAAATCGTTAGGTCGGGTTACCGGCGCTAGGGTTCGAATCCCTAATCCTCCGCCACAGGACAAGAGCACATATGTTATACATGTGTGCTTTTTGTTTTTTATTTTATTAAAAATCGTCAAATAAACGTCAAAAAGTTATATCTAATATGCTTGTTAGTTATCATTAAATTTGATTTAATAAAAATACTATAAAAAGTATTATAAAAAATAGTTTATGAGATAATAACTATCTGTCATTTCACAAATGTTTTGGACTCTTGTATACTACAGACATGCAATAAGAGTACACTTAACTGGAAGAGTAGAGTGTTATGACAAGGAAGGAAGTAACTAATATGAGTTTAGTAACAGCATGGATAGAAAATTTAAAAAAACATCGTTTAGAAGCATGTGAAGCAAGTCAATGTAAAGATAATAGCATTAAAGGCTGGCCACATCCTTGGACTTCTGAATTACAAGATGAAGAAGTTGTAGAAGTGTTTGTAGCAGAATGCTGCAGCCATTAATTTAGCGTACTTTCCCTTTATATAGAGGACTCCAACAAGAAGCACAAAAAACCACGGTGAAGGAAGACACCGTGGTTTTTTGTTGCTTATGTTAGAAACTGAGTATCCTTTAGTTAAAAGGTTTAAATCAGAAGTCTTATTTGATGATTACCTGTCGTGTATATGTGAGATGTAACCCTTACTCTTCAGATATATTTGTGGTATAGGGCAATTCTACCATACGAACATCTTGCAATTGCCAAGTTAAGTTACCACCAGTTAGATTCGTCAAATCAGCTTCTAAGGAGGTCACAGCTTCTGGTTCTACATAGATTTCAATAGATACTAGATCTGTAAACGATGCTGTATAGTGAAGCCCTAGAGTTTGTAGTTGGCGCTCTATGGCTCCAAAGTTAGAATAATCTATGGAGATAGTCACAATTTGGCGAGGTGCAATAAGTAGTTTAGCCCCTTCTTGGACAGCCTTAGCTGCACTATGAGAGTACGCACGAATGAGTCCTCCTGCACCTAACTTAATACCTCCGAAATAACGAGTAACCACGACAGCTACATTTGTAATGCCTGTTTTTTTTAATACTTCTAGCATCGGCTTTCCTGCCGTCCCTGAGGGCTCTCCATTGTCAGAGGAACGCTGTTGTTCTTGGCGAGGGCCGATAGCATAGGCGGTGCAGTTGTGAGTAGCATCCCAAAATTCTTTGGATATACGTTGGATAAATGTTTGTGCTTCTGCTTCAGTAGTAACAGGAGCGATAGTAGAAATGAAACGTGACTTTTCGATAATATATTCAGTTCTAAACTCATTGGCTATAGTGATATAAGATTGGGGGATATCTGACATAGAAACTCCTGTATATGAATAATAAATATTAGTTTACAATCCTTGTGTATCTATAGTATAACATAAGTTAGTGGAACACTGTTGCTATACGAAATATAGAGTGTTAGATCTGTATAATCGGACAGCGTAACACGGACAGGATACAATAGTTTGTGTAAATACGGTGGGTTAGACAATCGATAGCTATCAAATCGCTGTAAGCCACATACTGCAAGATTTGTATAAGAAATATACTGTTAAATTTGTATAGGGTATATACTATGAAAAAGGTTGGATATATGTTAATATATTCATAGTAATAAATATAGGTATCTTTCACATAGAAGCATATAGCATGAGGAGGAAGTATGCATAAAGAAGAATTTTCTATTATTGGCATGCACTGCGCTGCTTGCGTAGGGCGTGTAGAAAAAGCAGTTAGCAAATTAGATGGTGTAGAAGATGTGAAAGTCAATTTGCTCACCAATAAAGGAACCGTAACGTATACAGAAGGTAGCACAATAGGTGCGGCAGAGGTCATTGCTGCTATTGAAAAGATTGGCTTTGAAGCACATATTGCTACTGATGCGGATATGAAGGTAGAAAAACCATCTCATAAAGGGCAATATATTCGCTTAGGTGTGGCAGCCCTCATGGCGATCCCTATGATGGTATCCATGATGGGTCACTATTTATGGCATTGGCCGATGTTATCTCATGAAATTGAATTAGTCTTAGCTACGATTGCTCAATTTGGAGCGGGCTGGATTTTTTATACTAGCGCTTTTGCGGCGATTCGCAGTGGCACGCTTACTATGGATGTGCTCGTAGCATTAGGCACGTCCGTAGCGTACGGATTTAGTATCTATCAAATGGCAGTAGGGAATCATGATGTGTATTTTGAAACCTCTGCGTGGCTTATTACCTTTATTTTATTAGGTAAATTATTGGAAGAAATTGCTAAGGGACGTACGTCTGAGGCTATTCAAAAATTAGTGGCATTACAACCTAGCGTGGCCCATGTGGAACGCAATGGGGAGTGGATGGATATTCCTACGAAGGAGATTGTCCTAGGTGACAAAATCCAAGTACGGGCCGGCGAAAAAGTGCCAGTAGATGGAATTATTTTAGAAGGTCATTCCACAGTGGATGAGGCTATGCTGACAGGTGAAAGCGTACCTGTAGAAAAAGGTCAGTCTAGTCAAGTCATAGGCGCCACAGTTAACATGTCGGGCACATTTATTATGAAAGCCACTGCTATTGGGGAGGAAACTATGTTATCCCAAATCATCAAAGTAGTGGAACAAGCGCAAGCATCTAAAGCGAGCATTCAGCGTATCGCGGATGTGGTAGCATCCTATTTTGTGCCGGTAGTCATCGGTATTGCCATTCTTACCATGATTATTTGGTATTTTGCATTAGGATCTACGGTAGGAGAAGCTTTATTATATGGCACAGCTGTGCTTGTAATTGCCTGCCCGTGCGCCTTGGGGTTGGCGACACCCACATCCATCATGGTAGGTTCAGGCCTTGGGGCAGAACATGGTGTGCTTATTAAAAGCGCAGAATTTTTAGAAAAAGCAGGTCATATCAATGCCATCATCATGGATAAAACTGGGACTTTAACGGAAGGAAAGCTATCTGTTACGAAAGTGATATATACAGCAGGTGATGAAATGTATAATTTGGCTTTCACAGTGAATCTTGAAAAAGGATCCACTCACCCTATTGCACAAGCCATTGCTAAATACGGTGCTAGCAAAGGCGTGCCACAAATGATCGTGAAAGACTTCCAAGATATTCCAGGAAAAGGATTGGAAGGACATATAGCGGATAAATTGATTCGGGTTGGTCATACTCGCTGGATGCAAGAACTAGGTGTTGATATCACGCCATGGCAAGCGGAGATCCACAGTCTGGAAGAACAAGGCAATTCTGTATCCGTCTTGTTAGTAGACGGCACAGTACACGGTATTTGGGCTGTAGCAGATACATTGCGTCCAGAAACTCCTGAGGTTGTAAAGGCTTTACAAGAGCAAGGCATCGATGTGTGGATGGTCACAGGAGACAATGCGCGCACAGCGAACTATATAGCTGCCCAAGCAGGAATTACTCACGTAGTAGCGGAAGTACTGCCACAAGATAAAGCAAATACCATCGCCACATTACAAAGTCAAGGAAAATCCGTTGGCATGGTGGGAGATGGTATCAATGATGCGCCAGCTTTAGCGCTAGCAGATATTGGATTTGGTATCGGTCATGGTACGGACGTAGCCATTGAGGCGGCGGATATCGTATTAGTGCGAAATGATTTGCGCACCTTAGTACAAGCCGTGACGATTAGTCGTAAAACGATGACAAATATTAAACAAAATTTATTCTGGGCATTGATCTTTAACTGCATTGGTATTCCATTGGCAGCGATAGGGTATTTGAGCCCTATCATTGCCGGAACCGCCATGGCATTTAGCTCTGTTACGGTGGTGAGCAATGCATTGCGATTAAAACGTGCAAAAGTGTAATCATCGGCCTATATGATGATCCGGAGAAGTTCATAACTTTATTGTAATATCTATGTAATAGGGCTTACATGAATATTCACCGTATGCCATACAATAGACAAGGACTATAACAAATACGAACTAGGTACGATTTGCTATAGTCCTTTTTGTGGATATTATACAAAATGCTGGAATTATGTATATAAGAGTGGTTAGTAATAGTTTTAACACAAAAATAGAACCCCAACTCAAGGGAAGAAGAGTTGGGGTTTTGTTTCGGACATCGTCCTATCTATTTCACTCAAAGGTTGGGGTATATTCTAATAGTATGGGCGTACGTATTTGAATCAACCTTTTTTGTGCTTACATTTACCAGCCGTGTTGCCGCTCATAATGCGGTTGAACATAGCATGGATTTCCTCGGAAGATTGACCTTCTTCACGAGCTGCTTCAATATGACGCATTGCCATATCGTAGCGTGCTAATTTTTCTGGATCGTTCGCGTAAAATTCGCGACCTTTGTGTCCACATGCCATAGGAATAGCCTCCTTTTACAATATAGTTTATACTTATTAACTTGCTCATTGAGAACTCCTGTACATCTAGTACCTGTCCTCTGTTATTATAATAAAGTATATGGTTGTGGTGGAGTCAACAAATAAAAAGAATTATTTTTAAAATTTTTCATATCTGTTATTAACCATTGATAGTATAAGGTTTATAGAACTTGAAAGGTTTTGGACTAGACTTTTTTATGAGAATTAATTTAATAATAGATAAAAATATATGAATGAAACTCAATATATTAAAAAGCCCATAGTTATGCTATAGTATAGGTGTAGTTAAAACTATATACCTGTAGTTTAGTTTTACTAAAACACTTATGTATTACAGGAAATAAAATAAAAGAAGTATTATAAAGATTGCAGATAATATAGAGATTGCAAATATTGTGAATGTATTATAAGCAATACAAGTATTAAGAGGATTAAAGGCGTTACATGTATTAAATCTGTTAGAAGACCTAAATGCCTGTTGGAAATACAGTAGAAAGGATAGTATCTATGCGAAATATTTATATGACGATTGGAGATGTGTCGAAAATTTATGGCATATCAAAACAAACGATCTTATACTATGAAAAATTAGGACTATTTCTGCCAGCAAAAATTGAAGATAATGGATACCGCTATTACACATTAGAAGAGTGCTATCGATTAGAGATTATTTTGACCCTAAAAAAACTAAATCTATCCTTGAAAGATATTCAAGACTATGTGGAACATCGAGGTCCGCATATGTTGAAAACCTTATTAGAAGATGCACGCTATGGCTTTGATCGAGAGATTAATGATTTATATACAAATAAAATGAATTTAGAGAGAACCTTATTTAACTTAGAACGATATTTAAAAATACCTAAAAATCGATTATTCTTTGGTATGAAAGAAGAATCTTTTTATGCACTAACTTCTTATGATGCAACAGAAAAAGGAAAGAAAAAGTTGTTTACTTTATTAGAACATCAAGCTAGGCTTATAGAGGAAGTCCCTTTTAAAGCTATTCAAATTGGTATGGCTATCGATGGAGAAGACTATGAACAGGGAGATATCACCAAGTACAGCCATTATTGTACAGATGTAGGGTTTGATTATGAAGGAGACATGGAGATTGTTACTCGTCCTAGAGGGATGTATCTAGAAATGTTTTATACGGGTCTTTATGAAGAACAGGCTCAGTGGATGTACGATAAAGTAAGTAGTTATTTGTCTTATGAGGGATTACAAATTGCAGGTTCCGTATATATAGAACCAGTACGGAATTATTGGACAGAGACAAAACGTGAAGACTATTTATCTAAAATTACAGTACCTGTTGAGGAATAGGTGAAACATGTACGCCGAAAAATTGGAAACAAAATATAAAAAATGAGTTACCATAAGACGCGATGCAGTACAAAATATTATAAGATGTTGTGGTATAGATTATTTTGTGTGTAAAGGCAATTCACTTTACAACTATTGACAAGTTAGGTAAATATTGTTAATATAGGGTGTAAATATTTTTTGCTTGACAGATAATGCTTTCAAAACGCTTAGAAGGAGGGATCATGGAAGAACGAATGACAATTAGTTTGTTGTTAGATTTTTATGGATCTTTGCTGACGGAGCGACAACGAGAGTGTTATACCTTACATCATGAAGATGATATGTCACTAGGTGAAATTGCAGAAGAAATGCATATCTCTAGGCAAGCTGTTCATGATAATATTGAACGAGCAAAAGCTAGTATGGAGGGGTATGAACAAAAGTTACACCTCATTGAACAATATTTACTACGGCGAAAGATTGTGAAACAGATTAGAGAAGAGCTAGTATCTGCTGCCATTACATATGAATCGATTCAATCATTATTAACACAATTGGAGGGCTAGTATGGCTTTTGAAAATTTAACGCATAAATTACAAGAAGCCTTTGCATCCTTAAAAGGAAAAGGTAAAATTTCTGAAGAAGATGTTAATCTAGCGTTACGACAAGTTCGGTTTGCTTTGTTAGAAGCTGACGTAAACTTTGGAGTAGCGAAAGATTTCATTGCCCGTATCAAGGATAAAGCCTTGGGTGAGGAAGTGTTTGGTTCCTTGAACCCAGCGCAAACGGTCATTAAAATTGTGAATGACGAATTAACCGAGTTATTAGGTGGCACTGAAAGTCGTATTATGATTTCTCCGAAACCTCCCACAATCATTATGTTGGTAGGTTTACAAGGGGCAGGTAAAACGACTACGGCTGGTAAGCTGTCTGTACATCTTCGTAAACAAGGTAAGAATCCAATGCTAGTAGCAGCCGATGTGTATCGTCCAGCAGCGATTAAGCAATTGCAAGTAGTGGGAGCTCAAATCGATGTTCCTGTATTTGCGAATGAAACGCCAGGTGCGAATCCTGTGGAGATTGCTAAAGCGGGTATTGAAGAGGCAAAACGCTTATTCAAAGACATTGTTATCATCGATACAGCAGGTCGCTTAGCCATCGATGAAACCTTGATGGATGAACTAGCTAATATCAAGGGTGAAGTAAAACCGCATGAAATCTTACTAGTGGTGGATGCCATGATTGGTCAAGATGCAGTAGGCACAGCCGAAGCATTCAATAATTACCTAGGCCTCGATGGTGTCATTCTAACGAAAATGGATGGCGATGCCCGTGGTGGTGCAGCACTTTCTATTAAAGCTGTCACAGGTACGCCAATTAAGTTTACCGGTACTAGCGAAAAAATGGATGGTTTAGAAGTATTCCATCCAGATCGTATGGCATCTCGTATTCTTGATTTAGGCGATTTCAAAACGTTGATTGAAAATGTGCAAAGTTCTATCGATGAAGAAGAAGCGAAAAAAATGGCAGAGAAAATGGCCAAAAATAGCTTTACTTTAGATGATTTCTTAGCGCAAATGAACCAAATACGCAAATTAGGGCCCTTGCAAAATATCTTGGGTATGTTACCAGGTATGGGGAAATTGAAGGACCAATTAGCAGGTTTTGATTTAGATAATAAAGAAGTGCGTCAAATTGAAGCTATCATCAAATCTATGACGATGGCAGAACGTACGAATCCTAATATATTGAATGGATCTCGGCGCAAACGTATTGCGGCAGGATCTGGCACTACAGTGCAGCGAGTAAATCAACTGATTAAACAGTTCGATGATGCTCGTAAGTTTATGAAGCAGATGCAGTCTATGAGCAAAGGTAAGAAGGGGATGTTCCCTAAATTACCGTTCATGGGATAATATTCTATTTAAGGAGGTGAAAGAAGAATGTTAAAAATCCGTTTAACTCGTTTAGGTGCTAAAAAAGCTCCTTTCTATCGTATCGTTGTTGCTGACTCCCGCGCTCCACGCGAAGGTCGTCCAGTTGATACAGTAGGTCAATACGATGCTACTAAAAACCCAGCAATCGTTAATATTGACGAAGAGAAAGCATTAGAATGGTTGGGTAAAGGTGCACAACCTACTGATACTGTTCGCTCCTTGTTCAAAAAACATGGTGTTATGCAAAAATTTGCTGACGCTAAAAAATAATTAATAGAGAGGCGTACTGTGATGCAAGAATTAATTACATTAATTGTTCAATCATTAGTTAAGCAACCTGAAGCCGTTTCTGTTACTATGGAAGTTCACGATCAAGTGGAAGTCTATGAAATCCGTGTCGCTCCTGATGATATGGGTAAAGTAATTGGAAAGCAAGGTAAGATTGCGAAAGCGATTCGCGCTGTGGCTAAAGCAGCGGCTATTAAAGAGAACAAGAAGATATCCGTTGATATTGTCTAAAAGGGTGGTAACATGGAAGAAATGACATTACGCGTACCCGTGGCAATTAAGTCTAAGGTTACGGACACTTTAAAAAACAAAATTATTGCTGATTTACAACAACAAATGGATATGGTAGATCAAGATTTACAACAAATCGAATTCCAAGCTAAACGTTTGTTAAGTGAACAAGCAAAAATTGATGCACAAGGTTTAATCCAATTGCGTCAACAAATCGAGGAAGAAAAGCAACAACGCGTAGCTTTCAAAACTCAAGTAGCAGAGCGTTTGAAAGAAGCAGAAAAGCTTGAAATTGGTTCTGAAATTGCCCAAGGTCAAATGGAGCAAACTATTACTGTGAAAATCGGTGATAATTTAGATGCTCTTATGGGATCTGAAATTTTGCTAGAAGATGGCAAAGTTGTGGCATTCCGTCAATAATGGATACACAAGAACTGATTACCATCGGTGTGATCGTCGCTCCGCACGGTGTGCGGGGCGATGTTCGTATATTACCGAGAACAGATTTTCCTGAGCGGTTTATGAAAATGGATGAATGCTACATCAATGGTCAACTATACCATATTACATCTGCAAAATTTCATAAACAGTTTATCTTGGCTACCTTTAAAGAGTTACCTGATCGCACAGCTGTGGAGCGTTTAGGTAAGCAAGAAATTAAAGTGCCAAGAAAAGATTTGGTGGAATTGCCAGAAGATAGATATTATATCTTTGAAATCGAAGGCCTTGCCGTAGAAGATACAGAAGGTAATGATTTAGGCATTGTAAAAGAAGTACTACAACCTGGTGCAAACGATGTGTATGTAGTCGCTAAAGAGGGGGAGCCAGATTTATTATTACCAGCTTTGAAAACAGTGGTGTTAACCATTGATATTGAAGGTGGTAAGATAATCGTAGATCCTCCAGAATGGTTGTAATAGAAAAGTCCCTTGTACTGAGTGCAATGATGCGTTCAGTACAGGGGACTTTTTGTGGTTTTATACATATATGGGACTGGTGGTGAAATCATAATGACTACCTCGATAATTAGGATTATCTACAGTCATTCGCCATAGTTTACTAGCTAGTTGATCTTGCTCACACAGTACTTTAGTAGTACCTGTTGCACTTTGGCAAAAAGGAGCCCATTTTTGGACGACTGGAATGGAGGAACGTTTTTCTTTTAAGTATTGACGGCCTCTGTCGTTGAAAGCGAGCAGCCGTCCATAGGTAGGTCCTTGTTGATGGCACTCTTGGAACATCTTTTTGGTGCGGCGGAAGAGGCTGTAGGTAGCGATGCGATCGAGACGAGCATAGGTGTAGCGTTTTGATTTTAAACTTTCACGGGCTTGCTCCCAAGAGGCGAGGGCACTCGCAGTGAGCCATGCCTCCTCTAAACCGTCGCTCATATCCTGTAGAGTTTGCAAATCTTCTTTGCTTGATACACGGCTAGCGAAATGAATCATGTCATAATAGCGCTCTAAGTTAGTGTAATAGTTGGATTCTACAATGTCCATAGCGAGAGGTGCTACCATAGGGGGCAAGTAGTGATGCCACTTGAAAGTGTCTTCTTCTAAAGAAGAGGTATCGATACCTAATTCATCTAATGAGATAGATGAATCAATTCCTAATGAGGCATAAGGTGGGTAGGCAGTATCCAATACTTGCTGCTTGTCCTGAGAACGGAATAGACTAGAAGAGGTTTGCTTAGAGGAATAAATAGCGTTTCGTAAGGCTGTGCCAGATGGAAACGAATCATCTAAGGTTGGATTGTGATGGGAACTAGTCCGTTTCACGGGAATGATGTCTAATCCGATATGATAGCGATGTAAGGCGCGTATGTATTCAATACCTAGGATAGTATTAGGGTCAGAGTCCAATATAGACATATGGTTTGAGGTTTCTAATGAATTGTTCTCGGATGTGTTTTTGCCTGAGGCATCATTGGTATTCATTGAGGTACTTACTGAATAATACTGCTGGATTGCTTTGCGTAAGGCGGTACCATAGGAGTACCCTTGCCCTAAAAGAGTACGCAACGATTCTTGCGTACTAGGATGATCAAGAACCTCGGCAACGGATACAAGTTCCTCTACTTGTGTATGGCTGGCACCAAATGAGATAGCGTCACACCCTAGGGCATGTAATAATCTGACACCACCGGATGCAAAATATTCTGCAGAACTAACGGCGAACATAGAAGGTAGTTCAAAGACGATATCAGCACCGCTCATAACAGCCCATTGAGCACGGTGAAATTTAGAAAATATGGCAGGTGTCCCCCGTTGCACAAAGTCGCCACTCATCACAACGAGCAAGGTTGTTTCTGGATACTTTTGTCGTAACCCTTCTAGTTGGTGTGCATGCCCTTTATGAAAGGGATTATATTCTGCAATAATTCCGATGGTATTCATGGTTTAGTACCTCCTCTTATGTATAGTATAACAGACTATCTATTTGATTGATATGCGCAATAGTTATATGCGATAGAAGTGCTATGTATGGAAGAAGTCATAAAAAAGGGTAGAAAAAAACGTGAATTTAATGTTATAATTGGGTGTAGAAAATGTGTCTATTAGAGGTAATTATATGAAACAATATATCATAGCCCTTGGTTTAGGGATGGTGTTGTTCTTGGGTGGCTGTGGTAGTCAACAAGCCATCGATACCTATAGTTTTGGTCAGAAAGTCATCAATGTAGGTCAATCTGAAGTGATTGTGGATTCTCCTTTTGACTTCGGTCAGTTGGATAGAATTACAGCTAATGAAAAGGGACAACCTTTAACCATCTATGCAGGACTAGATAAAAATTATGGTGTCTATGTGAGTGCTACACAGGCTTCTACAGGAGCACCATTGCCAACACTAGAAGAGGGCGCAAAATTAGGACAACAAGCTTTGGTGAAAGAATTAGGCCAAACGGGTGCTAATATACCATGGGACCAAGAGCAAGTGCAGGTGGACGGCGTACAGGCTGTGAAATCTACGATGCTAGCAGGTGCTAATGGACAAAAAATTAGGTTTACTCAGTATACTTTCATTAATAAAGGTGTACTGTGGAATATACGCTATTCATACAGTGATAGTTCCCCACAAGGAGAAGAAATCAATCAACGTGTGAATGGGCACATTCAAGTTACTAAGAAAGAGGGATAAGACATGAACGTTTTAGTTGTAAACTGCGGTAGCTCCTCCTTGAAGTATCAATTAATTGATATGGAGCATGAAGTTGTATTGGCGAAAGGTCAATTTGAAAAAATCGGTTCCGATGATGCTATTTTCACTCATCGCCGTCCAGATGCTGAAAAATTAGAACGCATCGAACCAGTAGCTGACCACAAAGTGGCGTTACAAGTCTTATTGGATATTTTAGTTGATCCAGAACATGGCGTGATTGGTTCCATGGATGAAATCGACGCTGTAGGTCATCGTGTAGTACATGGTGCTGAAAAATTTGCTGATTCCGTATTAATTACACCAGCAGTGATGGAAGCTTTGGAAGAATGCGCAAAAATCGCTCCACTTCACAATCCTCCAAATATCCAAGGTATCGAAGCATGCCAAAAAATTATGCCAAATGTACCACAAGTTGGTGTATTTGATACAGCATTCCATCAAACAATGCCAGCTGAGGCATTCTTATATGGTCTTCCATACGAAGCATACACTGATTTAGGTGTTCGCCGTTATGGTTTCCATGGTACTTCCCACAAATATGTGGCACAACGTGTAGCTGAATTGATGGGTAAACACATGTCCGATCTTCGTATCGTATCCTGTCACTTAGGTAATGGTTCTTCTGTTACTGCAATCAAAGGTGGTCGTTCCATCGATACTTCCATGGGTTTCACTCCATTGTCCGGTTTAATCATGGGTACTCGTTGTGGTGATATTGACCCAGCTATCGTACCTTACTTGATGGAAAAATGGGATATGACATACCATGAAATCGATGCTATCATGAATAAAAAATCTGGTGTATTTGGTATTTCTGGCGTTTCCAATGACTTCCGCGTTATCGAAGAAGCTGCTGAAGAAGGCAATAAACGTGCGCAATTAGCATTGGATATGTTCCATTACAAAGTACGTGCTACAATCGGTGCTTACGTGGCTGTTATGGGTGGCGTTGATGCTATCGTATTCACAGCTGGTATCGGTGAAAATGGTATTGGCAACCGTGACGCAATCTGCAATGGTTTAGAATACTTAGGTACTCGTATTGACCCTGAACGCAACAATGTTCGTGGTAAAGAAGCGGAAATCAGTGCAGAAGGTTCCAAAGTTAAAATCTTTGCAATCCCTACAAATGAAGAAATCATGATCGCTCGTGATACAAAACGTATTACAGCTCCATTAGTGATGAAAAACTGGTAATCTTTGATTACTTGTGAAAGAGTCCCCTCTATGAGGGGCTCTTTTTTTGTTGACAAATGCTTTCATCGGTTGTTATTCTAACAGTAGGATGATGATACTGTTGATGAAAGGATGAGATCATGTCTATACAATATCAAGAACAATCGAAACGATCCAAAGCTGGCATTGCATTAGTTACTGTATTTATTGTGATAGCATTGGGTGCGTTGGCATATAGTGTATGGCGCTATGTGGAGTTAGGTAGTATAGCCTTAGCGGAAATATTAATAGAAGGAATGATTCTATTTGTCCTTGTATCGCAGGCAGTGGGGACCTATACATTTAGGTTGACCGAATCGGATCTCATCATTGATGAGGTAGGCTTATTAGGAAAGAAACGAATGATCATTCCTTATACAATGATCAACGGGGTCTACCAATTTAAACAATCCATGATGCCCCCATTGAAATTTCGCTATAAATATCGTAAATTATCGTCCACTGATGATCGCCCTGTATGGGCCTTAGCTTACTCAGTGGTAGAAGGGAAAAAGTTAAAACATGGCCGTGTGTTATTAAAAGCAGAACAAGAGTTGTTTGATGTTTTAGCGCAGCATGTACCGAATTTGATACAGGTGAAAGAAGACCAAGTTGTCTTTCATGCGTATCTAAGAGAAGATGCTTTCAAACATGGAGAAGATTTTGCGATCTATGCAGCCAATGTATATGGGCAAGGTCAAGCGGGTGCAGAGGATGTGAAAGAATAAGCTTTTCTTAGTATAGGTTAGAAAGGGAGTTTACCCTAAGCAGATTGTTATCATTAGACCTCGACTGAGGTGGAATCTGTGGGAGAAGTTGGATAAAGTTTGAACAAAATAAAAGGATTTTCCTAATCTATAGCGAATTTATAGTATAAAGAAAGATATATAAGTGCCCACGATGGGTACATAGTGATGCGTCACACTCTTTGGAGTGTGGCGTGTTGTCGTTTATAGGGCTAAAGGATGTACTTTCAAATGTTGGAGGAATTATGTTGGATTTACAATCATATCAAATGCCACGAGAAAAATTCATTGCCTTAGGAGCTGAAGCGTTAGAATTAGAAGAATTATTAGCCATTTTATTGCGTACAGGATGCAAGGGTTCCACCGTCTTAGAAGTGGCTCATGAAGTGGTGAAACGCATGGAAGGATTGGTAGGAGGCTTGAACAATGTTACGATAGATGCTTTGCGAGAAATTGATGGCATTGGGCAAGACAAGGCGGTGACTATTTGTGCGGCTATCGAACTGGGCAGACGTCTAGGACAGATGAAAGTGAAACGAGATTGGGAAGATTTTAGCACTCCGGAGGCGGCAGCTAATTACATGATGGAACGTCTTCGTCATAAAACAGAAGAACACTTTTATGTCTTATTATTGACGGTAAAAAATAAATTGATTAAGCCTGTTCTGATTTCTAAAGGAGGGTTAACTAGTAGTACGGCGGAGCAACGAGCAGTATTCCGTCAAGCTATCGATGCCAATGCGGCGGCTATTATTTTGATGCATAATCACCCATCAGGAGATCCTACCGAGAGTAGTGATGATGTACGGGTGACTAAAATATTTGCTAGAGCTGGAGAAGTGATGGGTATCCCTGTGTTGGATCATATCATTATTGGTGATGGCATCTATGTAAGCTTATTAGAAAAAGGGATACTATAGGTGCAGATGTTCTATAAATTTGCTATAATTAAATGATTGGAACAATGAAAAGAAATCAGAGGTTATAGCGTGCGAATTATTGGAATAGATCCAGGCTATGCGATTTGTGGATATGGTATCATCGATGTCATAGGAAGCTCTTTAAAACCTGTTACCTATGGAGTGATAACCACAGAGGCAAAAACGCCAGAAGCAAGCCGGTTAGAAATTATATTTAATGAACTAAGCGATATTTTAGAAGAATTTCGCCCTCAAAAGTTTGGTATAGAAAAATTGTACTTTGCCCGCAATGTAACGACGGGTATCGGCGTAGCACAAGCAAGAGGTGTTACCTTATTGGCGGCGAGTCAACAAGACTTACCAATTTACGAATATACACCATTGCAGGTGAAACAATCTGTGGTGGGCTATGGAAAAGCTACAAAAGAGCAGGTCACGTATATGACAATGAACTTATTGGGGATTCGTGAAAAAATTAAGCCTGATGATGCGGCTGATGCCTTAGCGATTGCTATATGTACAGCCCATAGTTCCCATACAGATACATTGAAGCAAATTTTACAATTGTGAGGAGTTTATGATTGCATATATAAAAGGGGTTGTCACCCATCGATTGCTAGATTCGGTGTACGTGAATGTCCATGATGTGGGCTATCGTGTGTACGTACCTAGTTCAGTGCAAAGTCAGTTGCAAGTAGGTGAAGAAACTTGTTTATTCACGTATACTAATGTTCGTGAAGATGCTATTCAGTTATATGGCTTTTTGACGATGGAAGATTATGAGTTGTTTTTACTGCTCATCTCCGTATCAGGAGTGGGACCTAAATTGGGTCTTGGCATTTTATCGGCCATAAGTCCAGAACATTTTGTAGGACTCATCATTAGTGGTGATACAAAAGGTCTTCAGAAATTGCCTGGTATTGGTAAAAAATCAGCAGAGCGATTGGTGCTAGAGTTAAAAGATAAAATTGAAAGCCTCGGTATTGCAGGAACTTTCACACCAACGGGAAGAATTTCACCAGTAGAACAAGTGCCTGTAGGTACTACCGAAGAAGTGCTAGAAGCACTTATGGCATTAGGATACAGCGCACAAGAAGTGCAGCCGGTAATCCAAGAAGTTTACGATGGCACACAAGAAGTACCAGTCTTATTAAAACAAGTATTAGCGGCATTGGGTAAAGGGCGATAAGAATGGATCAAGAAAATCGAATTGTAACCATGCAAGAACGGGAGGAAGACAATTGGCAATTTAGTCTTCGTCCTCGCTATTTAAAAGAATATATTGGACAAACACAGGCAAAGGAGAATCTTCATATTTTTATTGAAGCGGCCAAGCTGCGAGGAGATACTTTGGACCATGTCTTACTCTATGGACCTCCAGGGTTAGGGAAAACCACCTTGGCAGGAATCGTTGCTAATGAATTGGGCGTAAACTTCCGAGTTACCTCTGGACCAGCCATAGAACGAGCTGGCGATTTGGCAGCTTTATTGAGTAATTTGCAGCCGGGAGATGTACTGTTTATCGATGAAATCCATCGTTTATCTCGCTCTGTAGAAGAAGTGCTATATTCTGCTATGGAAGATTATGCTTTAGATATCATTATTGGTAAAGGTCCGAGTGCTAGATCGGTGCGCATTGAATTGCCTAAATTCACGCTGATTGGTGCCACAACACGAGCAGGATCTTTGGCGGCACCGCTACGTGATCGCTTTGGTGTGATTAGCCGTTTAGAATATTACAAGCAAAATGAGCTAGAGTTTATTGTGAGCCGTTCTGCTGATATTTTAGATATTCATATGGATCCAGAAGGAGCTAGTGAAATCGCTCGTCGTTCTAGAGGAACCCCTCGTATCGCGAATCGCTTGTTGAAACGTGTCCGTGATGTAGCACAAGTATTGGGTGATGGTGTGATTACAAAAGAAATTGCAGATCAGGCCTTACAGCGATTAGATATTGATAAGCTAGGTCTAGACCGTATAGATAGACGCATTTTAAGCACTATCATTGAAAAATTCGATGGTGGGCCTGTAGGGGTGGATACAATTGCAGCCTCTGTGAGTGAGGAACGTGAAAGTGTTGAAGATGTGTATGAACCATATTTGATGCAACTTGGTTTGTTGGCGCGCACAAATCGTGGACGTATCGTCACTCCTGCTGCCTATGACCACTTGGGAATCCCTAGAAAGGTGGATGCATGAGAAAGGTAGGATATCGCTATGTGGCGATAGCGGTTATAACAGCTGTATTAGGAAGTGCACCTTTTGTAGGCGCAGCAGCATCGCAAAAGGAAGTGCCGAAACGTACAACAGTGAAAGCTACTTTTGTGAAACCGAATGAAAGAAAAGATTCGGCAGCATCAAAATGGGTAGTTTTTAAGCCTGCTACTAAAGTGACGAAAGCGACGAAAACAACACCTCAAGAGACAATCAGAGTGCAAGAAAATACTGACAAACAAGCAAGAGTATCTAATGTTGTACAAGAGGTCAAGAAAGGTTCTAGTGGAGAGCCTGTGATACGAGTGTTGCTTGGGCATAGATCACAATCTTTTTCCATTAGTAGTGCTATGCCTATGGTTGTTCTAGATAGCCGTGGACATCAAGTGCAAACTATCAAAGAAAATCAGACTGTGACAGTTTCGAGTGAAGGCGGTTCAGTACATATAAATGGACATAGTATTGATAAGTCAATTACTATTCAAAATACACAAGGTAGATATGGATCTGAATTGCAAACATTAGGAAAAACCTATCGAGGCGCTGTGACAGTACATGCTAATACATCAGGATCCATGAGTGTTATTAATGTACTGGGGTTAGAACAATATGTACAAGGTGTAGTACCAGAAGAAGTGGTACCTAGTTGGCCTACGCCGGCCTTAGAAGCACAAGCAGTGGCAGCTAGGACCTATGCCTTGCACTCCATGAAGAGCAAACAAAATAGTATGTATGATATTGGAACTACTACAGCTGACCAAGTATATGGAGGGAAAAGTAGTGAGTTTGTAAGCACAAATACAGCGGTAAAGCGTACACATGGCATGGTTCTCACTTATCAGGGCCAACCGATTAATGCTCTTTTTCATTCCGATGGAGGTGGCTATACAGAGGATAGCGTGAACCTATGGGGTAATGATTTGCCCTACTTAAAAGGGGTGCAAGATTACTCGAATCATGAGGGTACAACCGTATGGAATGTCATTACCAGCCGTCAAAGTATAGAACAAAAATTAGCAGCAGCTAGCAAATCGGTAGGGTACTTACAGAAAATTGAATTATCTCCATTGGCAGATCGACCTATGAAAGTACAAGATCGAGGGGTTTCAGGACGTGTAAAAACAATGAAATTTGTAGGTGAAAAGGGCTCTATATCGCTTACAGGAGAACAGGTGCAAGGGATATTTGGCTTAAAGTCCACCTTATTTGATTTTTATGTAGGACAAACACCGCCGAGTCGGATTCAGGGGTCTTCTGTAAAAGCTAACCATACGTTTAGTAAAGCGAATCAGACTGTGACAATTCATGGATATGGTTGGGGACATGGTTTGGGACTTTCACAGTGGGGAGCGGCGGAAATGGCTAGCCGAAAAGAGGCAAGTCAGCCTGATTATTATAAAGTGATTTTACAACATTATTACCAAGGTACGGCACTTACGAAACTGTACAATTAATGAGGAATAGTATGAAAGTATCTGATTTTAATTATGATTTGCCTGAGGAACTCATTGCACAACATCCGGTAGAACCACGGGATACGTCGCGATTGATGACCTTAGACAAGGTAAGTGGAGAGATATGCCATAAAGCATCCTTTCACTCCATACTAGATGAACTATGTGAAGGGGATGTGTTAATCTTTAATAACACTAAGGTTATCCCTGCTCGTTTGTATGGAGAACGTAAAGGGACAGGTGGTAAGGTAGAAGTACTACTGTTAACGCCCAAAGGAGAACATCTTTGGGAGTGTCTGGTAAAGCCAGGGAAAAAATGTCTAAAGGGACAACTCTTATCCTTTGGTCCTAATCTAGAGGCTGAGGTTATAGACCATACAGATTTTGGCGGTCGACTGATTCAATTTAAGCCGAACGGTAATTTTGATGAGATTATTAATGATATTGGTGAAATGCCATTGCCTCCGTATATCCATGAAAAACTAGAAGACAAAGATAGATACCAAACGGTATATGCCAAAGAAAAAGGATCGGCGGCAGCCCCCACAGCAGGCTTACATTTTACACCGGAATTATTGGATGAAATTCAGCGCAAAGGGGTACAAATTGGATTTGTTACATTGCATGTAGGGTTAGGTACATTCCGCCCTGTGTCGGCAGAATCCATTGAAGACCATGATATGCATAAAGAGTTTTATCACGTGTCAGAAGAAACTGCAGAGCTGGTGAATCGTGCCAAAGCGGAAGGACGAAGAGTGATTGCTGTAGGAACTACATCGGTGCGTACATTAGAATCAGCAGCGACCGAGGTAGGTCATGTAAGGAGTGGGTCTGATTGGACTCAAATCTTTATTTATCCTGGCTATGAGTACAAGATGGTAGATGCGTTGATCACTAACTTTCATCTGCCACAGTCTACCTTACTCATGCTTATTAGTGCCTTAGCTGGTAGAGAGCATTGTCTAGAGGCCTATGAAGAGGCGGTACGTGAAAAATATAGATTTTTTAGCTTTGGTGATGCAATGTTCATTCGATAAGTTGAAAGTTGTGTTATAATACAGAAGTAATAAAGGAGTGTGTATATGGCGATTAGATTTGAATTGCAAAAACAATGTCCCCACACAGGTGCACGGGCAGGGTTATTGCATACTCCTCATGGGACATATGAAACACCGATGTTTATGCCCGTTGGGACACAGGCGACGGTGAAAACATTAGCCCCAGAGGAGCTGAAAGCGATGGGCTCTCAAGTTATCTTGAGTAATACCTATCATTTATTCTTGCGCCCAGGCGCTGACCTAGTGGAAGAAGCGGGCGGATTGCATAAGTTCATGAACTGGGATCAAGCTATTTTAACGGATAGTGGCGGGTTCCAAGTGTTCAGTTTAGGAAAGCTGCGCAAGATTACTGAAGAAGGAGTTAATTTTAGATCCCATTTAGATGGGTCGAAAAAATTTCTCTCTCCTGAAGTGGCCACTAAGGTACAAGAACAATTAGGTTCTGATATTATGATGGCATTCGATGAGTGTATTCCATACCCTGCGGATCATCGATATGCAGATGCATCAACAGCACGGACCACACGTTGGGCAGAACGTTGCCAAGAAGCACGTCGTTCTAAGAATCAAGGCATGTTTGGTATCGTTCAAGGTGGTATGTATAAAGACCTTCGTGAAAGAAGTGCTAAAGAGTTAGTGGATATGGACTTTGAAGGGTATAGCATTGGTGGCCTTTCGGTAGGGGAACCACATGATTTGATGTATGAAGTACTAGAATATACAACACCATTGTTGCCTACTAATAAAGCTCGTTATTTGATGGGTGTTGGTACTGCTGACTGCTTAGTGGAAGGGGTAGCTCGTGGAGTAGATATGTTTGACTGTGTATATCCAACACGAGTAGCGCGGAATGGTATGGCCATGACGTGGAAAGGGCGATTGAATTTACGCAATGCTTCTTTCATGCGCGACTGGGGTCCGATTGAAGAAGGTTGTGGCTGTTATGCGTGCCAAAACTATTCCAGAGCTTATATTCGACATCTATATAAGGCAGAAGAAATTTTGGCTTTCCGATTGGTGTCGTATCATAATTTATATTTCTTACTAGAATTTATGCGTCAAATGCGTAAAGCTATCCTAGAGGATCGCTTTGTAGCATTCCGCGAAGAGTTCTGGCAGTATTTTACTAAATAGGAGGACTTATGGATTTCTTAGAATTTTTCCAAGGACAAACAGGGCAAGCGATTTTACCATTGTTGATTATGGTCGTGATTTTCTACTTCTTGTTATATCGTCCGCAAAAGAAACAACAAAAACAACGTCAAGTGTTATTGAACAGCCTTAAAAAAGGTCAAAAAGTATTGACTGTTGGTGGTATTTATGGTGAAATTGTTTCCTTAACAGAAGATACATTAGTGTTACAAGTGTCTGAAAAAGTGGAAATGAAATTTGCTCGTACAGCCATAGCTCAAGTTCTTGGAAAGGAACAGAAGTAATGGATAAAACGGCATTGCGTAAGAAGTTTTTAGAACGTCGTCGCAATGTACAAGTCCAAGAGGTTGCAATTTGGTCTCAACAATTAGATGATCGACTTTGGTCTATTCCTACAATATCTGATGCAGAGCATATTATGGCGTACTTGGCTATGCCTAAAGAAGCCAATGTAGATATGTTTATTACAGAAGCATTGCAACAGGGTAAGTATGTATATGTGCCTGTGTGTGTGACGAAAACAGATATGGTAGGAGTTCGCATACAGAGTTTAAAGGACGTTGATAGAGGAGCTTTGGGAATACGGATTCCCAAAGAACCGTATGTAGTTGTAGAACCTCAAACATTGGATTGTATTCTCGTTCCCGGTCTTGCCTTTGATCATAGAGGCGGTCGCATGGGAATGGGGGCTGGATATTATGACCGATACTTACAACAGATTGCTGTAGAAAAACGAATCGGTATAGCCTGGGATAACCAACTTTCAGAAGGAATGTTACCTATGGCACCTCATGATGAGTGGATGCACACCATTGTGACACCATCAGAGAGTATCCATTGTTATAAAGAATAGGAGGGAATCCATTGAACACAAAAGCAGCTTTACGCTTTTTCGGCGTAGTAGCAGTGATTTTAGGCCTATTTATTTGGCTCATTGGACCACTTGCTAACTCCATTAAACAAGGGTTGGATTTACAAGGTGGTACTCACATTGTATTAGAAGCACAAGATTCTGGCCCTAACGTGGTTACAGATGATGCAGTAGAACGGGTTATTCAAATTTTAGGCCGTCGTATTAATGAAATGGGCTTAACAGAGCCTATCATTCAACGAGAAGGTAAAAAACGTATTATTATCGAATTACCTGGTGAAAAAGATCCACAAAAAGCCATCGAAACAGTTGGTAAAACGGCGGTTCTTGAGTTCCGTGATGAAAATGGCAAAGTCCATTTAGATGGTAATGACTTAAAAGATGCAAAAGAACAATTAGAAGGTAAACAAGCATCCGTTAATATCCAATTAACAGATGAAGGTGCGAAAAAATTCGGCGCCTTAACAACAGCTAATATTGGTCGTCACATCGGCATTTATTTGGATGGTGAGCAATTGACAAATCCAGTGGTCAACGAACCAATTACTGGTGGTAGTGCTCGTATAACTGGTAGCCGTGACTTGGAAGAAGCGAAAAGCTTAGCTATTTTACTACGTTCTGGTGCATTGCCTGTAAAAGTAGAAGTTATGGAAGTACGTACAGTTGGTCCTACTTTGGGTCAAGACTCCAAAGATAAATCTGTCGTAGCCTTTGGTGTTGGTATTGCTTTAATCATTGCATTTATGCTTGTGTTATACAGATTATCTGGATTTGTGGCAACTATCGCTTTGTTAGTGTTTGTGTTAATTTTGGTAGCGATTCTAGGACCGCATGCCTTGAATGCGACCATGACCTTGCCAGGTGTAGCTGGTATTATCCTCAGTATGGGGGTTGCCGTGGATGCGAACATCCTAATCTTTGAACGGTTCAAAGAAGAAGTGGTGGAAGGTAAAACATTGCGCATGTCCATGGAATCTGGTTTCCGTCGTGCCTTCGATACAATCTTTGATGCAAATACATCTGTTATGATTACGGCCGTGATTCTAATTGTGTTAGGTAGCGGTCCTGTGAAAGGCTTTGCTATCAACTTGGCATTAGGTGTTATTGTATCCATGTTTACAGCCGTATCTATGAGTCGTACCTTAATGCATATGCTTATTGCAGCGCAAATTACGAACCGTCCATTCTGGTATGGTTCTAATGTATCTCCATCTGTTACCATTGAAGCATTTAAGAAAGGAGATAAGAAAAAATGACATTTGATGTAATAAAACGTCATCGTTGGTGGTTTAGTATCTCCTCCATTGCGGTTATTCTAAGTATTATTTCCATGTTTATGTATGGATTTAACTTTGGTATCGACTTTACAGGTGGTACCATTGTAGAAGTTGAATTTAGTAAACCAGTGCAGGTATCTGCTGTGCGGGAAAATTTGAAAGCCTTTGAATTAGAAAATGCAGTGATCCAATTATCTGGTGCAGATGCTACTGAATCAGAAGGTAAAACGGTAATGATTCGTACTCGTAACCTTGAGGCTAGTGAAAGTCAAGCTGTGGTAGCAGCATTAAATAAAAATCTAGCGGAAGGAACAGTAAAGCGTATTGAATCAGTAGGCGCTGTTATTGGATCCGAAGTAACAGAACATGCATTGACGAATTTATTAATTGCTTTCGTAGCGTTAGCCTTGTATATTACATATCGTTTTGAGTATCGTGTGGCCTTGTCATGTTTGGCAGCTATCTTCCATGACCTTATCATGGTATTGGGGATATTCTCTTTCTTCCATTTAGAAATTGATTCCTCCTTTTTGGCGGCGATTTTGACAGTTATCGGTTACTCTATGAATGAATCTGTCGTAATCTTTGACCGTATTCGTGAAAATACACACACTCATAAGCGTACCGATACATTTGCAGATCTTGCGAATGCAAGTATCCATCAAAGTATCCATCGTTCCTGCTATACATTATCCACAGTATTGTTCGCATGTTGTTCCTTGTACTTTTTTGGTGGAGATACAACAAAGAACTTTGCTCTATGTATGATCGTAGGTTTCGTCAGTGGTGCGTACTCATCCATTTGCGTAGCTACATCTTTGTGGGCAATTTGGAAATCCAATAATAAAAAAGATGCACGAAATCGTCTCTAATGAAGCTATTCTGTTTTGCTAGAATGCTTGATTGGTGAAAGGGAAACGAGCAACATATTCCTTCTCAAGCTATACAGTGGTTATGCTTGTTCAGGAACATGTTGCTCGTTTCTGCATTTCGGCATTTAGGTAATAAGGATATAGCAAAACGTTCTACGCAAAGATGGCGTTCCTTGGTGGTGTCATTGGAAACAAGTAACATATTCCTTCCCGAACTGATACAGTGGTTAGGTTTGCTCTGGAGCATGTTGCTCGTTTCTGCGTTTCGGCATTTAGGTAATAAGGATATAGCAAAACGTTCTACGCAAAGATGGCATTCCTTGGTGGTGTCATTAGAAACGAGCAATATATTTCTTCTCAAGCTATACGGTGGTTATGCTTGTTTAAAAAATATTGGGAAAGGGGTTGCAAAATGTTTAAAAATATCATATAATACATTCAGTGCTTGAGACACAAGCACTTTTAATTTTCTTACAGCTTAGTAACTAAGAAAATTAAAAAGATTAAAAATAACTGTTGACATGATATTGTGAATCTGTTATTATAATCTAGTCGCCACAACACAGTGTTGTGAAGGCGAAGTTGATCTTTGAAAACTGAACAATGAAAGGTAATTACTTCGAAAGAAGTAAACATAAGCCAGAGTGCGGGTTTCACATA
>NZ_RQVM01000005.1:0-179501 GCF_003992175.1 Veillonella sp. VA141
CCTGACAAATTCAGTGACGATGGCTACGAGGAACCACCTGTTCCCATCCCGAACACAGTAGTTAAGCTCGTAAACGCTGAAAGTACTTGGCTGGAAACGGCCTGGGAGGATAGGAAGTTGCTGATTAATAAAAAAAGAACACCCAGTAGGGTGTTCTTTTTTTATTACTTAGTGAGTTTACATACGAGCAGACCGCACTGGGATCCCCAGTGAACCACTTTCAAAGGAGCGAAGCACGCGCATAAGCAGGACTCATGATTTGAAGGAGTGAAACGACGCGCAAATCATAGAGTATCGCTTAGTTCCTAGCGTAAGGTTTTGTAGCTCTATAGGAGCTAACAAAACCCACAGCTAGGAACAAAAAGGACAAGGGATAAAAGTCCTTAACGTAAGGTTTTCTACGACCGAAGGGAGTAAAGAAAATCCACAGGGCAGAACAGGAAGTTGCTAATGATAAGGCTATATTTACTACGCCGTTTTCAGCCAAATTGATAAAGTAGTAACAATGCTATATATGATAAGGCCTGGGATAAGCAGGGCTCATGATTTGAAGGAACGAAGTGACGCGCAAATCATAGAGCATCGCTTAGTTCCTGGCGTAAGATTTTGAAGCCCGAAGGGCGTATAAAACCCACAGTCAGGAACAGGGAGTCGCCAATGACAAGGTTAAATTTGCCTAAGCCGTTTCCAGCCAAAATATCAGAAGTAATTTAACAACAGCATAACATATATAACTATCTCCTAATGAGATAGTTTTTTATATTTTTGTCCCATTATATACAAAAATGTCCCAGTTTGTAGTATAATATAAACAATATAAATAATATAAATAATAGGAGGGGACGGTCATGAAGAAAAAGAATATACTTAATTTAATAAAATACCATGTAGAGAAGAATGATAGTGCCTTCAGAAATGAGAGCATTTCTATTGCTAGATATTTTGATAGTATTGGTGATCAGGATTTAGCAGAATATATATTAGGGTTACTATCTGAATTACCTCAATTTAGCCCTCAAAATCTAGAGGTTAATAGTGAATTTTTAGAACAATTAGATACGACTAAATTAGAGCCTTTACATTTACCAATAGAAATTGTGAATGATATAAAAGGTATTATTAACGCAGTGGGGCATAATGTCGGAATAAATAAGTTTCTTTTTGAAGGTTATCCTGGTAGCGGTAAAACCGAGGCAGCTAAACAAGTGGCAAGATTATTAAATCGAAGTTTATATAGAGTAGATTTGGAAAGTTTGATTGATAGTAAATTAGGAAAAACTAATAAAAATATTATTCAAGTTTTTGATGAAATCCACTCTCTTCCTAATGCTAGACAAGCGGTAATACTATTTGATGAGATTGATATTATTGCACTTGACCGAGTGAACTCTAACGATGTGAGAGAAATGGGAAGGGTTACCTCAACTATATTACGAGAGTTAGATAGATTATCTGATATTAACAAGGATATTATTTTAATTGCCACAACAAATTTATTCAATAATTTTGATAAAGCTCTACTTAGACGCTTTGATGCTACTATAAACTTTAATCGATATACAAAAGAAGATTTAATAGAAATTAGTGAGTTTTATTTCTCTTCTTTTATCAAGAACTTTAAAGGAATTACAAAAGACATTCGACTATTACGTAAAATTTTAAAAGTAAGTGAGAAATTACCGTATCCGGGTGAACTTAAAAATATTATTAAAACATCTATCGCATTTAGTGATGCATCATCAGAATATGATTATTTAAAGCGGTTATATAATGCATTAATAGGAAAACTCGAACAAAAAGATATCTCAGACTTACATCTGGAAGGATTTACAGTACGTGAAATTGAAAAATTGAAAGGAGAATCTAAAAGTACTGTATCTAGGAAACTACAAAAGGAGGTAGTATAGTGTGAATTATGTTTTGGAGTTAAAAGGGAAGCGTTTTATACAAGCAGATAAGAAAAATGCAGACGGTGGGATTACAATGAATGGTAAAGTAGATGTTACCGTTACGCACTTAGAGGCTTTGATAAAGCAATTGCGTTCTATCCAAGAGTTTTGGAAGAGAGAAAATAAACTATTTACAGGACTTTTAGTCAGTGTTCAGTATAATAAAATTGCGGCAAAAAGTAATCGTATTTCTGGATTATTTAAAGGGATAGATTCTAATGATGCTGTAGTAGGAGCCAAGTTTAATGATGATAAGTCTAAACATATTATTACGTATTTTTTAGAAGATGTAGACCTTACTAACAGCATTAAATTACTTTTACAAGTAAAAGAAGTTCTAATTGATATATATGACGGGAAAATGAGTAAAAAAATATTTGATAATGCTGAAAAGGTGCACTCAAATATTTTTATAAAATATCCGATTAGTATGTCTGTATTTAAAAGTGTGCTGGCTGATGTTTCATATATTGAATCATTTGAAGTACAACAACCTAAGCTAGTCAAAAGCCAAAGTATTGTTACTTTATATGATGTAAAAAAAGATATCAAAGAATTGTTAGATGAAATAGGAATTGACCCTTTACATGTGACTATGTTAGATGATCAAACTATATATTTAACAGATATACAAGTACAAATTTTATTTGAAAATGCGGCGTATTTGGTGGCAATGGCTACTTTTGATGTATCCCAATTACCACCAGATGAATTTATAGATACATATGAAAGTTATAGGGTTAGCATTCCAGAACCAACAATTGAGCCAATAATAGGAGTCATCGATACATTATTTGATGAAAGGGTATATTTTTCTGAGTGGGTAGAATATCATGAGATGGTTTCTAGCGATATCGAGAAATCATCACTTGACTATAATCATGGCACAGCGGTATCGTCTATTATTGTAGATGGTCCCAGATTAAATCCATGGTTAGATGATGGTTGTGGTCGGTTTAGGGTTCGTCATTTTGGCGTCGCTGTAGGAAAAAGTTTTTCATCATATACTATAATTAAAAATATAAAGAAAATTATAGCTAACAATAAAGATATAAAGGTTTGGAACATATCTTTAGGAAGTAGTTATGAAATTAATGATAACTTTATATCAGTGGAAGCAGCTACATTAGATAGGATTCAATTTGAAGAGGATGTTATTTTTGTGGTAGCAGGTACAAATAAATCTAGTGAAGATGTTACAAAAATAGGGGCACCAGCTGACTCTATTAATAGTGTCGTTGTAAATGCAGTTACAAAGGAGGGCTTATCTACAGCCTATACAAGAAGAGGTCCTGTGTTATCTTTCTTCGCCAAACCTGATGTAAGTTATTATGGTGGAAGTAAAGAGGCTTATATTCAAGTGTGTGAACCCAATGGAGTTCAGAGCGTTGCGGGCACGTCGTATGCATCGCCGTGGATAGCTAGAAAACTATCTTACTTAATCGATATACTGGGCTTACAGAAGGAAGTAGCGAAAGCATTACTTATTGATTCCGCTCGAGGTTGGGAGGAGAATTTAGATCCTAATGTAATAGCTACTTATGGACATGGTATTGTACCAATTCATATTAACGATATTATTCAAACTAAAGACGATGAGATTAAATTTTTGGTATCGGACATTAGTGAAAAGTGGAATACCTATAATTATCACTTTCCAGTCCCTCTTGAAGATGATAAATATCCCTACATTGCCAAAGCAACTATGTGCTATTTTCCATTATGTGATCGATTACAGGGGGTTGATTATACCAATACGGAGCTTAACTTACACTTTGGACGAATAGGAAATAATAGAAAAATTGTAGATATAAAAGGTGATAAACAAAACTCAGATATTGTATTTGATGAGGGTATATCCTATTTGAACGAGAAAGAAGCGAGAAAGCAATTTAGAAAGTGGGACAATGTTAAATATATTTCTGAAAGAATCACAAAGCGTATGAGACCTAAAAATTCCTATGATTACAAAAATTGGGGTATGGAAATAAAAACGAATAATCGATTAGATCCAAAAGATGGAAGGGGAGTACGATTTGGTGTTGTAGTGACATTAAAAGAAATGAATGGAGTCAATCGTATGGATGAGTTTATTCGTAACTGTATATTAAACGGCTGGAACGTGAATGTAATAGATGTGAAGAATCGGGTTAATATTCATCAGAAGATGAATGAAGAGATTGAGTTTGAGTGAAAATAAAATGAGGTAGCATAATGAATACAATTGATATATTCAAACAACAAATCCAAGAAATGATGGACACAGACTACTGTTCTTTCATAAAAGCTTTAATTAGTATTGAAACAGGAGAATTAAATAAAGATAAGTTACAAAATCGATATGGTTCATATATGGAAAATGATGATCTAACTTTATTGAATAAGTTTTTCTATAAATAATAACAGAATGGTTCTAACTAAATATTTAAGACAATTATAAGCTATACTTGAAATTTCGATTTCATGTATAGCTTTTTTGTAATAGCTTTATCTCCTTGAATTTTATTTATAGATATGATCTAATAGAATATATAGAATACTTGTTAGGAGATAGCATATGGCACATCAAATTACTTCTGAATTAAAACGAGTCAAAGACTTATTAGATAACAAAGATCAATTTATTATACCTGACTTTCAAAGAGGATTTGTTTGGGCAAAGAATGAAATTGATATACTGTTTAATGACTTTAGGGAAGACACTGATAATTTTACAATCGATCTTAACAAACTACCAGGATATTTACTAGGTAATATAGTGTTTATTAATGATGAACAAGATATGAATCTTGCCTCTCAATTTGAAGTTATTGATGGTCAGCAACGATTAACGACATTGACATTGATTTTTTGTGTATTGTATGAGAAGTTCAATAATCTATACACTGTAACAAGAGACGAACGGTGGATGCTACAGTCATCTAAGTTTAGCGAATACTTTAGAGTTCTAAATACATACTCACAGTTTGATGATTTTAGAATCAAACATGAAGAAGAATCTGCAAATAAAAATGTCTACCAATCGATCATTAGAAATACTGAGGCAAATTATAGTGGTAAAGATCTTGATGAGGAGTCTAATATCAATAAGGTCTATCAAGCAATAGATGAGCAAATAGATACTATCATAGCAGATGATATGAATAAGCTATTCTACTTAAAAGAATATTTGGAAGTAAAGGTATATCTAATTGTAACTAAAGCCCCCGATGTTGATCGAGCGTACCAATTATTTGAAGTGCTAAATAATCGTGGACTGATGCTTGAGCCCATTGATTTATTAAAGAATCATCTTTTGCGAAACTTAAAAAAATATGACAAAAGTGATATAGATTACTTTATTCTAAATTGGAAACAGTTTTGTGATCATTTAAAAGAAAGTGAAAAGAAAGTAGATACGACAACCTTTGTGAAACACTTTTTACTTGGTACTCTTGGTAAGAAGGTAACAGGAAAAAATATTTTTAAATATTTTAAAGAAAAAGGTACAATGGAAAGTAACGAGATTTTATCGTTGGCAAAGCAATTAAATGAAGTTAGTAAAATTTATAGTAGTATCGAGGGTTCGGCTATCAAAAATAGTTTTATTAATGATAGCTCTAACATGTATATTATTTTTAACTTACTAAAAACAAAGCAAAGTCATGCTTTACTAATCCCTTTTTATAATGCATCCATAGAGCAGAAACAAAGAGTATTAGATGTGCTAGTAAAATATGTAGCATCTGTTATATTTTCCTTTACCCATCCTAATAATATTGAAAAAGACCTACCAGCTTTAATGGAAAAAATCTTACTTAAGAATACTATGGAAGATAAAGTAGCTGTTTTTGAGTCTGAATTACAAATGTTGACTAAAAAATACATTACTACTTTAAAAGCTATTTTACCGACAAAAAATTTAGCAGGGCGTAACAAGAGAAAGCCGGATAAGGGTGGAAGAATTTTAAAGTTTATCGAGCTATACTTTAACCAAAATGAAAACATTAAAACGCTGAAGAAAATCGAAGTTGAACATATTATGCCTCTAGAGTCTGATATAAAAGATTATGGTTTCAAAAACTCTGATGAATTTGATGAGTATTTAAATCGTTTAGGAAATTTAACATTACTCACAAAAAAATATAATATTTCGGCTACGAATAAACAGTTTTCTGATAAGAAAGAACATTATAGAGCATCAGAATTTTTAATTACAAAAGGTATAGTAGAAAAATTATCAACACCGATAAGGAAAGAGGAAGCGCACGTAAAATTACAAAATCACTATTTCAATGCAGAATGTGTTAATACAATTGATATTTGGAGTAAGGCACAGATAGAAGAACGAAGTCAACTATTAACAGATTTGTTAGTAGATATATTAAGTAGTGGTAATAGGAATTAAGAACTGCTTTCAATAGATTAATAGAGGTAAAAATATATGAATACATGGAATTTTCCCGGTGGATATGGGCTAATGCCTAAAGGTGCAAATGAAGCTGGCATAGAAGCTTTTTTAGATGATATTCCTATGTCCTTAGCGAGGGAAGTTATACAAAACTCTATGGATGCACACGATCCAGATAATCCTAACCCAGTACGTGTCGTTTTTAGCGTTTCAGAGGAAGAAACTAATAAGATTATCGGTAAAGTTGACCTATTAGAACGAGTACTCCCAAAGGCAATTAACTTTTGGCAAGAGAAAAATGCTGGTGATACCCATAAGTATCTGAAAGAGTTTAAAGATGTATTTCAAGAACGATATATGAAGGTATTAAAAATTAGTGATTATAATACCATTGGTTTGAGAAAGGCTAATTTTGATTCTCTTATCGAAGGAAGTGGCTATTCAGAAAAAGCTGATACATCGGCTAGTGGCAGTAAAGGTATTGGAAAGGCAGCGCCTTTTGCAGCATCTAAGTTGAGAATGGTTTTATACAATAGTTTAGCCACCGAAAAAGGAGATATGGATCCTACAGAAAAGTTTGCAGGAGCCATTAACTTTGTATCCTATGCGGATGATAGCGTAGATGAATATATGAATGAGTATGGTAAAGAGTTTATTACGCAATCTAGAGGTCTATTAGAAAATTCACATTATACAGAGTGTGAGTTTATTAAAGAGCGTACTGAACATGGTACAGACTTATATATTCTAGGTTTAAAAAACATTGAATTTTGGGAAGAACAAATAGTTCTTGCGGTACTCAATAATTTCTTAGTATCCTTACATAATGGTTTATTAGAAGTAGAGATTGGGAAGTATAAAATTCAAAAGGATACATTGAATAATCTTTTTACATCTATCTATGAAGTTATGAGAGTAGGGGGCTTTAAACTTAAAGGAAAGTATAAATATGAATTTTTGAAAAGTTACTCTTATTTTAATACGCTCACTTCTGAAAATCATCAGATTATCCAATTACCAAATGAATGGGTAGAAAAGTATTCTTTTATTGATAGTACTGATGATGGACAGTTAATACTCTATAAAGATGATGAAGATGCAACTCGATGTGTATTACAAACTCGTCGCAGCGGCATGAAAATATTTGAACAAAATAGAATTAGTGGAAGTATTCCTTTTACAGGTGTCTTTATGGCGACTGGAAATCAGATAAATGAATTCTTACGAAAATTAGAGAATGCCAACCATGATAAATGGAGTTTAGATAGAGCTAGCGATGAAGAAAGAAACGTGACAGCTGAATTTTTATTAGATTTAAAGCACTGGTATAAATCTTCTGTAGAAGAATTTTTTGGAACTCAATCTGATGAAAGTATCAATGCTTTTGGATTAAATGATTTATTACCAGTTGTGGGAAAAGAAGAGGGGAATGAACAACGCACAGAAGGCGGTATTAACCGCAGAGTCAAAGCGGTTAAAAAAGGCCAGATTAGCTCAAAATCTACTAGGGTTGATGGTGATAGTGATGAAAAAATGATAGATAAGTTAGCTGCTGAAATGGAAATTGGTCAGGGAAATACAAGTGGTGGTGGAAGTAGTAAAACAGGAGCTTCAGGAGGAGCAAAGGGAGATGCAATCTATGGTACTGGTGGTGAACCAGGAGATAAGGGGGAAGAGCCAGGAGGAGAAAAAGTCATTGGACACACATATCGGGAAATTGATAGCCCTAAGTTTCTTAAGTTAAAAGTAATGGAATTAAATTCAAAAAATGGAGAGTATCGTTTTATTGCGTTATCCAGTATTCCTAAGAATACACTAGCCTTTGAGTGGAAGATTGTAGGAGAAAATGGATCACCATATAAAACGGATATAGAAGTCTGTACATCCTCAACTCATCAAATACTTAAAGATAAACGAAAAATTATTGTCAGAAATATTAAAAAAAATGAACGTATTCAAGTAGACTTTAAAGTGAATACAAGAGGTAGAGTAAAAATGAAAGGCATAATCTATGAAGTTAAAGGCTGATTTGTTTCCCTATCCAGTGCTTACCCCAGAACTAGATGATTATAGTGATAATACAAGTTTTGAAGTTAGTAATCTTGAAGCACATATAGAAGGTTCTGATCTTGTATCTATACGCTGCATGTTTGCAGTACATAATAAACAGTTGCAACGATTATTAGAAAATAACGAACTTGTGTACGCCCTACATTTAGAAGGAGAAGCAAGTAGTTATAGAAAGTTAATTACTACTTCAGGAGAAAATCCATTTCTCAATGTAAGTATAAAAAATGATGTATTACCAAAAAAATTATTTGTAAACTGCTTAATTCTTTCCAATACGACTATAAAAAATTATAGAAATGAAACATTTAATTCATTATATTATGATGATACTTATGTAGTAGATACACTGTATAAAGGTGATATTGTAGCTTTTTTACCGACTCAAACTTTTGAATTTGATATATATAATGCAGCATTGGGACAAGACTCTATCTTCACTGTTTCAAAGCATAATGAACCATATATGGGGCTAGAGCTAACGGGTGATAAAATCGAGATTATATTACCTCAAAATATGTTCAATACCTATAAAACTTGGGGAAATGTACGAGATAAAAAATCACTTTTTATTTCTTCTATTATTATGCCAGCTTTAATAGAAGCTTTGGGAGAAATTAGTAATGAAAGGGTTAGCCCAGAATTACAATGGGTGTCATCGATTACTGATATTTTAGAGCGTGAGAATATAGATTTGGGTAATCAATCGTTATTTGTTGTTGCTCAAAAATTATTACAACAACCATTTGATGATGTGATTCAAAATGAATTTAATGGGGAGAACAAAGATGAGTGAAACTACGGTTAAAAAACTTACATACTTAAAAGATAGTGCTTTAGAAGATTTCAAGCAAAACTTTCAAATGCGTTATTATCCTTTATACAAATTAGGGAAAGCTGAAGAATTAACTAAATCTGTATGTAGTGCCAATAATGTTGTAGAAACAGATATAGAGTATGAATATATTCCACTTAAATTAGAGACTGCAGAGTATGATGCAGAAATTGTTAAACATAATATGAGAGCTATTTGGAATAGCCTACATGTACTAACTAGAACACAGGCGGAATTAGAAAAGATTTGGGTTTCATTAGCACATACAGACTATATCGAGTATTCCATTGGGTGTTATAATGCATTTGTAAAAACAGATGATCAAGAAAAAGAAGTTAAAAGCTTAAAGTCAAGAACATATTTTACGAATGGGGCAAAACGTTCACTAGCTATTCATAATTTAGCGAGTTATTGGTGGTTAGCTTATTATTTTATTGATGAGAAGCATAGTAATCCATTCCATTTATTAGACTTTTTAGTGAGTAAACCATATCGAGGTAATGCGGTAGTACTATTATCGAGCAATATTGTTTCTACAAAAGATATTGCACTAGGTGTTTTGGAAGCGATTCGTGAACTGGTAGAGGAAAAAGGCGTTACTAATAACCGTGATGTATATGCCAAAGCTACGGTGCTACTCAATAAAGTTGGTGGTATTCGTATTCTAGACACATTATCTCGTGAGGAAGTTAAGGATATCATTCTAGAAAACTATCCTTACTAGTCCCCCCCAGAAAGGACTCCCATGGAATCAATTCAAACTGACGCAATCTGCCTTCCCATCCCAGATATGTACTTAGCCGAGGTCCGTTTTGACAATGCTAGAGAGACCGGAACTTTCATTGTTGAGCACATGGAGCTCTATGAAGGCGATTTGGTGTATGTAACGGGGCCTATGCAGGAGAAGGTGGGGACCGTCATCGATGTGACCTATCATTGCAAAATTCGCCCTTCTAAATATGAGCGTGTAGTGGCAAAGATTGACACCGATTTATATGGTGAATTTATTCCTCTTGAGCATTTATGGGTTACTTTTGACCGTGACTGTATGGACAAGGATAAGATGCGTCTTTGGTTCTTGTCACCTTTGACGGATGGGGAATGCATGGACTCTTGTGGATTTATTCCATTTGCTTTGCATAATTTAGATAACTTCAAAATTTCAGACATTCGTGCAGAGCGTGGTGAAAGTTACTACGAAGAGCATCGTGTGGTCTATATTTGCTTAGATAAGGGTAAAGGCTATGCTATCGTCCAAGGATCTGAGTATTATGAGGTCACTTTCACCTATATAGATGATAAAATTCATGACATACTTTGCAATTGTTATTGTGAGGGCCATTGCAAGCATGAATATGCTGTATTATTACAGTTGCAAGACTTACTGGGTGATTGGGCAGTAAACTTTGACGAGAATTACGCTAAACAGGAATACTTTGCAGCAATAGATAAAACAGTGGCTTGGAATATGAGTATAAGCCGTAAATACGGAAAAATTATTAAGTTAACAGAAGAATCCTATGGAGGGTTCATCGTGTATGAAGATTAAGGAGGAACTATGCAAGAATGTAAACTTTCATCGGAGATGAAATTCGATGGTAAATTAATTAAAGTAACGTACGATATTGCTGAGGTTAATGGCAAGGAATCCTGGCGTGAAGTAGTTCATCATCCAGGTGCGAGTGCTATTGTAGCTATTGATGAAGATAATCGTATCATTATGGAAAAACAGTTCCGCTATGCTTTGAACGATTATTTGTTAGAAATTCCAGCAGGAAAATTAGATGCTGGTGAAGATCCGTTAGTGTGCGCCAAACGTGAGCTAGAAGAAGAAACGGGTATCATCGCCTCGGAATGGATTAGCCTTGGTACAATTGCCACATCTCCTGGATTTTGCAATGAAGTCATCCATTTATATGTGGCAAGAGGACTTTCAAAAGGGGAAATCCATTGGGATGAAGATGAATATGTGGAAGTAGAGCGCTATACTTTCGATGAATTGTTACAACGCATTAGTGAAGAAAAAATTAAAGATAGCAAAACTTTATCTGCCTTATTATTAGCTATGCCGTATTTAAAATAGTGAAAGAATGCCTAGGAGTCTCACTTCCTAGGCATAGATTGTATATGAACGGTGATAGAGAGGAGGTCTCTATGTTTAAACGAATTATAACTATTGTGACAGATAGTGTAGGCATTGGTCATAGTCCAGATGCAGAACGCTTTGGGGACATGGGTGCCAATACATTGGGCCATATTGAAGAGTCTATGGGGCCTTTACGGATTCCAAATTTACGGAAATTGGGTATCGGTAAGATAGCAGATATAACCCCGCAACAAGATACAGTGGCAGGCGCCTTTGGTCGCATGCATGAACAAAGTACTGGCAAGGATACGACCAGTGGTCATTGGGAGATGATGGGACACCCTGTGAAAGTTCCTTTCCCAACGTTTTATGATGGGTTTCCACAGGAGTTGATGGATACTTTCACGAAGGAAACTGGCTATGGATTTTTAGGTAATGAAGCGGCATCGGGAACGGAAATCATTGAGCGCCTAGGGGAAGAGCATATGAAAACGGGGAAACCCATTGTGTATACGTCTGCTGATTCGGTGTTTCAAATTGCCGCCCATGAAAGTATCATACCTTTAGAGGACCTATACAAAATGTGCCAAATTACACGAGAACGTGTGTGTATTGGGGACTATTACGTGGGGCGCATTATTGCTCGTCCTTTTGTGGGGGAACCAGGTCATTTTGTACGCACCTCAAATCGTCATGATTATAGTCGCTTACCAGAAGAGCGATTCGTATTGCAAGCCTTACAAGATGCGAACGTGCCGACCATCGGGGTAGGAAAGATTGGTGATATTTACGCTCATATTGGTTTGGATCAGTCCTATCCAACGAAATCTAATTCCCATGGTATGCATGTAGTGGCTGCTTTGTTGGGGCATAGTGCAAATGGTGTAGATAGTGTACATAATACAGATAGTACGGATAATACACATAGTACTCATAGTACACCTGATACAGGTACTATACCTAATACTGCGGTGGATGGTAGATTTACGCATGGGTATCTAATGGTGAACCTAGTAGAGTTTGATAGCTTGTATGGTCATCGTCGTGATGTACAAGGGTATGGCCGTGAGATAGAAATGTTTGACTATCAACTAGGGGGATTACTGGAACTATTGACCAAAGATGATTTGCTACTTATCACAGCGGACCATGGTAACGATCCGACTTGGAAGGGGACAGACCATACACGAGAACTAGTGCCAATTCTGGCATATTCACCAGCTTTTACAGGACCTATTGAGCTAGGTGATAGACGGAGCTTTGCGGATATTGGACAAACTATATTGGAAAACTTTGGGATTACCGAATCTTTTGTGGGGGAAAGTTTCTTGTGTGAACTAGTAAAAGATATTCCACAACCGATACAATTTGGTTTGGGAAAAGGATTGTTTAAAACTACAGATGATATTCATGCAGGCGATGATGCAATTCAAGAAGTATTTAAGGAGTACACATGATGAATTGTATAAGGACAATAAAAAAGTGACAACACTGTTGACATAATTGAAATTGTGAATAGCAATAAATCGTTGCATAGCAAAAGAGGCTATCAGTACTGAAGAAAATTCTTCCTGACTGATAGCCTCTTTTTTGAGTACATGTACCTTCAAAATCTTACGCGCGTGTAATTTTATCAGAACGAAGGCAGCGTGTGCAAACGTTAACTCGTTTAGTTTCGCCGTCTACAATTGCTCGTACTCTTTGGATGTTTGGTTTCCAAGTTCGTTTGGAACGGATATGGGAATGAGAAACATTCATACCCGTAGTAGTGGATTTACCACATACTTCGCAAAGGTTTGCCATTTGTTTCCACCTCCAAAGTGTTTACTACTAATATAATATATGTATTTTATCATAAAAGGGCAGAGCAATGCAAGTGTATTTCTCTCTTTTAGATAAGATTATACTAGCCTATTAAATATATACTAAAATTGTAAAATCTGTCAAATTTTACAAAAAACAGCTTGCGTTTAATTTTAACAAGATGTATAATTTGAATATAGTTAAATATAAGAAGGACACTTTGATACAACGCCTAACACACGTGACTCTTAAAAAAAGTGTCCTTCTTTTTTGTGTCCATTTTTAGGTGAGATTCATATTAGATGGTTTTTCTATGGTATAATAGAAAGCATCAAGTGTCTACTACACATAGTAGCGTGTCATAATACATAGATACACAGATAGATCCAGTGATATTAGTTATGACATTGTATTAGCACGTGCTGGTAGTATGGCGTTTCTTATCTTTTGACCAGTCGCTATAAATTCGTCATCTTACATAGTTACAGGATAGCACTCGTTATGTATTAACTAGCTAATATGAATGCGTCATGTAGTGAACTTTCAGAATTGATAGAATAAAAATTGTTACTAAAACGGCGTGGATAGAAAAGAGTGCGGATAGAATATGAATGAACAATTGCAATCGATAAAGAGCGTGGGACCGCAACGAGTGAAACAATTGAATAAATTAGGCATCTATACGGTAACAGGTTTGTTGCATTATTTTCCACGCACTTTTGAAGATAGACGGCAAGTGTATACAATCTGTGAAGCTCCTATAGGAGAGATGGTAGGGGTGACAGGGCAGGTAGTACGAGTCAGTGAAAAACGCCCAAGACCACGTATGCATATTCTAACGGTTACTCTATCTGATGGGATACGTCAATTAAACTTGACCTTTTTTAACCAAGCCTATAAGAAAAACTTTTATAAACCAGGTCAACATATATATGCCTATGGGAAGATAGAACATACTTATGGGGCGTACCAAATGAATACACCACAAGTGGAAATGATTGAAGAAGGGCAAGTCATAGACCGTGGTATTGTACCTGTCTACGGTTTGACGGAAGGCATGAAACAGTGGGGGATTCGCGTAGCCATTAAAAATTGGTTTGACCATAACTCCACGTTAGAAGACGTGGTCCCTCAAGATGTGATGGGAGACAAGTTTACCATGAGCCGTTATGATGCCTTTCGAGAAATGCATTTTCCTACATCGTGGGAACGCTACCAAGAGGCACGCAAACAATTAGCCTATGAAGAACTATGGATTATGCAAATGGGATTGTTACTACTAAGAGCTCACGAGCAAGGTCAAGGAGGCTTTCCTATGACAAAGAATGGATCTTTGGTGGAACGAATTAGGCAAGGCTTACCATTTACTTTGACAGGGGATCAAGAAAAAGCATTAGGGGAGATTGCTAAGGATATGGAGCAGCCCCAAGCTATGCAGCGGTTAGTACAAGGTGATGTAGGCTCTGGTAAAACGGTAGTAGCTGCTTTGGCGTTAGCTAAAGCAGTAGAAAATGGATTTCAAGGGGCGATTATGGCGCCGACGGAAATTTTAGCCACACAACATTTTGAAAGCTTTCAGGAACTCTTTCAAGATGCTCCGATACGAATGGCATTGTTGACGGGTTCAACGAAAAAAAAGCAAGATCTCTATGAAGCTTTAGAACGAGGAGATATCGATGTCTTAGTAGGTACCCATGCATTGATTCAAGATAGGGTTATATTTCATCAATTAGGTTTGATTGTAGTGGATGAACAACATCGATTTGGTGTAGAGCAGCGTGCGAAACTACAACGAAAAGGAGACCATCCTCATGTGCTAATTATGACGGCAACCCCTATACCACGGACTATGACCTTATCCATTTATGGAGATTTAGAAGTTTCTTTGATTAAGGAAATGCCTCCTGGTCGTAAACCAGTGAAGACCTACGCTGTGGATTCTTCCTATAAAGAGCGATTGTTACATTTTTTTGAAAAAGAAATGCAAGCGGGTCGTCAGGTCTATGCCGTGTGCCCATTAGTGGAAGAGTCTGAAAAAATGGATTTGCAAGCTGCGGAACAGATTGCTTATGAATATAAAGAATATTTTGAGCCACACTATCGTGTAGGTTTGGTGCATGGTCGCATGCGTCCAAAGGAAAAAGAAGAAATTATGGATGCGTTCTATCGTCGAGAGATTCATTTGTTAGTATCGACTACGGTGATTGAAGTAGGCGTGAATGTGCCGAATGCGACGATTATGTGTATCCATAATGCGGAGCGGTTTGGTTTATCCCAGTTGCATCAATTGCGAGGTCGTGTAGGTCGTGGATCAGCACAGGCCTATTGTATTCTGATTAGTGATAGTAAAAATCCTGATAGCAAAACTCGACTTTCACTGATGGAACAAACGCAAGACGGATTTGAACTAGCAGAACAAGACTTGCTTATCCGTGGCACAGGGGAATTATTTGGCTTGGCTCAGTCAGGTCTGCCAGATTTGAAAGTTGCGAACATTATCAAAGATATACCGATTCTTGTAGAGGCACGTGAAGATGCGAAGGCTTATTTGCAAGCTCATGGCTTTGATGAAGTGCAAGAAATATTACGACATCAAATGGAATCTCGTTTTGGTCCACAATATATGCGTATTTTGTATAGCTAAAGTTGTTTATTAAGGGCTATCTATGATACAATAAGGTGAGATTTTATCTGTAGCATGGTGCTATAGATGTCTAGTGGTGAGGGAGGAAAGACTCATGCCTATTATTCATGTAGAACTTGTTGAAGGTCGTACTTTTGAACAAAAGAAAGCTCTTGGCGAAGCGATTACAAAAGCAACTGTAGAAACTGTAAAAGTACCGGCAGAAGCGGTAAAAGTAATTTTCGTGGACATGAAAGCTGATAACTATATGGAAGCTGGCGTTATGCGCTGCGAAAAGAAATAATTAGGAAAATTACCTACCAGAAGGATAGGTCTATGATAGGGTGTAGTCTCTTTCATATGTCCTGTCCTTCTTGTTTACATACTAGAGTAGATGAGGTGAATGGTGCAGAATCAAATACATGTGCTATCCGTCCCAATTGATGCGGTAACGATGACGGAAGCCGTAGATAGAGTGCTTTCATTAGTGGGACAGCCAAAATTACATATGGTGGCAACGGCCAATGCAGAAATGATTATGATGGCACAGGATAATCAAAGGTTGTTAGAGGTTCTGCAACAAGCTGATCTCGTTGTACCTGATGGAGCAGGCGCCTTATGGGCAGCTGAGCAGCAGGGACAGCGTTTTCCAGAGCGGGTTACAGGTTGTGATCTATTACAAGAGTTATTGAAAGCAGGTAAAGAACATAATATTAAGATATACTGCTTAGGCGGAGCCGAGGGAGTTGTTAAACAAGCCTTAGAAAATATGACAGCAGAACTTGGAGAATTGCCAGTGGTGGGGTATCATTCTGGATATTTTACAGAGAAAGAAGAAGTAGACATTCTTGATGAGATTCAACGTAGTGGCGCTCAATTAGTGTTTGTTGCCTTTGGGGTGCCGAAACAAGAGTTTTGGATTCAAGAAAAATTAGCCCGATTAGATGGTGTAGTCGCCATGGGAGTGGGCGGTTCTTTCGATGTATTAGCGGGCATGTTGAAACGAGCTCCTTTATGGATGCAAGAAAACCGCTTAGAGTGGTTATATCGCTTGGCATTACAACCGAAACGTATCATTCGTATGTTAGCATTGCCTAAATTTATGTGGACTGTATGGCGCCATAAACATTGATACAGAGAAGTTGTATCTTGTTGGAGCCATCACTAGTTAAGAGAGGTTTAGTATGGGTTTGATTGTTAAAGAAGGATATCCTTTAATCGGTGCTTGTCTTGTTGTGACAGCACTGGTAGGCTACTTTCTATCATGGTGGTTAGGAATTATACCATTTGTACTGGCATTATTCTTTACTTATTTTTTCAGAAATCCTAACCGCCGTATTCCTCATGATCCAATGGTGTTAGTATCACCTGCGGATGGGAAAGTGATGGAAGTAGTAGAAGTGTTTGAGGACACATATTTACATCAACAATGTAAAAAAGTAACGATTTTTTTATCTGTTTTTGATGTCCATGTGAATCGGGCTCCAATGGCAGGTGAAATTACGTTTCGACAATATACAGAAGGTCGTTTCTTACCTGCCTATAAAGATTCAGTAGGATATGAAAATGAACGTCATACAATTAGCATTAAAAATGACAAGATGGAAATTGTGGTGACACAGATTGCGGGCTTGTTGGCTAGACGTATCGTGTCTTGGACAGATGTAGGAGATACCTTGGAGCAAGGTACCTTGTATGGTATGATTAAATTCGGTTCTTGCACAGAGCTATTTGTTCCATTAGACGTAGAGATTTGCGTCACAAAAGGGCAACATGTAGTTGGTGGAGAAACGATTATTGGGAGGGTGAAAGATGAATAAGTCTATATTTCCCAATCTTTGCACAGCAGCAAATTTAGCCTTCGGTGTGATAGGCATTAGTTTATCTGCTACAGGTAATTTTACTTGGGCAGCCATATGTGTGCTTTTGTCCTTATTAGCCGATGGTTTAGATGGACGTATTGCTCGTGCTTTGGGTGTTTCTGGAGATTTTGGCCGTGAATTAGATTCTTTAGCCGATGTAGTTGGCTTTGGCGTATCTCCAGCTTTTATGCTGTATATGATGAGCTTGGATCACTATGGTTGGTTAGGCTATGTGCCATTGTTGGTATTCTCTGTATTAGGGGCTTTCAGATTGGCACGATTTAATATTATGACGGAAGAAGTGCACGGTTACTTCCAAGGGTTACCGATTCCTGCAGCAGGTTGTATGGCAGCTACCTATGTGTTAAGTGGTGTTCGTATTCCTGATGTGGCATTGATGTTGGCTATGATTATCGTAGGTTACTTGATGGTCAGCAATGTGCATCATCCAGATTTCAAAGGGAAAGGTAGCGATCCAGTGCAACCCATTGCCGTAGGTATTACCGTAGGCTGCGGCGTATTTTGCTTATTAATGGATTATCGCTCCTGGCCGGTATTGATTTTTGTATTATATGCTGTATATGGTATTAGTAATACTATCATCAACAACATTCGTAAATAGGAAGGAACTAGGATGAATTACGTTTGGTTTGACCTAATTATGATTCCCATACAGGTAATTATCGTATTTTATACCTTGTATTACTTTGTGTTGATGGTCTGTGGCATGTGGCATAAAAGTGATAAAACAGAATGTCCGCCGAAACATTCCTTTGCTATTATTGTCTGTGCCCATAATGAAAGTGCCGTGATAGGTCAATTGGTGAATAATCTACAGGTCTTAGATTATCCTCGCCACTTATATGATATCTTTGTGGTGGCAGATAATTGTAAAGATGACACTGCCAAGATTGCCCGTGAAGCTGGTGCTGAAGTGTATGAACGTTTTAACACAGAAGAAGTGGGTAAAGGATATGCCATGGGCTGGATGTTTGACAAAGTATTCGCCATGGAACGCAAGTATGATGCATTCGTAATTTTTGATGCGGATAATCTAGTGCATCCTCATTTCCTCTATGAAATGAATCGTCATTTGGAAAAAGGGGAGCCAGTGATTCAAGGGTATTTGAATGCGAAGAATCCAACCGATACATGGGTAGCGGGTACCTTTGCCATTGCCTTTTGGATGGTCAATCATATGTGGCACTTGGCTAAATATAACTTGGGACTTTCCACAGCCTTGGGTGGTACAGGTATGTGTATTCGTACAGATATTATCCGCGACTATGGTTGGTCATGTAATAGCTTGACGGAAGATATGGAATTTTCCTTGAAACTGTTAATCCATGGCGTGAAAACAACATGGGCGCATAATGCTATCGTCTATGATGAAAAGCCATTGACCTTTATGCAGTCTTGGAATCAGCGGAAACGTTGGGCGCAAGGGCATTTTGACACAGGAGAACGGTATATTCCGAAACTTTTTGTACAAGGTATTAAGAAAGGAAAATGGACGATTCTAGATGGGATTGTGCAGATTACACAGCCCTATTTCTTGCTATTGTCAGCCTTTTATATTATTATGACCTATATCAATGGTATTGTACCGTTGTATACGAATATTATTTACCAAATTTTGCCAGTACAAGTATGGCAGATTATTGGTATTGGACAATATTTATTTCCACTTATTGTGTTAGCACAAATTAAAGTGCCACCAAAAGTTTGGATCTATTATCTATTGTATCCACTATTCATCTATTCTTGGGTACCCGTTACCTTCTTAGGATATTTGAATCGCCACGATAAAGTATGGTCTCATACACAACATACTCGTGGGGTAGAACTAGGGGAAGTGAAACTAACCCGTATGGGCGATACCAGTCGAAAAACAAAAGAATAAGATATGATAAGAGCAACAGGATGTGAAAATTCTGTTGCTTTTTTTGTAATAAGAAAGTGCTTACTATTCTTAAAATTTACTCTACGCAGTGCCCATTCTCTATGCTATAATGTATATTACGTATCAAATAATGTAGTATATATTATTCATAATGGAAGGGAAGACAAATGATGCCACCAGAGTTAGAAGAACCGCATCAAGGGCTCGGTTCAAGACAGAAAAAACGTATTATAGGAGTCAAACCAGGTCAGTTTGTGAAAGGCCTTGACGGGCTAAAAGGGTTAGCCATTCTAGGGGTCACGATCTTTCATTTATTTCCCCATGCAGCCAGTGGCGGGTTCATGGGGGTTTCCCTTTTCTTTGTCTTATCGGGGTATTTATTAGCTTTCACCACAAATCAACAATGGAAGGTGGGAAATTATAGCATTTCCAAATTTTTTCAGCGTAGAGCAGAGCGGATTCTTATCCCCTTAGTGTTGATGGTGACGGTCATATTAGGGCTATGGCATTTACTATTACCTGAAAAACTAGCGGGCATACGCCCAGAAGTGATTTCCATTTTGCTGGGCTATAATAACTGGTGGCAAATCGCACAAAATGCGGACTATTTTACCCGTTTATTAAACACATCGCCATTCACCCATATGTGGTTCTTAGGGGTAGAAATTCAATACATTGTCATTTGGCCAATTCTATTTTGGATCTATACAGCACTGAAAAGACAATGGAGTTATACCATCGGTCTAGTATGGATGTTGGTGTTAGCATTAGGTTCCTCTGTCATTATGCCTCTACTATATACAGAGGGTATGGACGTATCTCGTTTTTATTACGGCACAGACACACGGCTATTCGCATTGCTATTGGGTGCCTTTTTGGGATTGCACCGGAGTGAACAAAAACTATATCCTTTGGGCACTATGAAAGGAAATGTTATCAGCAGTGTACTCCTACTGGTAGGTATCATTGTAACAGTGCTAGGGTACATCTATTTAGATGGGCAAAGCCCTTCTCTTTACACCTATGGCATGGTAGCATTTACTTGTCTATTTGGGTTCATGGTGTGGTTAGTAGAACGTCCTAACACGCCACTTGGAAAACTGATTGATGTGCCACTCCTCGCATGGTTTGGTAAACATAGTTATGGATTATTTTTATGGCAATATCCAATGATTTATCTCTTTGAACATATGGGTTTCATGGAATATTTTGCATCACCCATAGCCTACTATATCGTCTTAGTATCGGCTATCATAGGCCTTACACTTTGGCCTGAAGCGGTGACGAATTGGTGTGTCCGTCAACATAGTGTCCGTGCTATTGTGGATGTCGTTCGTTCCTACTATGTGAAAGTTGTTTCTATCGTGGGGGCTATTTGTATTGTCCTAGGTATGTATGCATTTGCTACAGCATCAGAAGAGAAGCAACAAGATGTGACAGAATTGCAAGTGCGATTGGCGAAGAATGCAGAATCCCAAGCTGCAGAAAATGCGAAGGTAATCGATTTGTCTACTGTCAGTGATCCACAAGATATGGTGCATATGGCAGCCATTGGTGATTCCGTCATGCTTGGTTCCGCGCATGCATTACGAAAGGACTTTGCAGGTATACAAATTGATGCCAAAGTATCTCGCTATGTAGGAGCAGGTTTAGGGATTGCAAAGCAAATGGATGCTAAGCAACAATTAGGCAATGCGGTCCTTATTGGCCTTGGTACGAATGGTCCCATTACAGGCTATTATGAAGATGAAACAAAAGCATTGGTGCAGTATTTAGGGTCCAATCGTCAGATTTTCTGGATCAACAATTATGCGCCAGGCATCCAATGGATTGAAGCCAATAATACATACTTAACTAAGCTTGCCAAAGAACATCCGAATGTGCATATCATCGACTGGGCTAGCCTAGCAGCAAAACATCGTGACTGGCTTGGAGATGACGGTATCCATCCGAATGATACAGGTGTGAGAGAATACTCTAAATTTATCCATGATGAAGTAAAAAAAGTATTACTCCAACAAGAAGAAATAAATAAAAAACAGAAAAAGCGATAAGTACTTATCATATGATAAGGGGAATTAGCTAGACATACCAATATATAAGGGTTGTAACAATATGTAGATTCTACATCTTTGTTATGACCCTTTTTTGATTAATTTCTCCTAAAATAGCACTACTAGTCAACGTTGACTGGTAGGAGTGTTTTCTAGGGTTTTAGAGGGTGCATAGAGAAATCCTAAGTACGCAAGTAAAGGAGGTGAAATTATGTACCATGTGGAGATTGAGCTGGATCATTTCTTTCAGCGTGCTTATGAAAGTGGAGCCAGTGATATGCATTTTGATGCCTTAGAAAAAGAGGTGCAAGTTCGATTCCGCTTGGATGGTCGTTTGCAAGAGATAGCTCGGATTCCCATGCCAGAAGGTGAGCAAGTGATGAATCGTTTGAAAGTCTTAGGATCTTTAGATATTAGTGAAAAAAGATTACCTCAAGATGGGCGGTATGTGTGGACCCATGGAAATCACTCAGGAACGATACGTATGTCTTCCTTGCCATCTGTGTATGGTGAAAGTCTTGTATGCCGACTCTTTTGGCATGATGAACAAATAAAATCCTTAGAAGAATTAGGGATGCCTGCTCATATCAGTGCAGAGGTACGCAGGTTATTGGCACGCCCACATGGATTACTGCTTGTGTGTGGGCCTACAGGGTCTGGTAAAAGTTCTACCTTGTATGCATTATTACAAGAACTTAATGGAGAAGAGGAGCAAATCATTACCTTGGAGCATCCAGTGGAACGTATCGTAGAAAAAGCCGTTCAAATTGGTGTACAGCCACAAATTGGTATGACTTTTAGTAAGGGATTACGTGCTATTTTACGGCATGATCCAGACACCATAGTAGTTGGTGAAATTCGTGACCAAGAAACGGCGCAGCTAGCGGTACAGGCAGCGCTTACGGGGCATCGTGTGCTCTCCACAATTCATACGAACCATGCCCTAGGTGTGGTGGAACGATTGGTGGATATGGGTGTAGAAGACTATCTTGTACGTGCCACCTTAACCGGTGTTATCTCGCAACGATTGGTACGAACGCTAGTAGATGGAGCGTATCATGGTCGCTGTGGATTGTATGAGTTACTAGCCATTCCGAACCATGATTGCCATTGGCAACAGCTAGATTCCTATCTGCTTTGTTCTTTGGAAGAGTCAGCTCGGCGAGCCATCGAGGAAGGTTTGACTACGGAAGAAGAGGTACTTCGTGTGGGGGTAGTACTATGATTTGGTCACAAGTATTACACGAAGCTATCAAGCGAGGGGCTACAGATATTCATGTACAAAGTGGTACGGTCTTTTGGCGCTTGGGCATGGATGTAGTACCTACAGAGTACCACTTATCTGATGAAGACATGCTAACGTTTCTAACCGACCAAGTACATACCATATCGGATACTTTGATGTCCTATGATGGAGCCATGACCTTTGAAGGCTTACGCATTCGGGTTCATCTATTCCGTTGGCGTTCTGGTTGGGGCGGTACCTTACGTATTTTGTATCCCCCTAAAACAGGGCTAGATACATCGGAAGAGGGCAATTTATTGCGCCGTATATCTTCTTTCAAAGAAGGTTTAGTTATTATCGCTGGTGCTACTGGTTCAGGAAAATCTTACACTCTTACCTCTTGTTTAATGCACATCAATGAAAGTATGCGACGCCATATTATTACACTAGAAGACCCCATAGAATATGTATTGGACCATCAACAGTCCTTAATACATCAACGGGAATTGCATACACACTTTCATCATATGGCAGACGGTATTCGAGATGCATTGCGAGAAGATCCAGATGTGATTTTAATCGGTGAGGTACGGGATAAGGAAACATTGGAAGCGGCACTACATGCGGCGGAAACGGGGCATCTCGTATTTGCTACCTTGCATACGCAACGTGCTACTATGTCCATTAATCGGATGATTTCCATGTTTCCAGCACACCAACAAGAGGAAGTGCGGACACAACTTTCACAGATATTACGAGCCGTCATCTGTCAACGACTGGTTGTTATCGACGATAGATTTATACCGGTACGAGACATTTTGATTAATACCCCTGCAGTGGCTAATTTGATACGGCAACGAAAGGAGCCACAAATCGTATCCATACAAGAAACGCAAAGGCCCATGAAAACACTGGAAATGGCAGTTGCCGAGTTAAGGTCAATCTATGGTTCATCGCCAGTGTTAGAGTCTGTATTACAGGTAAATTAGTGGAGAATATCTATGAGTTGGTATACGTATGAAGGATTTACGACGGATAAAAAAATAGTGTCAGGCAAAGTATGGGGCGACTCTGAAGAGGAAGTGCAGGCAAAGCTAGCCTATCAATCGATAACACCGATTCATTTGGAATGTGTTGTTGTGAAGTCAAGAAAACAGCAATGGAAAGCAGCTCATATGATTCACTTTGCCTATCGATTACATATGTTGTTGGGCGCAGGTATTTCTTTACGAAAAGCCTTGGATATGATGGTCAATACAAAAGGGGCCACTATTCCTTATGGAGATATTCGTGAAGATGTAGGACGTGGTATGGCACTATCAAAGAGTTTATCCAAGTATCAGTGCCCTATCATTGTCACCACTATACTGCAGGCGGGGGAAGCATCAGGAACCCTAGTTGAATCGTTAGGCATGATTCAAAGTATGTACGAAGAAGAGCATCGATTACGCCAACAATTAGTATCAGCCATTACATACCCATCATTTTTGGTGGTACTTATGATAGTATTTGTAGGCGTTGCAGTGGGTTTTATTTTACCGCAATTTAAATCAGTTTTTGAGAGCATGCAAATTGAATTGCCACCGCTTACAGCAGCTCTTTTTGCAGGAGGTACATGGTTACAACAAAAAGGGGTGTATCTCCTGATTACCTTGCTAGTATTCGGTATGGTTTTCTGGAAATCGTACGAACGAGAATCTGTGAAATTCAGTGTGCATCGTAAGGTTTGGCTATGTATGGCACAAAGGGAATGGCTTATGGCGTATACGATGGTACGCATGTGTCAGATTTGGAAGCTACTTTTAAAAAGCGGTATACCTTTGTTACAACTGTTGGATATGACAGAATCGCTGTGGGGCAACCGCTGGGCAAGTGCGCTACAAAAAGAGGTGAAAACTCGTATTTCCCAAGGGCATGGATTTACGGATTCATTAGAAAAGGTGCAATTAGGAACTTCTTTTTTATGGGATTTGCTTCACATCGGAGAAGAAACGGGTGACCTAGAAAGTATGTTAGACCAAGGGCATGCGTATTATAAGGGGATTTTGGACCGGACTGTGAAACGAGGAGAACAATTATTAGAACCTATTATGCTTAGCATTATGGGCAGTATAATCGCTTTACTTGTGGTAGCGGTAATGTTACCGATGTTTAATTCAATTTCAGCCATTCAATAGGAGGAATTATGGAAGCAGTACGACAACGTTTGTCTTTACGACAACGGAAGCAACAAGATGGATTTACCTTAGTGGAATTAATGGTTGTGGTAGCAGTCATTGCTATTTTAGCATCCTTGGCAATGCCACAGTTTTTAAATGCTTCAAACAAGGCGAAGGAAGCGAAAATTAAATCAGATGTTACAACGATTTCTAATGCAGCACAGTTGTATATGATGGAACAATCTACCGATACAGTACCTACGGTAGAGACATTGTACAAAGAAGGCTATTTAACAGAACATGTGAAAACTCCTAAGGGTGGAGAATATACAGTCACCAGTGTACAAAATGAAGGCGGTAAAGGTAAACATATTGCTGTCACTGCACCTGATGCGGCTAATTAATTAGTTGAAGGAAGAGGGAAATATGGAGTATGTATTAGGAGGTATTGCTGGTATCACAGGAGTTGCAAGCCTCTATCTCATTGTTTCTTGGACCTATATGAAAACACATAGTATGTGGTGCCTTATGTCCATTTTTGCTCATGTCATAGGGACAGTAGGGCTTTGCTATACCTATCAAGTTGGATACATTACGAATATCTATGAACTGGCACTTCTTTATATGCTGGAGGTAACGCTCTTTTGGGGATCAACCATCGATAAGCTATATTACATTCTTCCCGATGAGGGAGCTATTCTAATTTGTATATGTGGATTTGTTTACCAGTGGATAGGTAATGGTGATGTATTGATGATAGTAGTCAATGCCCTCTGTATGGGCGGATTGTGGTGCTCATTGCGGTGGTTTAGCCGTGGTGGTGTGGGATTAGGTGACATCAAATGGTTGATTGCCATTAGTTGTTGGCTCACATCAGTGGAATGTTTGGCATTATGCGGACTTTCCTCTGTCATTGGCATCTTGTACAGTTGTGTGTGGCGTGTTACATCTCCGAATCATACCTATATTCCCTTTGGCCCTTCTTTCAGTATGGCAACCATATTACTATTCATATGCCCTGTAGGGAGGTGGCTTTGGTGAAAAGCCAAGAGAATATAGAAGGGTCCTTATTAGTGGAAGTTGTACTATATATGACTATTTTTTCTCTTGTTATAGGCATGGTTTTATTATTACATAATGAAGAGCAACGAGAGTATCATGTATTTGATCGAGAAGGTCGTATCTTATTTGCCCATGTGAAACGTATGCAACTTGCTACTTTGTATGGAAACTTACAGAATAATAATGGTGCCAATCGTGTTGTCCTAGAGCGTATGCGATATGGATATATTAATACAAATAACTCTTTAGTGTACCGTAATTTACCAGAATCTATGCATATCGAATTTACTGGAACTTACCCCAGTATTCGATTTATAGCTCATAAAGGAGTTGGGAAAGTATTTACTGTTACATTAGTAGATGATCTAGTTCGCTATAAACGTACATTCATTTTTGCCCGTCAATCAGGGCGTATACGTTGGGAGGAATCAAAATTTTGAAACTAAAAGAGGAAGGATTTCTCTATATGGATGTATTAGCTTCGTTGTTTGTAATGAGTCTATTATGTTCAACTTTATTCGTACTCATGATGAGCAGTATCCAACAATATGGAAAAATGATGGAAGAAGATAGAATATTACAAGCTATGATTTTGTATATGGAAGAGGGGAAGGCTAGTTGGGCACATGGACAGATTCCGGAGTCTGGTGAACCACCAACTGTGGGAACAACTACTTTTCAGCGTAAGACAGAAATAAATCAAGAAGGAGTACGTATATTAATGGTAATAGCCTATCGTCATGGTGAAGAAATACATCGGTTCACTACTTATTTATTGCCTTCTAGCCAATGAGATACATCATCAAGATGACGAAAGAGGCAAACTGAAAATATAGTGCAGTTATCTGATATAGATTAAAAAACGAATTGTTATGATTTCGAGATAAGTATATAAAAAATTGTGATGTGCAATGGCGAGGTAAAATGCATGGGTATGGTATTACGCTTGAAAAAGACGAGGACTTTTTGTTGGATACCCAAGGGTAAACAGGGAACAGCAGGATTTTTACTGGTGGAAGCAGTATTAGGAAGTCTGTTATTAATGACCATCGTAACAGGTTTTTTCTTAATCACATCACATAGTGTGAAGTGGATACATATGTTGCATCATCGTCATGAGTTGCTGTTAGATGCTAGGTTTAGTCGTATACAGATTATGAATCGCCTTCGCTATAGTGAGAAAAGACCGATAGTTAGTAAAGATGGGTCATGGCTAGTATCTCCATCAAACTGGAGGATACGCGTCTATCAAGATGCCTTTGTGACCATATTATCTGATGGACAATTGCAGGATATTACAGAAAATGAAATTAGTCCCAAGATTGGAAAAATACATGTATTTCCGCAAGGGTCTACATTTTTTCAGGAACGATCAGATGGTCTTGTTGACTTACATTGGTATTCAGAGGTACGTCCCTATTGGCGGCGAGATCATATTCAACTTATGGAAGGTGGACAGAACCGATATCATGTACAGACAGGCATTCTGCCGTATGCCACCTATCTTCAGAGATTACAACATATAGCAAAGTAAGTTGGTACTTTGTCATAATAGATAGAAATACGCATATGAGCAGAAATACTAAGCATACATGTTAATATGCATAATCTATCTATAGGGTTATGAATTATGTCAGAAGCCGTAAAATATATACAAAAAACAGTTAGTTAGAAATAGATGCTTGTAGAGCACTTATATTAGGTAATGTATGCGAGGTTAACTATTATGTTGCGCTGGAAAGGGCAAAAGAAAAATGGCTTTGTATCATACATGATATTACTAATAGCGATGATGACCATTGGTACTTGGGTGGCTTGGCTACATACGATGCAGATTACGTATCAAAGCATGATGGATGAATATCGTTTTGTTCGATGTCAATATGGCATAGAGCGAGGCATAGTATTAGGTACAAATAAAAAATTCTTTTTAGCTCATCAAAAGGAAATAACTGGTAGTGGTTCACCGAAATATGTACTAGAAGAAACGGATACGGAACGGATTGAGGCTATTTTATATAAAGAACAAGAAGAGCAACTTTATTGTTTACGGCTCTTATGTACTGATGTAGAAACAGAAACGAATATAAAAAAAGATGTATACATTAAGACCATATATAAAAATGACATACTAGAGACGATACAAATAGAATGGGTCAGAGAGTAAGGAGGTTTGTAGTGAAAAGTAAACGAGTGATGGGTATTGCCATTGGACATGATGAAATTGTTGGGATAAAAGCCTACAAAATTGAAGGTACTATTGTGCTAGAAGATGTAATCGTTCAAAAACGACACAGTAATAAGGGAACTGATGTGAAAGAGTTTTTTGACTATTATGGAGAAGTTGGTATATCTATTGGTTGTGTTTTTGAATCGCCACTTCAATCAGTATACATGGAAACACCGATGATGCATAAAATAGATCAGTACTTATTTGCCCACCGTGAGGGAAAACGAATCTTTCAGAATGAAGATTTCCCTAATGCTATCGATTTTGCCTCTAGACCAGGTACAACGGAGGAGCTAATGTGTATGCTCATCGTAGCCTTAGAACGAAAACAAGTGAAACAGGTGGCGCAAGGGATTCAACAAGGCGGAGGAGATCTTCGTGTTATCGATTACTGGCCAGCACCTCTTGCGTTCAGCCGTGGTCGAGAATCGTCTATGCTTTGTATCACCCCAGAGGAAGATAAGGTGCAAGTATCTTTATGGAATGATAAATTCTGTACGGCGCATACCTTAGTATCATTAGATGTGAATGAAGTATTGGAAGCCTGTAAAACGGTCTATGAAGATAGCAAACAATTTCAAGTGCCCTATCCTAAGGGAGCTATTGTAGTTGGTTTTGATGAAACAAGATCTAAAGCCTTTGAGTCTATTTTAGAAACCTATGGAACAATAGATCAGGTACCCCTTCATATAGTAGATAAAGGAGAAGCTTATAACCCAGAGAATATAAATCATGAAATGGCATATGGTTTAGCGATTAGGTTACTTGTCGATGGAAAATAAAGAAAATCTTAATTTTATAGAACCGGATATACAGTGGATGTGTTGGTATATTCGGTACAAAAACATATGGTGGGCCCTATTAGCTCTAGTGATCATTATATTAGTGGGTTCTGTGGCGATAGGCACAAAAGTATATATACAGTATCAAGACATTGTAGAGAAACAGAAAGAGATAATATCTCGCCATATTGATGCTAAAGAGGCTCATAGTGTATATGATTCTATGGTTCATGAGAATACAAAAGAAGAACCGTTGCCACAGGGAACGTTAAAGGAATGTATATATGTATTAGATGCATCGAATACATATCACATTCAATTGGTCGAGTGGTCTACTATGAACCAATGGTATGTGGAAGCTAGAGGAAGCACTGAAACTGAATTGCATCAGTTTAGTTCAGTGTTGAGTCGATTAGGAGGTCACCGTCATTATGATGAAGTGGTGGAAAAAGAATCCGGAACTGCACTATATCGTAGTCGTATTACAGCCACTATGGAAAGCCTTACCAATTCCCAAAAGAAGTCTACTTCTAGTCGTTAGTGTGTACTGTTGTGTAGTGGTTACGGGTATTAGTATGATGGTGTACTTTCAAGGAGAGAAGAAACGAATCTCTGCAGAGATTGATGAAGAGATACTTTTACAGGAAGCAGAAACAACATTTTTAAATAGTGAAAGTTATCAATTTGTCAAACAATTAGATGAGAATGTGTTAGACCTAGAAGGCTTGTATCATTTGGTATTGTCCTCTATAGGAGACACACCTTTAGTGGTGGTCAGTACGCACAAAGAAGCAGAATCCCTAGATGTGGTAGTGCAAGGGTCTACCTTAGATATGGTGCAATGGTTGGTAGGTATGCAAAAGGCACATCCTACCTTGCGTTTTAGGATAGAGAAAATTATTCATGTACAAGGTGTGACTACTTTACAATGTAAGATTTATGAAAATACTAAAAATTAGCTTTAATGGTTTGTCAAAGTATAGTCGAGTATAGTAAAATAAAGTTAAAATTTACTACTAGATGGAAGAATGAGATATTATAAAACATGAAAACGACTATCAAGAGAAACATTATCCTCATTGGTTCTATGGGGAGCGGAAAAAGTCACTTAGGTCGAAATTTAGCGGATGCCAAAGGCTGGCAGTTTGTTGACACGGATCGAATCTTAGAAAAACGATATAATATGCCTATTGCTGATATTTTTAAGACAATAGGTGAAAAGGCATTTCGTCGTGCAGAATTTGAAGTAATTAAAAAGGTGGCCATGTATCATGAAGCGGTGATTTCTGTAGGTGGAAACTTCCCTATTGACATGCGTACATTACGATATATGCAAAAATACTCTTTTATTGTAGGTATACGCGCTTCACATTATCGGATTGTAAATCGTGTCAATCGGTGGATTGGTAAGCGGCCGACTATGAATTATGATGATGTATCTGGGTATGTAGCATGGATGATGCGACGGTGGAAACCCTTATATCGCAAATGTGACCATGTGTTAGATACTACATACAGTCATACGGATGAATTGGTGACGAGTATTGACGGATCCATAAAGTCTAAAGGCATATATTTTAAACGGCGAAAAGTACACCAAGGTGAATAATATGAAACGTATAGCTATTTTAACAAGTGGTGGAGATGCACCAGGAATGAATGCAGTCATTCGTTCTATCACAAGAAGTGCAATATATGAAGGCCTCGATGTAGTAGGAATACAACGAGGCTTTTTGGGCGTTTTAGAAGAAGACTTTATTTCTTTGACTCGGCGTAGTGTAGGGAATATTGTGAACAAGGGAGGGACGATTTTAAAATCTTCCCGTTGTCTTGAATTTAAAGAACCTGAACATCAACAAAGAGGCTATGATAATTTACGTCGTCATGGTATTGACGGATTAGTCGTTGTTGGTGGAGATGGTTCTATGTGTGGTGCTAAGGTGTTGTCTGACCTAGGATTACCTACGGTGACAATTCCAGGCACTATTGATAAAGATATGAATGGTACCGATTATACAATCGGCTTTGATACAGCTCTTAATACCATCATTGATGGGGTGAGCAAAATTCGTGATACCTCTACAGCTCATGATCGTGTAGCTATTGTAGAAGTGATGGGACGACATGCAGGTCATATTGCTGTGTACGCTGGCGTCGCATGCGGTGCTGAGGTGGTACTGACACCAGAGGTGCCAATGACATTAGAAGAGGTAAAAGAATCATTAGAAAATACTACTCGTAATGGTAAAAAGAATAGTATTATTATCGTTGCGGAAGGAGCCTATAGTGCTTTTGAAGTGGCTCAATATATTAAAGCACATACATCCTATGCACCCTCTGTGACAGTGTTAGGTTATTTACAACGTGGTGGATCACCGTCTGCTTATGATGCATTAATGGCTGCTCGCTTAGGAGAGGCAGGAGTACGTGCCTTGTTAGAGGGACATACACATCATCTAATAGGGGTTCATTGCAATCATATTGATGCGATAGCCTATGAGGAAGCTGTAATATGTGAGTATCCTTTAGATACTTCTTTATACCAATTAATACGAGTATTAGGACAATAATTTCATAGTTGTTTTGCTATTGTATTGTATAAGATAAAGAAAACTAACTTTAGTTTTCTTTTCTTTTTATCCTCTATCTATGGTATGTTTTGTTTTATACTATAGTAAAGGGCTACTTATAAAAGGAAGCTATCAGCAGGCGTAAACCAGTTTAAGGAGATGAAAGTCTATACTATATGTTGGAGTTGGGGCCTATTAGAGTAAGGAAACACCATTTTGGTGGCATTCTATATGTAATCGATGGACAAAAGGAGATATTTTATGTGGAAAAATAAAAAATTATGGATTGCCATTGTGGCTATCTTAGTGGTAGCTATTGGTGGATGGCAATGGTATAGTAGTAGCCAAACAAAAGAGGCACCTACCTATACAACGGGAAAAGTAGGAAAAGGTAGTATTTCATCTACTATTAATGCAACGGGAACGATTAATCCTGTTCGCTATGTAGATGTATCTACCAATATTCCTGGCAAATTAGAATCTGTTTTGGTGAAAGCCAATCAGCATGTAACAGCAGGTCAGGTCATCGCTACTATTGATTCTCGTCAATTACAGGCTTCTGTAGATAATGCAAGGGCCACACTCAACCAAACAGCCACAGATTTGGATCGATACCGTACGTTAGTGTCACAAGGTGCCATTTCACAGCAAACCTATGATAATGCCTTAGCAGCCTATGAAAAAGCAAAAGCTAGTTATGATCAAGTAGCAGCAAACTTAACAGATAGTACTATTACAGCTCCTATGGATGGGACCATTATTGGAGAACCTTTGAAAGCAGGTCAAACTATCGCCACTGGTATTTCTACACAAATGATCATTGCCACTATCGCTGATTTGTCTGATTTAGAAATTTATTTAACAGTTGACGAAACAGATATTGGAAATGTAAAAGAAGGTGCCAAAGTAGATTTCACGGTCGATGCACATCCTGGTAAGACTTTCACGGGTACTGTTAAAAGTATTTCTTTAGGTACAAAAGGTAGTATGGGAACGACCAGTTCATCCGTAGTGTATTATACAGTGCGCGTAGCAATTCCTGCTGGTGATGTAAGCCATTTCTTTCCTAGTATGACCGCACGTGCTACGATTCATGGAGAAGAACGACAAAATGTATTGGTAGTTCCATTGGCTGCTGTTCGTTCTGATAAAGTGGGAGAATTTGTGTATGTCATCAAAAATGGTAAACCTCTTAGAACCAGTGTAAAAACTGGTATGACTGGTGATTCTACAATTGAAATTATTTCTGGAGTAGAAGAAGGTGATGAAATCATTATCAGTGGTGATGTAAGCACGACAAAAAAACAACAACAGAGGGGGCCATTCTAATGGAAACTCCAAAAAAAGCAGTCATTACCTTGGAGGGGATTACGAAAACCTATGTGAATGGAAAGTTAACGGTACCAGTATTACATGGTATTGATTTGTCCATTTATGAAGGGGAGTTTACCTCTATCATGGGACCTTCAGGATCTGGGAAGTCTACGTTTATGAATATCTTAGGATGTCTTGACAGACCTACCAGTGGTTCCTATCGATTAGATGGAGAAGAAGTAGCCCATCTGGGGGACGATGAATTGGCCTATGTACGAAATAAACGAATTGGGTTCGTGTTCCAAAGTTTTAATTTATTGCCTAAATTAACGGCTCTAGATAATGTAGCATTACCGATGGTCTATGCAGGAGTGTCTAAAGCAGAACGTAAAGCTAGGGCTAGTCAGTTATTGATAGATTTGGGGCTCGGTACTCGGTTGGATCATATGCCAGCAGAATTATCAGGGGGACAACGACAACGTGTTGCTATTGCGAGGGCATTGGCAAATGACCCAGCGATTATTATGGCGGATGAACCTACAGGTAACCTTGATTCAAAAGCAAGTTTAGATGTGATGCATATCTTCACAGAATTATATCGAGAAGGGCGTACCATCATTTTAGTCACCCATGAGCCAGATATTGCTGAATATGCAGGTCGCAATGTGGTTTTAAAAGATGGTCTTATTGTAGAAGATAGAATAAATCCCCATATGAAAGGATTGCAGGTAGGAGGTGAAAGCCATGTATAAGGAAGGTTTCTTAATGGCTTGGTCATCTCTAATAGCCAATAAGATGCGATCATTATTGACGATGCTAGGTATCATCATTGGTGTAGCTGCGGTGATTGCACTTGTATCCATTGGATATGGGGTTCGTCAACAAATCACAGAATCTATTTCCAGTTTGGGTAGTAATCTATTAATGGTTTATCCAGGGGCTCCTAGAACACCAGGGGTACGCCCGGTATCTGGTGCTAATAAAACGTTAAAAATGGGCGACTATGAAGCTATTTCGAAGATGGATAGCGTGCAAGCAGCTTCACCAGTAGCAGCTAATTCGTATTTAACTGTGTACATGAGCAAGAATTGGACCACAACTGTGAATGGTGCTAACGCTGACTTTCAGTATGTAAACAATTGGACTATGAAATCAGGTCGTTTTATTACAGATAGTCAAATTGAACGCCGTGAACGGGTGGCAGTCATAGGTGCCACAGTGGCAAAAAACTTGTTTGGTAATGAAGATCCCATTGGTAAGGATATTCGGATTCATAAAAATTCTTTTAAAGTAGTAGGTGTCCTTGATGAAAAGGGTTCTGGTACTATGGGGAATGATCAAGATGATGTTATTGTAGTACCGTATACAACTATGATGGAACGTGTGATGGGTGTTGATTATTTGCGTATGATCTACATTCAAGCAAAAGAAGGCGAAGACTTAGAACGGGTGCAAGCAGATATAGAAAATATCTTGCGTGTCCGTCATGGCATTAAAAATCCTGATCTCGATGATTTTAATGTGAACAATATGGCGTCCATTATGAAGGCGGTAGAAGAAAATACAGCTACCATGACCTTATTCCTAGGTGCTGTGGCAGCGATTTCTTTATTAGTTGGTGGCATTGGCATTATGAATATCATGCTTGTGTCTGTTACGGAACGTACTCGAGAAATTGGTGTTCGTAAAGCCTTAGGTGCTACGTATCGTACGATTATTACACAGTTTTTAATTGAAGCCATCGTCATCTCTCTCGTAGGTGGTGCCATCGGTATTTTAGTGGGGATTGGTGCGTCACAGCTGATTGCTACAGTAGCTAAGTTAAAAACTGTAGTGACCACAGGACCTATTTTATTATCCTTTGGATTCTCTATGACGATAGGTCTTGTATTTGGTTTATATCCGGCTAGAAAAGCAGCTAAGTTAAATCCTATTGATGCCTTACATTATGAATAGGTACTTTCATCATGAAAGTATGTTATAATATATAAATTGAAAGGATGTGTGTCTATGAAAATTAGTCAAGAGGAAATTAAGAATATTGCCTTATTATCCCGATTAGAAATTAAAGATTTAGAGGCTGCTGAAAAAGCCCTCAGTAATATCCTTACCTATGTGGAGGAATTAGAAGAATTAGATTTAACAGATGTAGAGCCAATGGCTCATGCGGTGCCATTACAAAATGTGTATCGTCCAGATGAGATGAAACCATCATTGCCACGTGAAGCGGCATTACAAAATGCACCTGAAGAAGAGAATGGGTATTTCAGAGTACCTCGTGTTGTACAGAACTAGGAGAAGATACATGACTCTTTTTGAATTACATCAAAAATTAGTAAATAAAGAAATTTCTGCCCTAGAGCTTACAAAAGCTGTATTGGCACATAAAGATAATGTAGAGCCAACAGTACATGCGTACTTGTCTGACTCTCATGAAGCGGCGTTAGCACAAGCAGAGGCTGTAGATGCAAAAATCGCCAAGGGAGAAACTATTTCGCCATTAGCAGGGATTCCTGGGGCGATTAAAGATAATATTTGTACAAAAGGTGTGGCCACTACATGTGGATCCCATATGTTGGAAAACTTTGTGCCTCCGTACAATGCAACGGTTATCGAAAAATTACAAGCTCAAGATGCTGTTATTTTGGGTAAATTAAACATGGACGAGTTTGCTATGGGTAGTTCCACAGAGAATTCTGCTTTAGGCAAAACGACAAACCCATGGAATCCAGATTATGTTCCAGGCGGATCTTCCGGTGGTAGTGCAGCGGCGGTTGCCAGTGGTAGCGCAATCTGGGCATTAGGCTCCGATACAGGTGGATCCATTCGTCAACCAGCATCCTACTGTGGCGTGGTTGGTTTGAAACCAACCTATGGCAATGTATCTCGCTATGGATTAATTGCTTATGCATCTTCGTTGGACCAAATTGGCCCTGTGACAAGAGATGTACGTGATGCAGCCATCGTGTTGAATGCTATTACAGGCCATGATTTCCATGATTCTACATCCATCCCAGGAGATCGTGTCGATTATACAAAAGCTCTTGTGAAAGATGTAAAAGGCTTGCGCATCGGTGTGCCTAAAGAATATTTTGGTGAAGGTTTACATCCAGAAGTGCGTGCAGCTCTGGAAAAAGCTATTGAAACGTATCGCAATATGGGTGCCACTATTGTAGATATTTCCTTGCCAACTACAAAATATGCCTTGTCTGCGTACTATATCATCGCTTTAGCAGAAGCTAGTTCTAACCTAGCTCGTTATGATGGAGTTAGCTACGGCCTTCGCGTGCCAGCAGATAATTTAGTGGAAATGTCCACTAAAACTCGTACGGCAGGCTTTGGTGAAGAAGTACAACGCCGTATCTTGTTAGGTACCTATGTATTGAGTTCTGGTTATTATGATGCATACTATTTAAAAGCTCTAAAAGCTCGTCGTTTGATTAAAAATGAGTTTGATGCAGCATTCCAAGAATGTGATGTATTATTAACACCAACCGCTCCGAATACAGCTTTTAAATTTGGTGAAAAAATCAACGATCCATTGACTATGTATTTAGAGGATGTATGTACAGTGCCAGTTAACTTGGCAGGTATCCCAGGTATCAGTATTCCTGCTGGATTTGGTTCTAATGGTATGCCAATCGGTATGCAATTATTGGCGCCTGCTATGGGTGAAAGTACATTGTTGCAAGCAGCCTATAGTTTTGAACAAGAATGTCCTGAATTTACAAAATTGCCAACTATGGGAGAATTGAAACTATGAAATATGAAACAGTCGTAGGCCTTGAAGTTCATACTGAACTGAAAACAAATTCAAAAATTTTCTGCTCCTGTACAACGGCCTTCGGGGGCGACCATAATACACATGTATGTCCAACTTGCTTAGGTTTACCAGGAACAATGCCTGTATTTAACCAAAAAGTGTTGGAATATGCTATCAAAGTCGGTTTAGCATTAAACTGTGAAATCGTACTATTCAATAAATTTGACCGCAAAAACTATTATTACCCAGATTTGCCTAAAAACTGGCAAACTTCTCAATTTGACTTGCCTATTTGCGTAAACGGTCATCTTGATGTAGAGGTGAATGGTGAAACTCGTCGCATTCGTATCAACCGTATCCATATGGAAGAAGATGCTGGTAAATTAGTGCATAGTGGTGCTACTATTTCTAGCTCTGATAGCTCCAATGTAGACTACAATCGTACAGGTGTACCATTGTTAGAAATCGTATCAGAACCTGATCTTCGTTCTGGTGAAGAAGCGCGCCAATATGTGGATAAAATTCGTGCTATTGTACAATATTTAGGCGTATCTGACGGACGTATGGAAGAAGGTAGTTTGCGTTGTGATGCGAACATTTCTATTCGACCAGTAGGGGAAACTAAATTAGGCACAAAAACTGAAATCAAGAATATGAACTCTTTAACAGGTATCCAAAAAGGCATTGAATACGAAGCACTTCGTCAAGCAGAAGCATTGGAAGATGGAGAAACGATTGTTCAAGAAACTCGTACTTGGGACGATAGTAAAGGTATCACTCTTTCCATGCGTAAGAAAGAGAAGGAAAATGACTACCGTTTCTTCCCAGAACCAGATTTGGTACCTATTGTGGTAGACCCTAACTATGTAGAAGAAATTCGTCAATCCTTACCAGAATTGCCAGAAGCGAAACAACAACGCTTCATGGAATCCTATGGATTGTCTAGTGAAGATGCGCGTACATTGACGAGCCAACGCGGTACAGCGGACTATTTCGATGCGGTCGTAGAGGCTGGAGCAGATGCAAAAACGGCATCTAACTGGATCATCGGTGATTTGGCAAAACTTGTGAACGATGCTGGTATTTCTTATGCGGATAGCAAAGTACAACCAAAACAATTGGCTGATATGATTAGCCTAATTGAAAAAGGCACGATTTCTGGTAAAATTGCAAAACAAGTGATTGTCAAAATGTTTGAAACTGGTAAAAATCCAGACAAAATTGTAGAAGAAGAAGGCTTAGTTCAAATTACCGATACAGGAGCTATTGAAGAAATTGTAAAACAAGTCATTGCAGATAATCCAAAATCTGTGGAAGATTTCAAATCTGGTAAAGGTAAAGCTATCGGATTCTTGGTGGGCCAAGTGATGCGTGCCTCTAAAGGTAAAGCCAATCCTGGCGTAGTGAATGAATTGTTGGAAAAACATTTACAAGCTCTATAGGAGTGACTATGAGTCAAGAACAAAAGTATGATGAAGGAACGCGCGTTCTTTCAGAAGAAGAATTACGTGATTTTGACGGAACAACTATTGATGAAGAGGGGCGAGCATACGATGCTCCTCATCATCAATCTTCTCAACAGGAACAAGACCAATTTCAAACCATTCCTAATATGAAGATATTTTTGTGGAATGCTCTTAGTTGGAAGTGGAAACTAGGCATAGCAGTAGGCGTCGTGATGCTTATTATAGTGTTATTTGCACTAGCTAAATTTATCATTGCTGGTGCCTTTGTGATTATTTTAGCTTGGCTAGTAATGCGCTTGTTGGGAAAGTTATTTTTTTAAATGTAAATACAGAGGTTGTATTACTATGGAACAAACATTTTCATGGAAGCGGTTTGCATGGCTAGGGATAGGAACGTTTTTGTTCTATCTGTTTATGGCATGGGCGCTGCCTGTGACGGATACAGTGGAATCAAACTACGCTTTGTCTGCCGTGACCATGATGAAACATGGAGAGTTTTTGTCTCCTATGATTTATGACATGTATTGGTATGATAAACCAATTATGGCATATTGGGGGCTTATACTGTCCTACTCTTTGTTTGGTATCTCTGATTTAGCTGCTCGATTGCCATCCATTGTCGTTTCTACTTGTACAGTATTAGCGATGTATCGGATGGCTTTCAGTATATATCAAGTAGAACGGATTGCTATGTGGAGTGCCATTGCCCTAGGAACGGCGTTAGAATTTTGGTACATTGGTCATGCTGTCGTGACGGATGGATATTTATTTCTCTTTTCTATGGGTATTTTTTACTATTTATATCGTGGTATCACTGGTGAAAGTCATCGCCATATGGTCTATGCGTATATGTTTGCTGGGTTAGCGGTGCTTACCAAAGGCCCTGTAGGGATCGTGCTACCAGGGATTATTTTAATTCTATATGTGGCCTTGAATCGTCGTATGGATTGGTTCAAATATGTCTTTTCTTGGAAAGGTATTCTTGCTTTTATCCTAGTTGTAGCACCGTGGTATGGATATATGTACTATGTTCATGGTGATGCTTTTATCCAAGGATTTTTAGGGCTACATAATGTGACGAGAGCGACGGTACCAGAGCATCCCGAACATAATTGGTGGTATTTATATTTTGCCTTGTTGCCAGTATGCATGATGCCATGGACTAGCTTTGTAGTTCGTGGTATCAATGAACAGAAACACGCCTATATTTGGTATTGGTCGATTTTTTGGTTTGTAGGAACCGTTCTGTTCTACACGTGTATGGCCACTAAATATGTTACCTATACATTTATTATGCTGATTCCTTTGGCATTATGGGCAGGCATGGGCATTCATGCTGGTATAGAAGGATACAAAGAACGTAAGATGACATGGAGGGTGTTTACCCTATATGCACTGGGTGGATTTCCATTTTTACTAGGATTAGTCATAGTGGGATTGAGTGTGTCTTTGTCACATAGTGCGTATCTTTGGATTAGTTTGGCAGTGACTGTGTTGACGTTTATTTATGCCGCTAGTAAACGAACAGGGTCTGTCTTAGTGTACAGTATGGCAACGAGTGCGATCATTTTTTATTTAGCATTAGTTCCTAACTTAGTGCCAGTTATGGAAGACCAATCTGGAAAAGTATTAGCCAATGAAGTGATGACATTGGAAGGCACTACGCCATTAGAGGTGTATCAATATGGTAATTATCGTACGTCTTTATCCTATTATTTGGGACGAACTACTTCCTTTATACATTACAAAGAACATGAAAGTGTTTGGGAAAATGTGAAAAATATCATGCCTATGGTGAAACCTACTGACTTGGCAAAAGATACAGAGAAACTATCACGTGCTTTGATTTATGTGCCAAATAAATACGCAACGTATTTTAAAGAAACAAATTTATATGACCAGGTTCAACCTGTAGAAAGAAATTCTCTAGGAGTCTTTTACAAAGCGAAATAATGGTAATTATAGTATTGGGGATGCTCCTAGGGAGTATCCCCAATAAGTTTCTGTTACTATAGGACAGGCGGCATGAGACCTACATTCAAGGAATATTGTATGACTCGATAATAAATGAAGGAGGACAGAGAAAGCGATTCTAAAAGGCTTATGTTTATATACAAAAAATAGATATGAAACAGGCACCAACGCAATAGCTGGCGCCTGTTTTGTGCTTGTAGTAGTTTATTTCGCCTCAGGATCTAAGGACAATGGTTGTGTACCTAACATTGTAGTTAAGTTATTGACATTAAAGCGATAGGCTTTATTGGAGAAATCTCGTGTTACATCGTAGTTACCAGATGGAGCATGTATGATGCCTACGAGCATATCATACAATAAGTCATTGGTGAAATATTGTTGCTCATGATTGCGTAGGGTAATTGCTGTTTCTGGATACGCATTACGATATGTAGGAGATAAGTAAACCCACATTGGTATCCGTGTCATTCCAAAATTGAAGATATCTGGATTGTGAGATGTTTTAATATTTTCTCCATGGTCAGAGAAGTATACCATGGCTTGTAAGTTTAAGTTATCCTTAGCATAGGTGTAAATTTCTTGTAACAGCCAATCAGTGTAGAGTTGGCTATTTGCATAGGCTTCAATACCTTCAGGGTTTGGACCTTGTTTCCATTTGCTGAACTCGTGAGGATATCTATCGTTGTAGTAGATATGACTACCCATAATATGGATGACAATAAAATTATTTTGGTTCTTTGGTACGTCTTTTAACAGTGGTAACAAAGCGCCATCATATTGATCGGAGAAAGCATAGGATTCGTGAGCCCATCGAGGGGTATCACTAGCCTTAGCAATGAGGGAGATAGCCGTATCATATTCGCCATACACACCTTGGTTAGACAGCCAAGAGGTGTGATACCCAGCTTTTTTCGCCACATCGATAATGGTAGTAGCATCAAAGAATGGTTTGTCGTCATATTGATTGCGCTCTGTTAGGGCTCTTTCCAAGGTTGGTACAGTCTGCACATAGGAAGAGTAAGCGTGTTTAAAAACATTAAAGTTTGGATTTTGATACAGGGAACCTTGCCATGGTGTATCATCGTAAGGGAAGTCAGGAGTATACATTTTCATGTAATCTCTAGAAGAAGATTCTCCAATGACTAAGATGACAGTACCTGGAGTTTTTTGTGCCGCTGTTTCCGTAGTGCTTAAGTGTAAATTGTTAAATACACTCACATGCTTATCATTATAAGATTGCAACTCTTTCATATAGGCTCGAACTTCTAGCCAATTGCTGACAATATCTGTACGAGGGAAAAGATAATATCCACCATACACGATGAGAGCGATGGATAGAATCCACTTTATATCATTTTGATACCGCTGAAAGAAAGAGGAATAGAACACAGTAGGCTCATCGTTCGTTTGAGCTTTCATATTGGCAAAGTATAAAAGACCAAGTATGATAGCGATGCCAACAACAGCACCACCAATACCACCAACACCGATGATGTTTTTCACAAAGCCTAAGGCTTCCTCGGGGTTGGTTTGGTACAATGCCATCATAGTGGCAGGAGTAATACAATGCCAAGTGGATAGATAGTACCCGATTTGAGCAACTGGGATAAGGAGAAATGCTACGTCAAGGATGCTGTATAGAGCAGACCAAATACGTTTTGCCTTTCCCCATTGTAGTAGCCAATAGTGGGTGACACTAAGACCACAGAATAAGACTAGACCAAATAAAAAATCATTGGCGAATTCGTAGAAGTAAAAAGGCTTTTCATAAGACCAGTGAAATAAGAGCGGGAATGTTAATGCCCAACTGATACCTACGATGCCATGACCAATGATATATCCCTTTGTAAAGGAACTACGAATGATCGATTGTAAGACTGTTAAGCCTACAATAGTAGGAACGAATAAGGTAAGGATATCTTCTATGTCAAACCCTAAAGTAATTGGTTCGTAGATGTAAAATAGTGCCACTGCGATGATAGTGGACACGATGGTATACAGTCCCAACTGTTTCCATCTTTGACGATGCATAGTGTCGCCTCTCTTTCTGGGTGTAGCAATTTTCGCCCATTTCATTTATAATACTTATTAGATACATACGTTGGTATGTCTATGTATTATTCTAACTGTTTCTAATAGGAAATGCAATTTTTTCATACAAGGTGTGGTGAAAGCCATACCTTTATTTTTGGTAGAAAGGAGTTTTCATGAATACCTACGATTTTAAACTGGATATTTTTGAAGGCCCTTTGGATCTTTTGTTGCATTTGATTGAAAAGAATCAGATTGATATATACGATATTCCCATTGTGCATATCACCTCACAATATATGGATATACTCAAAACTTGGAATCAATTTGATATTGCCTATAGTAGTGAGTTTTTAGTGATGGCAGCTACGTTGTTGCAGATTAAGTCACGCCTTTTATTGCCTAAGATAAATCATAAGGATGAAAGTGATACAGAAGATCCACGAGACGAATTGGTGAATCGATTGGTGGAGTTTAAACGCATCAAAGAATTGACGGGTCTTCTTGAAGAACGTGTATCCGGTGGGGCCTATGTATTTAATAGACCGGAAGAGCTTAGCCAAGTGGGATTAGATCTTGTTTGTACTGTAGAGTGGGATGCATTAGTGGCATGCTTTCAGAAAGTGCAGGAACGATATGATCGACCTGAGATAGAAGCTCCCAAAGTTATGATGGAACGTGAAGAATATACATTGGAACAAGGGATTGAAGATGTATTATTAGCGACGAGGAATCAACAAGTGCCTTGTGTAAATTTATTTGCTTCGGTACAGACGAAGGAAGAAAGTGTGGTTACATTTTTGGCGTTATTAGAGTTAATGAAACGTCAACTATTGCGAATTATAGTGGGCAATCACGATATATATAACGTGATTGTAGAAGGTATAGAAGAAGGAGATGCGCTGTGAATAGCATTGAATTTCAGCAGTTAGAGGCTGTATTATTTGCAGCAGCTACCCCTTTAACGATAGATACATTAGCAGATATTTTTGAAGTCTATGCACCAGAAGTTGAAAAAGCTATCAAAGGTTACGAAGAAAGGTTAGTACAGGAACGGCGAGGAATTAGGATTCGTAAAAGTGCATCGGGCATAGAACTAGTGAGCGCCCAAGAATGCAGTGAATTTGTTACTAAAATTCGCCATAGAGATGAAAAACTATCTGGAGCGGCTATGGAAACGTTGGCTGTAATTGCTTTCAAACAGCCTATCACAAAAGGTGAAGTAGAAGAATTTCGTGGTGTGAACTGTGAAAAAGTATTAAAACAATTATTGGCCCGTGACATGATTGTAGAGTTAGGACGAAAGGAAACTATCGGACGTCCTGTGATTTACGGAACATCGGATAACTTTTTAAGGACTGTAGGTGCCAATTCTATTGAAGAATTGCAACAGTCTATGCCTCTTTCAGCGGGGTTATCCATAGATATAGAAGGAGATTAATATGGAACTAGAACGTTTGCAAAAATATATTGCCCGTTGTGGTGTGGCATCACGACGAAAAGCAGAAGAATTGATTACTTCTGGCAAAGTACTTGTGAATGGTAAATATGTAAAAGAACTGGGTGCAAAGGTAAATCCTACACGGGACCGCGTTAAAGTGGATGGACAACTATTGGAGCCAGAGGCATTGGAATATTATATTTTTAACAAGCCAAAAGGGGTGATTACATCCATTACAGATCCTGAAGGACGCAAAACTGTTATGGATTATATTAACTCTGTAAAAGTTCGTATTTATCCTGTAGGCCGATTAGACTACCATACAGAAGGATTATTACTATTGACGAATGATGGAACTATGGCGCAAAATTTAGCCCATCCATCAAAAGGTGTGACGAAAACCTACGAAGTAAAAGTAAAAGATCGTGTGCTTGATGAACATTTAGAACAGTTAGCAGTAGGTATCAAACTAGAAGATGGTATGACGGCGCCTTGCGAAATTACAGACTACGGATTTAATGGAAAAACAGGTCTTACCACTGTAGAAATTACCATCCATGAAGGGCGTAATCGTCAAGTACGCCGTATGTTTGAACACTTTGGGTACTCTATTCATAATTTGAAACGCATCAATTATGCGGGATTGAATTTGAAAGGGTTGAAACGTGGGGCTTTTCGTAAATTAACTCGTGAAGAAGTGAAACAATTACAAGCGATAAAATAAGGATACATATGAAAAAAATTATTGTCATCGGTGGTGGCGCTGCAGGTCTTATGTCTGGCGTCCGAGCTGCACAATTAGGTGCCTCTGTGCGTATCATTGAAAAAATGAAGATGGTGGGCCTTAAAATGGGGATTACAGGAAAAGGGCGTTGTAATGTGACCAATGCAGCTCCTATAGAAGATTTTATTAAGCAAACGCCTGGAAATGGTAAATTTCTATATAGTGCGTACCAACAATGGACAAATGAAGATATGATTCATTTGCTCAATAGTTGGGGTGTCCCTACTAAGGTTGAGCGCGGTGGCCGTGTGTTTCCAGAGTCTGATAAAGCAACGGATGTGCGCAATGCTTTTATAGACACGTATCGTAAATTAGGTGGACAACTTCATTTAGAAGAAAGTGTTAAGGATTTAATCGTACGAGATGGCGCTATTACAGGTGTGATTACAGATAAAGGAACCTATGAGTGCGATGCAGCTATCATCGCAACAGGTGGGATGTCCTATCCATTGACTGGCTCCACTGGAGATGGCTATGAATTAGCCTCTTCTGTGGGACATTCTATCGTGGAATTGAGACCATCTTTAATTCCTTTAGAAACAAAAGAACATTGGGTGAAAGATTTAATGGGGCTGAGCCTTAAAAATGTAGAAGTCTCTATTATTGCGAAAAATAAAGTGCAGACAAAACAATTTGGAGAAATGCTATTTGCCCATTTTGGGGTCACAGGACCGATTATTTTATCAGCTTCTCATACAGTGACCAAATTATTGAAGAAAAAGGTAGATCCCATTACTATTGAAATTAATCTAAAACCAGCATTAACTAAAGAGGTTTTAGATAAGCGGGTACAACGTGATTTCAGTGAGTCTCAAAATAAGCAATTAGTGAACGTATTGAAAGGTTTATTGCCATCCAAGTTAATTCCAGTTATATGTCAATTAGCAGAATTAGAAGGAACCAAGGCGATTCACGATATTACCAAAGAGGAGCGCTTGCGACTGGTAGATACGATTCAACATATGCGACTCACCGTACATAAACCTCGCCCTATAGCAGAGGCTATTGTGACAGCTGGTGGCATTTCTGTAAAAGAAGTAGATCCCAAAACGATGCAGTCTAAATTGGTGCATGGCTTATATATGGCAGGAGAAGTCTTGGATGTGGATGCATTCACAGGGGGATATAATCTGCAAGTTGCGTTTTCTACAGCCTACGTAGCTGCTACTCATGCAGCAGAAGGAGGAGTCTAATATGAATCGACGAATTTCCGTAGCCATTGATGGTCCTGCTGGTGCAGGTAAAAGTAGTATTTCTAAAGTAGTAGCCAAGAAATTAGGGTATTTATATATTGATACAGGAGCTATGTATCGTGGCATTACCTGGGCACTACTGAATGCGGGTATATCTATTGATGATGTAGATGCAGTAGAAGCTGCTTTGTCTAAGATTCAATTAGAACTACGTGTAGAAGAAACGGGTTTATCTGTATGGGTAAATGGAACAGATGTATCCCAAGATATCCGTACGCAATATGTGACAAGTCACGTGTCTCAAGTGGCTGCACAAAAAGCAGTGCGCACTAAGTTGGTAGAAATGCAACGTCACATGGCATCAGCGGGCGGTGTGATTCTTGATGGTAGGGATATTGGTTCCGTTGTGTTACCTAATGCGGAATTAAAAGTCTATCTAACAGCATCTGTGGAGACTCGTGGGCATCGACGTTGGTTGGAGTTGAAAGATTCCGAGAATATCTCTTTGGAAGAAGTATGTCGTACTGTAGCAGAGCGAGATGCCATGGATATGAATCGAAAGGAATCTCCTCTTGTATGCGTAGATGATGCAGTGGTTGTAGAAACGGATCATCTTAGTATAGAAGAAACTGTTCAAACTCTTGTTGACTTAATTCGTAAAGCGGAACTAGGAGGGCATCATGGATAAATTTTCTGAATGCTTATGGAGATCTGCGTTTACCATCGTTTATGGATGGTGGTATGGCACAAAGGTATATGGGAAAGAAAATGTACCTAAAGAAGGGCCGGTCATCATTTCTCCAAACCATAAGAGTAATAATGACCCTCCTTTATGTGGCTTTGCATTACCACGTCATGTGAACTTCATGGCAAAAGAAGAGCTATTTAGAAATCCAATTTCTAAATTAGTTTGTACTTGGCTAGGAGCCTTTCCGGTGCGACGAGGTGGAGTCGATAAATTAGCTATTCGTCATGCTATGAATTTATTGAAGGATAATTTAATGCTTGGTATTTTTCCAGAAGGGACACGACAAAAGGGTGATTCTTTAGGGCGCTTTCACGATGGCGTAGCTTCGATGGCGTTGCGTACAGGGGTGCCAGTAGTACCGATAGCCATTGTAGGAAGCGATAAAATGATTCGTGGAGAAGTAGCTGTTATTATTGGAAAACCGATTGTAGTAGCAAAAGCAAAAGCAACTGTAGAGGCTATTGCAGACGTGAATGATGTGGTAAAAACAGCTATCCAAACTATGATTGATGAATATAAAGCAGGTAAGTATAAATAGGGGAATGCTATGTTTACAATACGATTAGCAGAAAATTGTGGGTTTTGCTACGGCGTAAAGCGTGCTGTTACTATGGCAGAAAAAGCAGCAGACTCACAAGATTTGAGTTATACATTGGGACCAATTATTCATAACCCTCAAGTAGTAGGTCGGTTAGAAGATAATGGTGTCTATGCCATTAATGAATTGAGTGATGTAGAAGAAGGTACTATTATCATTCGCTCCCATGGGGTTGGTCCAGAAGTATATGAAGAGGCAGAAACAAGAGGTTTACCAGTTATAGATGCCACCTGTCCTCATGTGCAAAAAGCACAAAGAGATGCGAAGTCAGTTGTTGATGAAGGGCTTACGCTCATTATCTTGGGTGAAAAGAAACATCCAGAAGTAAAGAGTATTAATCTATGGGCAGGTAATAAAGGTATTATAGTAGAAACAGAAGAGGATGCTAGAAATATTCAATTCGTGGAAAAAATTGGAGTTGTAGTACAAACTACCTTTTCACAATTTAAGTTTCAAAGTATAATAAAAATATTAGAACAAAAATCTAATGATCAAAAGATCTTCAAGACAATTTGTCAGGCTACTGAGGAACGTCAAAATTCTGCTGTAGCTTTGGCGAAAGAAGTGGATCTTATGATCGTGGTAGGTGGGAAGAACTCCGGCAACACGACTAGATTAGCAGAAGTATGTCGTGATGTAGGGTGTACTACATACCACATCGAAACTGCTACTGAAATACAAATGACGTGGTTGAAAGACGTCACAACAGTAGGAGTCACGGCTGGTGCATCGACACCAGACTGGATAATTAAGGAGGTCATTCAGACGATGGAAAATTTTGCAGAATTATTTGCAGCATCAGAAGCGCAAGCAGAAGAATTTAAGAAAGGTAATGTGATTGAAGGGGAAGTTGTACAAATCGATGACGAACGTGCATATGTATCCTTTGGCTACAAAACAGAAGCACAACTAGAGAGAAAAGAAATGGCATACCCTACACCAGCTTCTGCTAAAGATGTATTAAAGGAAGGCGATAAAATCAAAGCTGTTATCCTTAACCACATCAAAGAAGATAGCCCAATTTATCTTTCTATCACTCGTTTGGCTAAAGATGAAGATTGGCAATATGTTATTGAAGCACAAGAAAAAGATGAACCAATCATCTGTAAAGGTGTGGATGCAATTCCTGCAGGTTTAGTCGTAACTGTTAAGTCTTTACGTGGTTTTATTCCACTTTCCCAAGGTGACATTCACTTCGTGAAATCCCTTGATAACTTAGTAGGTACAGAATTCGAAGCTAAAGTACTTGAAGTTGAAGAAAAGAAAAACCGTTTAGTTCTTTCTCGTCGTGAAGTACTTGAAGTGGAACGCCAAGCTAAATTAAAAGAAGCGTTAGCAAATGTAGAAGTTGGCGGTACTTACAAAGGTACTGTTCGTAAAATCATGCCTTATGGCGCATTTGTTGATATCGGAGGAATCGAAGGTTTACTTCACATTTCCGACATTTCTTGGCAAAAAATTAAACGCGTTGAAGACGTGTTAGCGGTAGGTCAAGAAATCGATGTTAAATTACAATCCTTTGATGAAGAAAACAGCAAAATCTCTTTATCTTTAAAAGCATTATCCAAAAGCCCATGGGACGTTGCAGAAGAAACTATCCATGTAGGTGATGTAGTAACTGGTAAAGTAGTTCGCACAGTACAATACGGTGCATTTGTTGCTATCAACGATGATATCCAAGGTTTACTTCACATCTCTCAAGTGACTAAACAACGTAATGCAAAAGTAGAAGACTACTTGAGCCGCGGTCAAGAAGTAGAAGTAGAAGTAATTTCTTTCAACAAAGATGAAAAGAAATTAGGTTTAAAATTAACTGAGTTAATGGAACCAGTAGCAACTGAAGAAGAAGCTGAATAATTTCTAGATAATAGAAGAACAGTAGGTCCAATGGACTTACTGTTCTTTTTTTGCTTTCGTTTATGTGATACAATATAAGTTGATAAACTATGTGTTCTTACTCTTCCTTTGAGGAAGTTGAAATATGAGGTGAAAGCATGTCAAAACCATTAGTTGCGGTCGTAGGAAGACCGAATGTAGGAAAGTCTACATTATTTAATGCCATTGTTAATAAACGAATTTCGATCGTAGAAGATATTCCAGGTGTTACACGTGATAGAATTTATTTTGATGCAGAATGGCTACAACGTGAATTTACTATGATTGACACTGGTGGGATTGAGTTTATTACTGCAGAAAGTCATGAAATTCCTAAAATGATGCGTTTTCAGGCACAACTAGCGATTGAAGAAGCTGATGTGATTCTCTTTGTTGTAGATGGTAAGCAAGGGATTACCATTGCTGATGAAGAAGTGGCCAACTTGTTGCGTGCTAGTGGTAAGCCTGTGATTTTAGTAGTTAACAAAATCGATAGTGTAAATCAAGAGGCTAATATTTATGAGTTCTATAATTTAGGTATTGGTGACCCAATTGGTATTTCTGCTAAAAATTTGATGAATTTAGGTGATTTACTTGATGATGTAGTGAAACATTTTCCTCCACAAAGTGCTGGTGAGGAAGATGAAGATACAATCCATGTAGCCTTGATTGGGCGTCCTAATGTGGGTAAATCATCTCTAACAAATGCCTTATTAGGTCAAGAACGTGTTATTGTTAGTGATGTGGCTGGTACAACACGTGATTCTATCGACACCCATTGGAGTCATGATGGACAGGATTTTGTATTAATCGATACAGCAGGTATGCGACGTAAATCTCGTATTGATGCACCTGTAGAAAGATATAGTATTGTTCGTTCTCTCCGTGCTATTGATCGCTCTGATATTGTTGTTTTAGTATTAGATGCTACAGATGGAGTGACTGAACAAGATAAAAAAATTGTTGGCTATGCTCATGAATCTGGAAAAGGCTTAGTGATTGTTGTCAATAAATGGGATTTGATTGAAAAAGACGATAAAACTACATTGCGATTCACAGAAGATATATATGATGAAATGGGATTTTTACGTTATGCTCCAATCTTGTTTGCTTCAGCTTTAACGAAACAACGTGTTCATCGCTTAGCAGAATTAATTAAATACGTATCTGAGCAACAACATATGCGTATTTCTACAAGTGTGTTGAATCAATTGTTATCGGATGCACAAACAGTTAATCCAGTGCCATCTCGTGGTGGACGTATTCCTAAAATTTATTATATGACACAGGCTAGTGTAAAACCGCCAACATTTATATTATTTGTGAATGAACCTGAATTGATTCATTTTTCCTATATGCGTTTCTTAGAAAATCGACTTCGAGAATCCTTTGGATTTGAGGGAACTCCAATTCGCTTAGTACTTCGTGGTAAGAAGGGATCTGATGAAGAATGATAACGGTGGAAATTGTTGTATTAGTTTTACTTGCATACGTAATAGGTTCTATTCCTACAGGTTTAATTATTGGAAAGCTATGTTTTCATACAGATGTACGTCAATATGGTAGTAAAAATATTGGTGCTACCAATACGTATCGTGTACTAGGGATGAAAGCTGCTTTGCCTGTTTTCCTAGGGGATGCTGGAAAGGGTGCCATAGGAGTTCTCTTATTTTCGCCGAATCCAGAATGGATGATTGTAGGTGGCTTATGTGCTATGATTGGTCATAATTGGTCTATTTTTCTTGGCTTTTCTGGCGGTAGAGGGGTTGCGACAGGATTGGGGGTACTCATTGCATTATCTCCTATAGCGGCTATAATTTGCTTTGCTGTATGGGGCATTATTGTCAAGTTTACTTCCTATGTGTCCTTAGGATCTATCGTAGCAGCTACTCTTGTGCCTATTGTGATGTATTGTTTATCTGAACCTTTACCATACATCATCTTTGGCGCTATAGCGGCATTATTTGTCGTATTCCGTCATAGAGAAAATATTGTACGTCTTTTGCAAGGAAAAGAATTAGCTGTTAAACGTATTACAAAGGATAAGTAATTATGAAAATTGCAGTCATTGGATCAGGTAGCTGGGGCACTGCATTAGCTCTAAAAGGGCTAGAGGCGGGGCATCAAGTGACGATGTATTGTCGCACGGAAGAAAAAGCAAATTATTTGCGTGAATATCGTATTAACCCTTATTTGCCAGATGTAGTTTTACCACTTACTTTAGAGTTTCAACATTCTTATAGCAAAGCTTTACAAGATGCAGAAGTGGTATTGATGGTTACTCCATCAACTTATGTGAGGCGTACTCTACAAGAATTAAAGCCCTATCTAGGACCTTCTATGATTATAGTAGGTTGCTCTAAAGGATTGGAAAAAGATAGTGAAAAGCGATTATCTCAGGTTATTGAAGAAGAGGTACAGGGCTTAGTGAAAGCAACGGCTATTTTATCTGGGCCTAATCATGCAGAAGAAGTAGGCCGTGGTTTGCCGGCTGCCACAGTTGTAGCAAGTCAAAATGAAGATGCTATATGTAGTTTGCAACGTGCTTTGGGAGGTCCTAGTTTTCGAGTGTATGGGAATACAGATGTAATCGGCGTAGAACTAGGAGGAGCCACAAAAAATATTATTGCTTTAGCAGCGGGAATTGCACATGGCATGCAATTAGGAGATAATTTGTTAGCAGCCTTATTAACTCGTGGTCTTCATGAAATGACAAAGTTTGGTGTTGCCATGGGAGCAAAATCAGAAACCTATGCAGGGCTTTCAGGAATGGGAGATTTAATCGCTACTTGTATGAGTCCCCATAGTCGGAATCGGCGAGCTGGACAAAAGTTGGCAAATGGAGAAACTATGGAGGATATCATTAATCGATCCCAAATGGTGGTAGAAGGTTTTTTTGCAGTACGTATTATATATGACATAGCTAAAGTAAAAGGGATTGATATGCCTATTACTAATGCTTTGTATGAGGTATTATATCATCAAGTTTCTCCTGCTGAGGTGTTGATGCAGTTAATGATGCGAGATGTAAAACAAGAAGTTTGTAATAAGTAATAGATTATGAGGAAGATTTTATAAAAAATCTATTGTACCCCATAGTAAAATCATGTAGAATATACAAGTATAGGTAGTAAATTATATGAGAATTATTTCAGGAACAGCCAAAGGGCATACTATACAGGCTCCGAAGGGTATGGATACAAGACCTACACAAGATCGAGTGCGTGAGAGTATTTGTAATGTTATACAAAGTCGAAGAGGATTTTTTGAAGCTCAGGTGCTAGATTTGTTTTCGGGTACTGGCGCATTAGCCATAGAGTCCTTAAGTCGAGGTGCTAGTCATGCCATCGCAGTAGATACACGCACTGTTGATTATATCCAAAGTAATAGCCGACACTGTAAAGTAGATGATCAATTAGAAATTATGAAATGTACTATGGAATCAGCACTTACACGGTTACAAGGAAAGCAGTTTCAGTTAATATTTTCAGATCCCCCTTATGAAAAAGGGTATGTTCAAAAAACTTTGGACTTAGTGGACGAGTTACAATTACTTACCGAAGATGGCTTTTTAATTATAGAACGCCATAAGAATGAAACTCTAGAATTATTGCCTAAGTGGGTGGTTGTGAAAGCTTTATCCTTTGGGTATACTCGCGTTGACATTCTTTGTCGAGAACCATAGAAAGGGGCTTATACTGTGAGAATTGGAGTTTGTCCAGGTAGTTTTGATCCTGTTACAAATGGACATATAGATATATTTGAGCGCGCTAGTAAATTAGTGGATAAGTTAATAGTAGTAATTTTAGAAAATCCAAATAAGAAGTATTTATTCACTTTGGATGAGAGGGCAGAGTTAATTCGTCAATCTGTATCACATATTTCTAACATTGAAGTTGATTTTGGAAGCGGTTTGTTGAATGAGTATGTGAAATCACGAGATAGTCATATCATCATCCGTGGACTTCGAGCTTTAAGTGACTTTGAATATGAATTTCAACGTGCTTTGTTTTCAAAATATTTGGATGATGAGATTGAAACTGTTTTTATTATGACCAATAATAAATATGCCTTTGTAAGCTCTACAGGTATACGGGAATTGGCTAGGTATGGTGGTAAGTTAGATGGCTTAGTACCTACAGTTGTGAAACAAGCATTGGAAGATAAATTTCATAGAAAACAAGATAAATAGGAGGACATCATGAGAACAGAAAAATTATTAGAAGAGTTGGAAAATTTAATTGTTACTAGTAACAATATGATTATGACAAATAAAAAATTAATTGAAGAAGAAGAAATTATGCGTATTGTAGATGCATTAACAGAATCTTTGCCCCTTGAATTAGAAGAATCTCGTCGTATTGTAGCAGAGCGTGATCGTATTGTAGCGGAAGGTCAAAAACAAGCGGATGCATTAATTGAACAAGCGAAAGAATACATTCAAAAATTAACAGAAGAAAGTGAATTGGTAAAACAAGCACAAGAACATGCTAATCATATTATTGCAGAGGCTAATAAATCTTCGGAAGAACTCAAAAATAGTTCTATTCAATATGCTAGTGATGTATTCAAATATGTAGAATCTAATTTAGAGCGTACATTAGAAGCATTGCAAGAAAATCGTCAAACATTGCACAAATAACATTAATTAAGCACTTTTTGAGAGGTACTCTTAAAAGGTGCTTTTTATTAAAATTAGAGATTTTTATATTTGCTAGTCATACAAAATTAAAAAAATAAAAGGAGTTTTTATAATTTCGTCGAATACTAACAATATCAGTTTCATGTAATACTATGAGGAGGTATACTATGAATTTTGAAATTCGTAATGGCCACGATTATATTGATGAAGTAAAAGATTTGTTTGTAGAGTATGTACGATCATTAGGAGTATCTGCTAATTTAAGAGAGTTTCATGGACTGGAAGAAAAATATAAAGGTGAAGGTGAAGCCTTATATATTGCCTTTATCGATAACAAACCAGCAGGCTGTGTTGCGTTGCGTTATGTAGATAGTAAAACAGCGGCCATGAAACGGTTGTATGTTCGTCCAGCATTTAGGCACAGTTCTTTAGGTACAAATATGGCTAAAATGGTAGTAGAAGATGCTCGTGAATTTGGATATAAAACATTGCTACTAGATAGCTTGCCAAGTATGGAAAATGCAAAAGAATTATATACAAGCTTAGGATTTAAAAAATTAGATGGTACCAAGAAGCCGGTAAAGACAGTAGTTCATTTATCATTACCTCTGTAGAGGTCAATCATTGATGGATTTTATATTCATCATATAAATATGTAAAAAGCTGTAACAAATTATGCTCCTTTTAATTTGTATACAGCTTTTTTCGTGGATAAAGATGTTTTGAGTCTTTATGGATAAAAATATTGATGTATTACTTATCCAGATACTGTATAATAGGGTGAGTATAGAAAGTCTATTAATTGCATTAGTTCTATAGGAAGGTGAGACCTTTGAAGGGTAAGCATATTGTAGTAGGTGTAACAGCAGGAATAGCAACCTACAAAGCAGTGGATTTAGTAAGCCGTTTATATAAAGCGGGAGCAGAAGTAAAAGTGGTAATGACGAGAAATGCCACTAAATTTGTGAGTCCCCTTGTGTTTGGTGAAATTAGTAAACACAAAGTGGCTGTGGAAATGTTTGAAAATGTACAGAATTGGAATGTAGAGCATATTGCCTATGCAACTTGGGCAGATGCTTATGTGATAGCACCTGCAACGGCTAATATGATTGCTAAGATGTCCAATGGTATTGCAGATGATATGTTATCTACCCAATTATTGGCGACTACGGCCCCTGTATTTGTATGTCCAGCTATGAATAGTAACATGTATACCCATCCAACTGTGCAAGAAAATTTAACTATCTTGCGTGGTAGAGGTGTTCATGTGCTAGAACCTGACAGTGGACTCCTAGCATGTGGGGTAGAAGGAAAAGGGCGTTTGCCAGATCCGCAAAAAATTATGGACTGGGTGGACTTTCATTTAGGGAAAACAGAACTACTGCAAGGTAAAACTGTTATCGTCAGCGCTGGTGGCACACAAGAAGCAATTGATCCAGTTCGATATATTACGAATCGTTCCAGTGGGAAGATGGGTTATGCAGTGGCTCTAAAAGCGGCCCAGGCAGGAGCTAAGACAATCTTGGTATCTGCTCCCACAGATCTTGCTGTGCCAATTGGTGTAGAGCGTATTATAGTTTGTTCTGCTACAGAGATGAAAGAGGCTATAGATAGTCACTATGACTCTGCAGATGCGGTGATTATGGCTGCGGCTGTGGCGGACTATCGTGTAGCTGAAGTAGCGGACAATAAAATAAAAAAACAAGAAACTATGACATTAGAGCTAGTAAAAAATCCAGATATATTAGCAAGCTTAGGAGAGCGTAAACAGCAACAAAAATTAATTGGTTTTGCGGCGGAAACACAAGATGTTATTACCTATGGAAAAGAAAAAGTGCGCAAAAAGAATTTGGACATGTTAGTGGCTAATGATGTGAGTAAATTAAATGCAGGATTTGATGTAGATACAAACGAAGTGACATTTATTTATCCTGGAGATCAAATTGTAAGTTTACCTAATATGTCGAAACTTGATGTGGCAGAACGCATCATTCAAGCCTTGGCAGACCTATAAATCTATGCTATAATACATGTTAGTGATTTTAAACTAAGTATTATATGTATGATACAAGTCTCATCAAGAGTAGTGGAGGGAAAGGCCCTGTGAAGCTACAGCAACCATTCCTGATGGAAGAGGTGCTAAATCCAACGATATTTGATCGGAAGATGGGGATATAATTCCTCATCTTGGGATGAGGAATTTTTTTATTGGAGGTTTATTCATGGCAGAAAAACATGTATTTTTCACTTCTGAATCTGTAACAGAAGGTCATCCAGACAAAATTGCTGACCAAATTTCAGATGCTGTATTGGATGCTATTTTAGAAAAAGATCCAACAGCGCACGTTGCCTGTGAAACATTAGTAACAACAGGCCAAGTTCATGTAGTAGGCGAAATTACTACCAATACATATGTAGATATTCCTCACATTGTTCGCGATACAATTCGTGAAATCGGCTATACTCGTGCAAAATTCGGTTTTGATGCTGATACTTGTGGCGTTAACGTAGCGATTGACGAACAATCTGCAGACATTGCGATGGGTGTTGATGAAGCATTAGAATCTCGTGAAGGTGGTAGTGATGCCTTTGATAAAATCGGTGCTGGTGACCAAGGTATGATGTTTGGTTTTGCATCCAATGAAACAGAAGAATTAATGCCTATGCCTATCAGTTTGGCGCACCGTTTATCTCATCAATTAACAAAAGTTCGTAAAGATAATACTTTGGATTACCTTCGTCCAGATGGTAAAACACAAGTAACTGTAGAATATGTTGATGGTAAACCAAAACGTATTGAAACTATCGTTATTTCTACACAACATGGTCCAGAAGTAACATTGGAACAAATCCAAGCAGATATTAAAAAATATGTTATCGATCCAGTACTTCCAGAAGGATTCATCGATGAAAATACTAAATATTTTATCAATCCAACTGGTCGTTTCGTAATCGGTGGTCCACAAGGCGATGCTGGTTTGACAGGTCGTAAAATTATTGTAGATACTTATGGCGGTATGGCTCGTCATGGCGGTGGAGCTTTCTCCGGTAAAGATCCTACAAAAGTTGACCGTTCCGCAGCATATGCAGCTCGTTATGTAGCTAAAAATATCGTAGCAGCTGGTCTTGCTGATAAATGTGAAGTACAAGTAGCTTACGCAATTGGTGTAGCGAAACCTGTATCTATCATGGTGGAAACATTTGGTACTGCAAAAATCGAAGAAGAAAAAATCTCTGCATTAGTAAGTAAACATTTTGATCTTCGTCCAGCAGGTATCATTGAAATGTTAGACTTGTTGAAACCACATTATAAAAAAACTGCTGCATATGGACACTTTGGTCGTACAGATGTAGACCTTCCATGGGAACGCACAGATAAAGCAGAAGTACTTCGTAAAGAAGCAGGCTTATAATAGATTAATTTGCCCTTCGCTTTTGAATGATACATATATAGAGGATAAAGACGTATGTCTTTGTCCTCTATTTTTGTTACCCCAGTTGTCATGTATATAAATTATAAGAGTCTAGGTTGTCATGGGTTTACATCTTATAAGAAGATGTAATTATACTACCAAGTGATTTTGTCCTATCATCTTACTCCTAAAAGAAATTTCATCATATGCAAATGTGTAGAAGTAGGGTATGAAATAGTATGAATCGAAGGTACAAACGTGGTATAATGAAGAGTGTTTAGTCAGGAGGTTATGATGCGTTTAGGTGAAATTATTATTAATCGTCCTGCGAAACAATTGAATAAACCTTTAACCTATGAAATCCCTGATTCATTAGGGAATGTACCTATTGGAACTCGCGTAGCAGTTCCCTTAGGAGCCTCTAAAGAAGAGGGAATCCTTATAGGTTATTGTGACATAGAAAATCCATCATTTGTGATAAAACCCATATTAGCTGTATTAGATCCAACACCTTGGTTTTCAACGGAAATGCTGAGAACAGCTCGTAAGCTTAGCGAGTATTATCTATGTACCCTTGCAGAAGCATTAAGCTTATTTACTGTCGATAAAAGTAAATTAAAATCTTATGACAGACCTAAAATTGAATGGCTTGTGCCTAAGGATTCCTTTCATGTAGAACTATTTGGAGTGAGGAAACAAAAGCAACGTTTGTTGGCGGAATACTTATTAGAACATGGAGCAATCTCAGTAAGTGCCTTACGATTGGCAGGATTTAGTTTGCCTGTCATTAAGCAAGTAAAAGAATGTTCTCATATCGACATAGATTGGCGGTATGAAATGACGAAAACACGGTATGAGGAAGTTGTGGATAGTATAGACATTCCTTTAACTGAGTCGCAGCAGGCTGTATACGAACCTATTCAGGAGTGTATTGCTAACCAGAAAAGTAAAGCGTTTTTACTCCATGGTGTGACAGGTAGTGGAAAAACACAAGTATATCTAAAAGCTGCACAAGAGACGATTCAACAAGATAAGATTGCTATTATTCTAGTTCCAGAAATTGCCTTAACTACGCAAATAGTGCGACGATTTGTAGAGAAGTTTGGTCAAGAAGTGGTCGTTTTTCACAGCCAGTTAACAAAAGCGGAACGCTATAACAATTGGGAGCGTTTACGTCGGAAAGATAGCCATATTATCATAGGTGCTCGTTCAGCAGTGTTTGCTCCAACAGAAGACATTGGGCTTATTGTAGTTGATGAGGAACATGACCCATCCTACAAACAACAAGATATGACTCGATATGATGCACGCATGGTGGCTAGATGGCGTAGTGAAAGTCATGAATGTCCTATTATTTTTGGGTCTGCTACACCGTCCGTACAGGCTTATTATTTAGCGAGCCAAGGTATCTATGAGTTACTATCTTTAGAGCATCGTATTTTTCATCAACCTATGCCTAAGGTGACTGTTGTGGATATGAAAGAAGAAATGTTCTATGGGAATTACTCTGTATTTTCTATGGCGTTAGATACTTTAATCCAAGAAACACTACAGAAACGTGAGCAAATCATTCTTTTGCTGAATCGTCGAGGTCATAGTACATTTGTCATGTGTCGTGACTGTGGTAAACCTATCCATTGTCCTCACTGTGATATATCTATGGTGTATCATCAAGCGGGGAAGGACTTGCGTTGCCATTACTGTGATCATCATGAAAAAGTGCCTCAAATTTGTCCGCATTGTGGTAGCCATAAAATTAAATTTTTTGGTACAGGCACGCAAAAAGTAGAAGAAGAATTAGCAAAACGTTTTCCACAAGCTAGAATTGCTCGTCTAGATCAAGATACAACTTCTAAAAAAGGAGAATCTCAGCGTATTTTAGAAGCCTTTGGTGCTGGTCAATATGATATTTTGTTGGGCACGCAAATGGTGGCAAAAGGACATGATTTTTCAAATGTTACCGCAGTGGGAATTATTACTGCTGATTCTGTATTGCATATTCCTGTGTATACGGCTTCTGAAAGAACATTTAATTTGCTAACGCAAGCAGCTGGTCGTGCTGGTCGTGGTAATAAATCAGGAAAAGTAGTGGTACAAACCTATAGTCCTGAACATTATGCTATTCAGCACAGCACGCACCATGATTATGTTAGCTTTTATGAGGAAGAAATAGAGGCTCGTAAAGCTTTGTTGTATCCACCAATTGGTGAAATGATACAAATTACCTTATTAGATGAAAAGCTTTCAGTAGTACGAACAAGAGCGACAGAATTAGCCAACACTTTGCGCCAGGCTTGTGAAGGTCAGCGCATTGATATACTAGGGCCCTATGAAAATGGCGCCGCAAAGATACGAGATATGTATCGACTTTGTATTATGATTCGTGGTATTGATTTATCGAATTTAAAATCACACATGTATCATTCAGATATATTTACATTGCCCCATATCTATATAGATGTGGATCCAGTATAGGAGGGACTATGGCAGTTTTAGAAGTCATGAAAACAGGGCATCCTGTGTTAAAACAAATAGCAGAACCGGTAGAGTTCGTAAATAAAAAGATTCGTCAATTATTAGATGATATGGCTGAAACTATGTATAAAACAGATGGTGTAGGCTTGGCGGCACCACAAGTCAACGTATCCAAACGAATTATTGTACTAGATGATGGAAATGGTTTAATTGAAGTCATCAACCCAGAAATCGTGAAAAAAGAAGGTTCTCAAGTAGGCTTAGAAGGTTGTTTGAGCGTACCAGAACTATTCGGCGATGTAGAGCGATATGACAAAATTGAAGTACATGGTATCAATCGAAATAATAAAAAGATAAAAATTAAGGCAGAAGGCTTTTTAGCTCGTATTTTTCAGCATGAAATCGACCATTTAAATGGTATTTTATTTGTGGAAAAGTTAGTGAATCCCAATGAGATTTTTATCCATAAAAAGGAACAACAATAATGAATCCATTACGTATAGTATTTATGGGTACTCCAGATATAGCAGTCCCAACGTTACAGGCTTTAATCGATAGTCCACACACTGTAATAGGTGTATTTTGTCAACCAGATAAGCCGAAAGGGCGAGGTAATAAATTACAAATGCCGCCGACGAAAGAGTTGGCATTAGAGCATGATATTCCTGTGTATCAACCAAAATCCTTGCGCAATGAAGAAGCGGAAGAACTATTACAATCCTTGGCTCCTGATATTGTGGTAGTCATTGCTTATGGAAAAATTTTGCCTCCTTGGCTTATTCATCAGCCTCCTTTGGGGTGTATTAATCTACATGCTTCTTTATTACCGAAATTTAGAGGTGCAGCACCTATTCAATATGCGATTCTTCATGAAGAGTCAGAAACTGGTATGACTATTATGCATATGGACGAAGGATTAGATACAGGTGATACTCTGCTCATGGAACGCATTCCTGTTACAGAAGAGGATACATCTGGTACAATCTTTACAGCTTTGGCAAAATTAGGGGCACAGATGATTGTACCAGCTGTAGATGCTTTACAATTAGGTACGTTAACAAGAGTCCCTCAAAATCATGAAGAAGCTATTGAAACAGGAAAAATTACGAAAGAGATGGGACATCTTAACTTTACAGAACCAGCACATACATTAGCTGCGAAAATAAGAGCTTTCAATCCCAGTCCTGGATGTTATACATTCTTAGAGGGTAAACGGATTAAGTTTTGGCATGCGAAAGTAGACCCTACCTCCAAGTATGCTCCTGAACATTTACAAGGGGCTTGTGGCTATCCTAAAGAGGGGACAATAGTGCATGTAGATAAAGAGTCTTTCAGTATTTTCACTGGTCACGGGGTCTTACGTGTCACAGAAGTGCAGCCTGAAAATAAAAAACGAATGAATGCAGGTGATTTTGCTCGTGGTCATCAGTTAGCAGTAGGAGCTTGCTTTGGCGATGAATAAATCTTATCGTCTATATTTAACAGTGACGGCTGTGGCAATGCTATTGATTTCCATGGTATGGGGTTGGATAGTCTGGATGATGCATCTTAGCTTATCCCAATGGGGACCTGTTGTCGGGCCTATCGTAGAGAGTGCGCTACTACTACCTATATTGATTGGGTGGTCCATGTGGATATACATGGCATTAGTCACAATATATCCTATACAACATCCGATTTTATTGCGACTATCCAATCGTGGGTTATATCTTTTATTTCCTTTGGTCACGGTCTTAGCTAGATGTTTTGGGTATACAAAGGATGAAGTGAGTCAATCCTTGATTGCGTTAATTAATCATCTCGTGAGCACCCAAGTGTATCGCGTGGAACCAGAACGATTATTATTGCTTACACCGCATTGCATACAATTATCTAGCTGTGTACATAAAGTGACTACAGATGTACATAATTGTAAGCGCTGTGGGGGATGCCAAGTAGGAACCTTGCTAGATATTGCAGATACCTATGGATGTCATTTTGTGGTAGTCACAGGTGGTACATTAGCACGTTTAAAAATTAAGGAAATTCGTCCTCAAGCGATTGTGGCTATCGCCTGTGAAAGAGACTTAGTCAGTGGCATGGCAGATGTATTTCCTATTCCTGTGATTGGTGTCTTAAATGAACGACCTTGTGGTCCTTGTTGTAATACGCGAGTCAATACAGAAGACATTAGACTTGTCATAGAAAGGTTACTCTATGGAAACGAAACAAAAGAAAGAATATAAAAACATTCGGCGCCTAGCTATGAAAGCCTTAGTAGATATACATCGAGATAAGAAGTATGCCAATATTGTATTGCCTCAGTATATGATGCAAGAAAGACTAGAGGATTTAGATCGTAGATTCTTTACAGAATTGGTATATGGTGTGGTGCGACGCAAAAACTACTTGGATGCCGTTATCGTTCACTTTACCAAGAAACCGGTTAAAAAATTATCTCCTTTTGTACTAGAAATTCTTAGACTCGGAGTGTATCAATTGCTCTATATGGATAAGGTACCCTCTAGTGCTGCGGTGAATGAAAGTGTAAAGCTTGCCAAAAAAGTGGCACCTGGTACAGACCGTTTTGTCAATGCTGTGCTTCGTAATGTAGATCGACAGCGCGAAGATATTGGAGTAGATGCTTTAGCCACTTCGGAAGCGGAGAGAATTTCCTATATTTATAATCAACCTTTATGGCTAGTCCGTTTATGGATAGAGCAACGAGGTCTAGAAGAAACAATTGATCTCTGTGAATGGTTCAATGAAACTCCATTATTGACAGCGCGAGTGAATACTTTACGAATTAGTCGGTATGATTTATTAGAAGAGCTTTCACAGGCAAATTGGGTGGTAGAGCCTAGTCATATGATTCCAGATGCAATTATCATCAAATCTCACAAAGGACAATTGCAGGAAGCAAAATGGGTACAAGAGGGATTGATGACATTCATGGACGAAGCCTCTATGGCTGTGGCTTATGCAGTACAACCTAAACAACATATGCATATTTTAGATACCTGTGCAGCGCCGGGTGGTAAAACATTACATATGGCAACCCTTATGGATAATACAGGAACTATCGTAGCTACGGATATTCATGAACATAAAGTAGAATTGTTGCAGGCAAATGCAAAACGCATGAAAATATCTAATGTGCAACCACAGCAAGGGGATGCTACAGTTAAAGAAGAACAATGGAAAGAGTCTTTTGATGCGGTACTAGTAGATGCACCATGTTCAGGACTAGGAATCTTACAGAAGAAATTAGATATGCGTTGGAGAAAAGAGGAATCCCAATTACAAGAATTGCCAATGTTACAGCAACAAATATTGCATAATGCTAGTTCCTATGTAAAAGTAGGGGGACATTTGGTATATTCTACGTGTACTATAAATACATTGGAAAATGAAAGGGTTGTAGAAAACTTTTTACGAGAAAACCCTAATTTTGTCTTAGAAGATGTGGCTCCCTTGTTGCCGTTTGCAGCAGAAGGTCCTATGGTTACTTTATTACCGCATGTATATGATATGGATGGATTTTTTATAGCCCGTTTACGTAAGGAGAGAGCATGATAGAATTACTTGGCCTTTCATTGCCAGCATTAAGTAAAGTTGTGACAGATGGAGGGTTTCCAAAGTTTAGAGCGAAACAGATTATGGATTATATTTATCAACGTCACGTATTCTCTATGGAAGATATGTTACAGCTTCCACAGGCAATGCGTGAATGGCTTGCTACACACTGTACAATTACACTTCCTACGGTGGTGCGAGAATCTACTAGTTCTGATGGAAATACGAAGAAATTATTGCTCAGATTTTCTGATGGGCATCAAGTAGAAACGGTACTGATGAAGCAGCACTATGGGAATTCTGTGTGTTTGTCATCTCAAGTGGGATGTGCTATGGGATGTATTTTTTGTGCATCCACTACAGAAGGCCTATTCCGGAATCTGACGGTAGCTGAAATTGTTGGGCAGTTATTATTGTTTGAAAGCATCATCAAAGAAGAAGTCAACTCCATTGTTGTCATGGGATCTGGAGAACCATTACAAAACTTCGATTACACTATGGAAGCATTGCAATTTATTCATGAAAAAGAAAGCTTTAATATAGGTTATCGTCGAATGACTGTATCTACATGTGGTTTAGTACCCAATATTTATCGTTTTGCAGAACTGGAACTACCTATCACATTAGCATTATCATTGCATGCTACTACTGATGAAAAACGAAAAGAAATTATGCCTATAGGGGCGACGTATGCTTTACAAGATGTGCTAGATGCTGTGGCAGAATATTATCGACGGACAGAACGCCGTGTAACCTTTGAATATATTTTAATTAAAGATGTGAATACATCTGAAAAAGAAGCTCATGAACTAGGTAGTATTGCAAAACAATTTCCTCATTGTAATGTCAACTTAATTCCTGTCAATGGAAATGAACATATTAATTTATATAAACCGTCTATGAAAGCAATGCAAGAGTTTAAGTCTATTGTAGAATCCTATGGTGTGTCTGTAACGATTCGTAAGGAAATGGGAGATGAAATCCAAGCAGCTTGTGGACAATTAAAAATACAACATCAACAATCTTTGAAAGAAGGAAGGGTATGATTAGTTTAGGAATTAGTAAAACTGGGCTAGTTCGCCAGCGAAACGAAGATCGCTTTTATGCACAAGGACCGCTGTTAATTGTAGCAGATGGTATGGGTGGATATACTGGTGGAGAATATGCTAGTACTATGGTGGTAGATGCTATTGTAAATGTAGTAGAAAAGTCTAAAGAAGTATCTGCTCATGTATTGCGAAATGCCATACTAGAGGCGAATCATATGGTGTATAGAAAAAGCCAATCTTATAAGGAATTAGAAGGTATGGGAACTACTGCTGTTGTGGCTTATGTGCAAAATAATATTTTATATTGGGCTCACGTAGGAGATAGCCGTTTATATATATATGGCGAAAAAGGTTTACAACGCATGACAAAAGATCATTCTATGGTACAACAGTTAGTAGAAGCTGGAACGATTACAGAAGAAGAAGTTCTTCATCATCCTAATCGGAATATGTTAACCCGTGCGATTGGCGTCTATGAATCGGTAGAAGTCGATACAGGGATGATAGAATTATTTCAAAATGACCGAATCTTACTTTGTAGTGATGGTTTATCTGGTTATATTGAAGAATCCAAGATTGAACAAGTTCTTTCTGAAGAACAAAATGAAAATAGAGCGTTAGAAGATTTAGTGCACCTTGTGTATGATGCGGGAGCACGAGATAATGTGACAATCGTACTAGGACGTATATAAAGAGGTGACTTATGGATAGACTTACATTAGTAGGATTGGTCTTTGACCATCGCTATGAAGTACAGCAAAAAATAGGTGTTGGCGGCATGGCCGACGTATATCTTGGAAAAGATACATTGTTAGGAAGACCTGTGGCCATTAAAATTTTGCATCAAAATTTTGGTAGTGATCAAGATTTTGTGGCTCGGTTTAAGCGAGAAGCGCAAGCTGCTGGTAAATTAAATCATCCCAATGTTGTTAGTATGTATGATGTAGGCTTTGATCAAGGCTTTCATTACATTATTATGGAATATGTATCTGGATGTACATTGAAAGAGTATATTCAACATCATGGTAATCAAGTATCTGTGCAAGAGGCTGTAAAAATAGTAGTAGCTATTGCAGAGGGCTTGGAGCATGCACACATGATGGGCATAGTACATTGTGATATAAAACCGCATAATATTTTAATTACAGATTCTGGCCGTATCAAAGTAACTGACTTTGGCATTGCTCGTGCAATTAATACAGCAGCTACGATGATGTATACAAATTCAGTAATGGGATCAGCTCATTATATTTCTCCAGAACAAGCTAGTGGAAAAAGTATTAATGTGAGTACAGATATTTATTCATTAGGGGTTGTGCTTTATGAATTATTAACGGGAGAAGTTCCTTTTAGAGGAGAGACACCAGTTAGTGTAGCCTTACAACATGTACGTGATCGAGTATTGGCACCACGTATTAAGAATCCACAGATTCCAGCACAGTTAGAGCAAGTTGTTTTGACAGCATTAGAAAAAGAACCTGGTAAGAGATTTGGTTCTATTTCTGAGATGATTCAAGCTTTACGGATGTCTTTAGGTTATCGTGGTAGTACTTCGACACGACCATTACAGCATGACTTTGCTACACAAGTATTACCTCCTATGGAGACAGACACTATGGAAGATGAGGCTGATTCACAAGAAGGAATATTGGCAAAACTTGGAAACTTACCACAAAAATATGTCATTGGTGGTGCTGTTTTTGCCTTTTTGCTTGCCTTTTTATGGGCCTTCTTGAGTTTTGGTAACTTTTGGAGTAATTCCACAGTAGATGTGCCAAACGTGGTGGGCAAACAATTAAGTGTGGCTACACGATTGTTGGAAGAACGACATCTTCGAGTCTCTAGTTCAGAGGTAACTAACTCTGATGTACCTGCAGGGCAGGTTATTTCACAGAGTCCTGAGCCAGGTGAAACAGTAAAAGAACAACGGATGGTTCATTTGGTGGTTAGTAAAGGTGCTGGCGATATAACAATACCAGATCTACAAGGGATGAGTTTTGATCAGGCAAGAGAAAAGTTGAAAGCCTTAGGCCTATCAATTGGTAAGATATCCTATGTAAGTGACACTAGTAAAGATGATGGAGTTATTATTAGTCAAGGCTTACAGCCAGGCGGTAAAGCCTCTAAAAATGCAACCGTAGATATTACGATTAATGAAACAAAATCTACCATGGTAGAGATACCTAATGTAGTGGGTATGACAATTAAAGAAGCGAAAGAAGCATTGGGAAATTTAGGATTAAGCATTAGTAAAATATCAGGCTCTAATGAGGATTCTGCAATTGTAACTGAAGTAAGCCCAGCACCAGGATCTTCCGTAAAACGTGATGAAAGTATTTCTCTAGTAGGGCAAGCAAAAGATGCCAAAAAAGATACTACTAATAGTAAACAAAATGGTACTACAAAAGGTGTAGTAGATATAACCGTACCAAATGGACGTGCCTCCCAGCATATCAAGCTAGTGGTTATTGATGACGATGGCGGTCGTGTTGTCTATGATGGTACAAATGCGCCTGGAGATCGTATTGTGAAAAGTGTATCAGGATCTGGAAATGTACGCGTACAGGTGTACTTAAACAATGCATTAGTGCAAGAACAATCCTTATAGGAGAGACTATGGAACAAGGTGTTGTAATTAAAAATATGAATGGCTACTTTTATGTGCAGACTCCAAATGGAGATGTGCATGAATGTAAAGTGCGTGGTCGATTAAAAAAAGAACGATATTCCCTTTTAGTAGGTGATTCAGTGACAATTACAGAAGATTCTTGGATTGATACGATTGAACCACGAAGAAATTCTTTGCGTAGACCAGCCATTGCCAATATTGACCAAGTCATTGTAGTGGTAGCAGCTAGAGAGCCAGATATTCATCCTCTATTATTGGATCGTTTATTAGTGATGATTCATCATAGTCATATTCCTCCAGTACTAGTGATTAATAAATATGATTTGCATACAGAAGATACGATGAAACTGAAATCTATCTATGAAAATATCGGTTACACTGTACTCTGCACGTCCACATATACTGGTGAAGGGATTGAGGAGTTACGCCATGTATTACATGGTAAAATCAGTGCCTTTGCCGGCCCTTCTGGCGTAGGTAAAAGTAGTTTGCTAAATGCAGTAGATCCGAATTTTGCCTTTCAAACAGGGGCTGTTAGCGATAAGATTAAACGTGGTCGCCATACGACGCGCCATGCCTCTTTATACAGCTTGGATGAAAGTTCCTTTATCATGGATACACCAGGATTTTCAGCTCTAGAGCATACAGGGATGACTGTAGAAGAGTTAGTGCATACATTCCCTGAGTTTGGTGACCATGATAGGGGATGCAAGTTTAGTCCTTGTTCCCATAGTCATGAACCTATTTGTTCTGTGAAAGATGCCTTAGCTAATAGGCAGATTAGTGAGCAACGATACCAATCCTATTTGACGATTAAATCAGAACTTGAAGATCAAAGGAGACGATAAGATGATTCAAATTGCCCCATCTATGTTATCGGCAGATTTTTCTAATTTGCGAGAAGATATTCGTACTATCGAAGAAGGTGGTGCTGACTTATTACATATTGATGTGATGGATGGACATTTTGTGCCAAATCTAACATTTGGTGCTCCTGTGGTAAAAGCATTACGTCCACATACAAAGTTGCCCTTTGATGTACATTTAATGGTAGAAAATCCAGACGATTATGTAGAAGAGTATGCCAAGATAGGTGTGGAGTATTTCACCTTTCATTGGGAAGCTGTGCCACATGCGCATCGTTTGATTCAAGCTATCAAAGCAACTGGTATGAAAGCAGGAGTTTCTTTAAATCCATCTACGCCAGTATCCTTACTGGAAGATATTGCAGAAGATTTGGATTTAATTCTAATTATGAGTGTAAATCCAGGCTTTGGAGGTCAATCGTTTATTCATAATGCAGTGAAAAAAGTAAAACAAGCTCGAGAATTATTCGATTCTGTAGGTAATATAAAAGCTGTTGTAGAAGTAGATGGTGGTATTAACTTGGAAACAGCTCCATTAGTGCGTGAAGCAGGGGCTACCCTATTAGTAGCTGGTTCTGCTGTATTTGGTGCAGCAGATCGTGCAGAGATGATTGCCAAATTACGAGGCTAATATGATTCGAGTAGGCACAGATATTATAGAAATTCATCGCATGGAACAAGCGATTGAACGGGATAGCTTTTTACAACGAGTATTTACAGAATACGAACGAAACTATGCGTGGGGACGTAACAAACAGGCAGCTGCATCCTTTGCGGGTATCTTTGCGGCGAAAGAAGCTTGTGTAAAAGCTTTAGGAACAGGATTTCGTCATGGCTCTTGGCAGAATATTGAAATTACTCACGATGCATGGGGGGCCCCTGTTCTTACTTGTACAGGCTATTTTGGACAACAAATAAAAGCCTTAGGATACGAAACGTTGCAAGTTTCTATTAGCCATTGTCATGAATATGCTACGAGTACTGTCATTGTATATTAGAGGATAGACCTATGCGACTTTTAACACCAAAGCAAGTTAACATAGTAGATCAATATATTGAAAGTTTAGGACTTCCAGTATCTCATTTAATGGAACAAGCGGGACGATCTGTTTTTGAGGTAGTACATAGATACATACAAGAAATAAAGGGGCCAAAGGGAGTTTTATTTCTTTCTGGCATTGGTAACAATGGTGGTGATGCCTTAGTGGCAGCACGATTGCTAACAGAAGTTCCTGAAGTGACTCCCTATGTTGTTGTATGTGGGAATCCAGAAGAAGGGTCTCCTTTGTTTCAACAACAATGGAAGGTGGTACATACTCTAGAAGATACGATTACGATTGTGATTGATGAGATGATGCAGTCTAATAGAAATCTAATACCCTCCCATATATTACAGAATGTCAGTCTTGTGGTAGATGGCGTGTTTGGCACAGGATTTCATGGTGAACTACCCAAACGAATACGATCTATGTTTGAACAATGTAGAGAATGGCGTTCATATAGTGATACTAGAACATGTATTGCCATCGATATTCCTAGTGGGGTTAATGGTCTGACAGGTAGTGCAGATATATCTTCATTTAAAGCAGATGAAACGATTACATTATTAGCCCCTAAAGTGGGAATGTTTTTCTATCCGGCAAGACAATGTGTAGGACATATGAGTATAGGCAGTATCGGATATCCTTTTCCGCATCATGCATTGAGGAAGTCTGATCATAATTGGCCCGAACTCTATTGGAACAATGCAGATTCCTTGAATGTAGAGCCTCGTTCACCTATTGCTCATAAAGGGACCAATGGTCATGTCTATATTGTGGGTGGTTCTCCGGGGATTTATGGGGCACCCATATTAAGCGCTGAAGGAGCTTTACGTAGTGGAGCTGGAAAAGTCACTATACTGTCTGGTATAAATGAGTTAGATGCGTTGCGTTCCTTGAGTCGCCCTGAAATGATGATTTGTGATAGTAGTGATGTAGAACAACTAGATGGGAATAGCACAGTAGTCATTGGCCCTGGTGGTGGCAGAAGCAATAGTGAGAAGAAACATTTACTTCAATGGATACAATCTGTTACAGGTAACCATATGGTACTTGATGCAGATGGGCTTATAGCTATTGCTAGTGATCTATTGCTATTGAAGTATCGCGCCTATGAATTAGGAAAAGATGATTATATTATTGTACTGACACCGCATTTAGGTGAATTTTCTGTTCTTACGGGGAAAAGTATAGAAGAGCTTAACAAAGATCCTATTGGATATGCTAACGAATTTGCGAAAGAACACGGTGTATATGTTGTCCTAAAAGGACAACCAACGATTCTTGCCACTCCATTTGGTAAAATATATCTAACAACGAGAGGTAATCCCTATATGGGAACTGGTGGCATGGGTGATGTATTAGCTGGCATAATTGGTTCTATGTTAAATCAAGATCAAAACCCTATAGATGCTATAAATATTGCTATCTATGCCCATAGTCGTGCTGGAGATCTAGCACTAGATGATTGTGGTCCAGGGTTTACGCCTACAGAGGTGGCACAACGAATTGGTCGTGTACTACGAACGATAGAGGGCTGCAATCAGATTCAACCACTGTAATAACTGTTGTAATATATATATAGGTTAAAAAGTACTTAAAAATGAAAAAAACAATATATAAATATCTGCTCTTGTTAGGTGCCTTGGTAGTAGCCTTGCTAAGTTTATTAGGGTGTGGAAAAGAACTTTCGCAATCTAATGTAAACGCTGCAAAGACTGAAATTAGCCAATCTTTGCAAGCACCGACAGGAACTATGAAGGTTCATGTATTAGACATTGGACAAGGAGATGCAATTTTACTCCAAATTGGGGATAGATTTTCCATGATTGATACAGGTGATATTGAACATAGACCACAGGTGGTAGCCTTACTAAAAAAATATGGTGTGAAAGAATTAGAAAATGTCATTTTGACACATCCTCATGCGGACCATATTGGTGGTTTCTATGCCATCGCTAAAGCAATCCCTATTAAACATGTCTACGATAATGGCATCGACATTGATAGTGGAACGTATAGAACCTATTTAAAAACTATTGATACAAAACAGATTCATCGTGAAACACTTCATACAGGAGATCTTTTAGATTTAGGGAATGGCGCTTATTTTGAGGTTTTTGCTCCTTGGAGTGGGGATATTATGACTGACAAAAAAGGTGAAGTTCATCAAAATAATAACTCCATTGTAGGTAAGCTGACATTTGGTAAGTTTTCTATGCTTATGACTGGTGACGCGGAAAAAGAAGAAGAAGCACGTCTTATTAAAGAGCAAAATACAAAAATGTCTAGTAAAGTCTTAAAAGTGGGACACCATGGTAGTAATGGTTCTAGTCAAAAAGATTTTATTCGTTCTGTTCGACCAGAAGCAGCTGTTATTTCTGCAGGTTTACATAATTCTTATGGACATCCTGGTGAGAAAGCTATGGCACGTTTATTGGAGGAACATGTAGATATCTATCGTACAGATACGATGGGGACTGTTACCATTCGGACAAATGGTACAGACTATGATATCCAACGAGAACGATAATAGAGTGTATTATATAAGGGTCTAAATTAGGGGAGGTATAGAAATGAAAAACATTTTAATTGTAACAGGTCATACCCACGAAGAAAATTCTGTGGCAAACAAAGAGATTCTCGCGTTGCTTAAAGAAAAATATCCTAAGGCTGAGTTTGATCGTTTGGAAGTGCTCTACGGAGATTACAAGATCAATGTAGAAGCAGAACGTGAAAAGCTGCTGTGGGCAGATACGATTGTGATACAGTCTCCTCTATTTTGGTACTCTTTAACATCGCTGATTATGAGATGGTTTGAAGAAGTGTTTGCTTATGGTTGGGCCTATGGAGCAGATACCTATGCAGTAGCCGGTAAGGATATGGTTGTTGGTCTTACCGCCGCTTGTGGTAATGATGAATATGCGTTGTATGGTGATAAAGGCATTACTATTGATGAAATATTTAAAACCTGTGAAGCTACTTGTAAGTTCTGTAAAATGAATTTTAAAGGTGGTGTTTTCACTGGCAATATGCTGTATACAGGTGAAGATGCACAGCTACAAGTGATTCATAGACAAGCAAAAGAACACTGTGAGCAATTAGTTCAGTATATAGACGCTTAAGTGCACCATAGGGTACATACTATTGCGATATACTAGATACGGTGTATAATTTATATTACTAAGACAGTCATTGATACAGGAATGAGGAACATGAATATAATTGTAACAGGCGGTGCCGGTTTCATTGGATCACATCTAGTAGACAGATTGATTCAAGAGGGACATCGTGTACTTGTCATTGACAATTTAAGCAGTGGATTGCGGACATTTGTGAATGAACAAGCTGAATTTTTAGAATTGGATATACGAGATAAAAAGATACATGACGTGTTTGAAGACTTTCAACCGGACTATGTATTTCATGAGGCAGCGCAAACAGTAGTAGCAGAATCCATGGTACATCCAACAGAAGATTGTGATATCAATCTAATGGGACTATTGAATTTATTACAAGCCTCAGTTAAAGTGGGTGTAAAAAAATTCCTTATGCCATCCTCTGCTGCAGTATATGGTGATTTAGAGGTATTACCTTTGACAGAGGAATTGGTAGGAGTGCCTCGTTCTTGTTATGGATTGACAAAATTAACTACGGAAGGCTATTTGCGTATTTACCAAGAATCTTTTGGATTACCCTATATTTGCTATCGCTATTCTAATGTATATGGACCACGTCAAGGCAATGGCGGTGAAGGTGGAGTTGTTAGTATTTTCTGCGAACATGTGGCGAATGGTGAATCTATCAAAATTTTTGGCGATGGAGAACAAACACGTGACTTTGTCTATGTAGATGACGTAGTAGAAGCAAATATATTGGGATTGAATAATGATGTAACAGGGGTTATCAATGTGAGTACAGAAACTGGAATTTCTGTGAATGAATTAATCGACACATTAGAGCACATTGCTGGCACTACGGTAGAACGTCATTATGAAGAACCGCGCATTGGTGATATTAAACATTCTTTATTGAGTACTGCAAAAGCAAAACAATGTTTAGGATATACGCCTAAATGGACATTACAAAAAGGACTGGAAAATACCTATCACTATGTGAAAGATAATAGATAACATCATAAGAGCTTTGCGAAGGCAAAGCTCTTTGTTATTGAGGAGGAACTATGCAAATTAATGCAGCTGTACTAGAAGTGTTTGACTTTACGTCGTCTATGTCGGCCTATTCAGATCATCCTATGGATATTACTGAACCAGAGATACAAAGCTATCTTGAAATGCATGTAATGAAAGCGTTACAAGACCCTGGAGCCAGAACTGGTTATATCTCGGATCAAACACCATGGGGGCGAAAGATCAAACAATTGGAGAATCAAGAAGTAAGCCTTGTAGAGTTTGGTAAAGAACTAGGTGAGACTTTATTTACCTATATGGCACAAGCAATGGACCCTTGTGTACTAGATATGATTGTCTGTGAAGCACAAGGAGAGCAAGCTTACCTTTGCGTTCTTCTTTGTAAAGCCCATGATGGATATACTCACCAATTATATTCAGAAGAGGATGGTTCATTAGCAACAAAATTAGTAGAGCATAGAGTCGTATTACCAACAGTGACACAAAAACTATATGCTTTTGTAAGTATTAAACTTTCTGATTTATCCATTCGTCTCTTTGAGCCGAAAGGTGAATATGATGGAGAGAAAATGAACTTCCTAGAAGAACGAATCTTTCAGGTGACCACGAATCCGTCTTCTAAAGATACAGTGAAAAAAGTACGCACTGTGGTAGATCGAATTTCTAAAGCTCATGAGCAAGATGGTGTGGCAGCTATGGCTAAAACAAAAGAATTACTAGCTAAGAATGCAGAAGTATCTGACACATTAGAAGCACGACATATTATTGAGCAAGTGTTTAGTACGAACCCCATTCAGCGAGAAGCAGCTATGAAAGAGCTAGCAGAAGAAGATTTACTTGAACCATTGCCAGTGAGTCGGACCTATGCTACAAAAGTGGGCAAGCAACATAAAATTAAAACAGATACTGGTATTGAACTTTCATTTCCAGTAGAATATATGAATGATCGTGAGTTTATAGAAATTTCAACGAATGAAAATGGTACCTTGCGCATTGAATTAAAAAATATTTCAAAGATTACCAACAAATAGGGGGTCTAATGAGTAAAAAAGGACATAAAAAAACAAATGCATTACGCATACTAGATACTCACCATATTGACTATGAAGTGTTCACCTACGAATGGTCTGAAGAACGCGGAGCTGGTATACATGTTGCTGAATCTTTGCATATTCCGCCTGAACAAGTGTTTAAAACATTGGTTGGGAAAGGCAATGTAACAGGTCATGTAGTATTCTGTATTCCTGTAGAAGGGGAACTAGATATGAAACAAGCCGCACGAGTGAGCGGAAATAAATCGGTAGAATTGATTGCGGTAAAAGACTTATTACCGTTAACAGGATACTTACGTGGCGGTTGCTCTCCATTAGGGATGAAAAAAGCATTTCCTACCTATTTTGATGATAGCATTACATCCATTCCTATGGTCTATGTCAGTGCAGGCCTTAGAGGAATGCAAGTGAAAGTCAATCCACAAGCATTAGTAGACGTAGTAGGTGGCACGATAGCGCCACTGACAATGGGGTAAGTATGGCAAAGAAATATTATGCTGTTCGAGTAGGGCATAATCCAGGAATCTATGTGACTTGGTCTGATTGTGAAGTGCAAGTAAAAGGCTTTCCTGGGGCGCAGTATAAATCATTCCCTACAGAAGCAGAAGCAAAAGCCTATATGGGCTCTATAGATATACCTAAGTGTGCAGAGATTAAAGCGGCTAGAAACGGTACAAAGAAAACATCTGCTAGTGCGTCTAAAGGTATGAGCGTAGGTGAATACCTTAAGACACAGACTGATAACATAAGTCAAATCGTAGAATCAGATCCTTGTGAAATTCGTGCTTTTATCGACGGCAGTTTTGATAAGCGAAAAGGTGTGGTTGGCTCTGGAGGGGTTATTCTTCTTGGTGCAGAAGAAGTAGAATTTTCTCTTTCGAGTACAGAACCGAATCATGTGGCCTATTGGAATGTGTCTGGGGAATTATTAGCAGCACTTCATGTAGTGGATTATGCACTAGACCATGGGTATACATCATGCTCTCTCTATTATGATTATATGGGCATTGAAATGTGGGCTACAGGTAGATGGAAAACAAATAATCCATTAACAACTAACTATGCGAAACGAATGAAAGAAGCTAGCAAACAACTTCGTATCGATTTTCATAAGGTAAAAGCTCACTCTGGTATCGCCTATAACGACCGTGCAGATGCATTAGCAAAGAAAGGAACGCTACTAAAATAACACTGGTAGGAAATTTCTCATAAAATTCCTTTAATCTCTCCATGATTTGATGTACAATAAAAGTACGATTACAATCATACTGTACATAGGAGGAAACTATGAAACGGATTCAATTAGACTCTGGTTTTGTTTATGATTATACAAATATGATGTTACCTGGTGGGGTGACGGAAGCAGATGTAACAAACTTAGGCACTGCGATTTCTGATGCCTTAGCAGCAGCGGAAGAAACTCGTCATCATGGTGTTGTAAAAGGCCATCTATCCAAAGATGGAGAGCCTGAATTAGTACTTTTTCCACAATTGCCGTATGTAGTGGAAGGCCATATTAACAACCCAACAGTGATGGCTCGCCTTGATGCTTTGAAAGAAAAGAAGGTTAGTACTGTAGTCAGCTTTGGTATTGGTGGTTCTTTCCTAGGTGGAAAAGTATTATTTGACGTACATTGTGGGGAGTTTTGGAACTCCATGAGTGATGAAGAACGTAATTACCGCCCACGTATGTATTTCAGTGGTAATAATGTTGACCCTGTACGTACCCAAGAATTAATCAAGCAATTACAAAGAGAATGGAAAGAGCAACAATTTTTAGAAGACCATGCCCATGTACCTAATGAGTATAAAGTGCTATTGGTGCTAATTTCTAAATCTGGTTCTACTATTGAACCAATGACAAATTTCATGATTGTGAAAGAAGCTCTAGAAGTAGCAATGATTAATTATGAAGTGCTAGTAGTGACAGATCCAAGAGATGATGACAAAGAAACGTTGTTACATAAGTTAGCTGTTGCAGAAGGTTGGGGAGACTCCATCTTCGCTGTACCTGATGGCATTGGTGGTCGTTTCTCTGTGTTCTCAGAAGTAGGGTTGGTAATCGGTGCTTTATTAGGATTTGACATTCATGATTATTTAGAGGGGGCTAAAGCAGCAGATATAGCAGCTAAAGAACAAGATGTCTGGAAGAATCCAGCCTTGTTAAGTGCTGTGTTAAAATATATTGGCTCTGAACAATATGGTCGTCATATTGAAGTATTTATGCCTTATGCAGATCGTTTGAAATCCTTATCTGAATGGTATGTACAATTATTAGCGGAATCCTTAGGTAAAGAAAAAGATGATAAATCTGGACACTATGGTCGTACTCCAATTGTAGCGGTAGGTACTACAGACATGCATGCCCAAACACAGGAACATCAAGAAGGTCGCTATGATAAAGTTGTATCTTTTGTAGATGTAGAAAATTGGCATGTGAATCTAACAGTGCCACATATGTATGACCAATATAGTAAACTAGAAGCTTTAGCCGGTCTTGACTTAGGATTTATCAATCGTGCGGCCTTGGCATCTAATGCAGAGTCCTTAGCCAGTGATGGACGATTTAATGGGACCTACCAAGTTCCAACCATGAATGCCTTCCACTTGGGAGAATTGATGTTTACTATGTGCTGGGCCATCTACTTTGAAGGACAATTGGCAGGGGTGGATGCTTTCAATCAACCAGGCGTAGAAGTGTATAAAAAATTATTAGGACCTAAACTTTCAAAAGCATAGGAGAAGTAAGAATGAATATTTTAGTGACAGGTGGCGCAGGGTACATTGGTAGCCATACAGTACGTGCCTTATTAGGAGCAGGTCATCAAGTGGTGATTGTAGATAATTTATCTCGAGGTCATAAGGAGTCGATTCCTGCAGGAGTACCGTTCTATGAAATGGATATTACAGACCCTGCATTAGGTGAGGTTCTAGATACGTATAAAATTGATGGCATTATGCACTTTGCAGCTCATTCCCAAGTTGGTGAATCCATGGTAAATCCATCTATCTATTATGAAAATAATGTAGTAGGGTCCTATCGTTTAGTAGAAACTGCTCGTAAACATGGTGTAAATCGTTTGGTATTTTCCTCTACAGCGGCTGTCTATGGTGAACCAGAAGTAGTACCTATTACGGAAGATGCGAAATGGAGTCCAACCAATGTGTATGGTCGCACAAAATTGATGATTGAAGATATGCTACGTGACTATAGCAAAATTTATGGATTTAAATTTGTAGCACTACGTTATTTTAATGCAGCAGGTGCTGATCCATCTGGTGAAATTGGTGAAGATCATACACCAGAAACACATCTAATTCCACTTATTATTGATGCAGCTTTAGGTAAGCGTGAATCCATCACTGTATTTGGTACAGATTATGATACTGCGGATGGTACTTGTGTACGTGACTATGTACATGTAAATGATTTAGCTTCTGCTCATATTCTAGCTATGGAATATCTGTATAATGGTGGAGAATCAGACGTATTTAACTTAGGTTCAGGTAATGGTTTTAGTGTAAATGAAATTGTAGCGGCTACTAAAGAAGTAACAGGTGTCGATTTCCGTGTTGATTACGGTGAACGTCGTGCTGGGGATCCAGGTACATTAATTGCATCTTCAGAAAAGATTCATGCAAAATTAGGCTGGAAACCAGTTCACAGTACAGTACAAGAAGTGATTCGTGATGCTTGGAATTGGCATCAATTACATCCTAAAGGATATTAATCGTATATAGGAGGGCATGATGAAAGTATCATCTACACAAGACCTCTACAATTGCATAATGAAGTATATAAGTACACACGGTCGTCTCGTTTTCGGGGCGACCGTTTTATTGTGCCTCATTTGCTATCTAGGTTGGAGAGAGTCTGTTTGGTCGGAGGTTGAACAATTAGAAAGTCCTATACAGTCACATCGTGAAAATGATGCATTAGGAAAAAATAAAAAAGAGAAATTTGAAGATTCTTCAGTAACAGTCACTCATACATCTGAAAAAGGTGAGAAAAAATATAGGGGGAAGAAACATGAAAAAAAGAGCGAATCTCTAGAAGGAGAGACAGATAAGGGGAAACTTGTCTTTCCAATACGGAATGTAGTACGACCCTATCCTTTACTAGATACTTTTTCAAAGGAATTGTCTGTAGTTACTCCAACAGCGGTACTAAGTGCAGATAGAAGTAACATGGACAATATGAACAGGAAAGGAAAAGGTAATAAAAATAGTATGGAAGGATACGCTGTACATGCCTATAGCAACGATATTGGTAGAAACACGCATGCGAGACATGAGGTAGGACATGTAAAAGAGATGCAAGTACAACTGTTGGGCATTATACAAGGAGAGGTACCTGTAGCTGTGTTAGATATTAATGGAAATACTCATACTGTGTATGAAGGAGATGTAGTTGATGAGGTACAGGTGCATACGATTCGTGATACAAAGGTACAAGTTCAAGTAAACAGTTCTGTTCAATGGATAGAATAAAGGAAGGGTAAAAAATATGTTGAGTAAGAAGTAGAAACATAAAGGAAGGAGATACATATGTGGATTAAAACAGTAAATTATTTTAAAAGGAATGTAGCAATCCATATCCATCAAGCTATCTATCGCTGGGGAATAGCCTATGCGGTGATAATGATAGTTTTAGGAATTTTCCCTGCAGAGGCAGTACATATTATGGCTAAAGATATGCCTTTACGAACATTGGTGCAAACCATAGCTAGGACGGAGAAACTTTCAGTAGTAGGATTAGATACATTAGAGGGGAAGGTTACTTTAGAAGTACAAGAAAATTCAGGACAAGAGGCCATTACTAAGTTGGGATCACAGTTAGGTTTTTTAGTCTATGAAGAAGGTGGTACCTTCATTGTAGAGGGGCGCCATGAAGAAAAAGAACGTCGACATGTGCGTCGAATCGTAGCGGAGATAGGAACGCCTGAGGAATTGAGCAATCTGATTCTGTCTGTAGTACCTAAAGAACATGTACAAGTGATGCCAAGCACGAATGAAGTGATTTATTATGGAACGGTTCATGAAATTTTAGAAGTAGAAAAATTACTACGATCTTGGCATGCTATGCCAAAACAAGTACAGTTAGATGTGGCGGTATTGGCAATGGAAAAAGGCTATGCTAAAGAACTAGGGATACAATGGTCATTTCCTGGATTACAAAGTTCAGGGCTTTCCATGCATGGAAAATCTGAATCAGGTGTGGAAGGAAATGTTCATATCGGTCATATTCCTAAGGGCACATCGTATTCGTTTTTAGCGCACCCTACAGTATCTGCTAAAGAAGGAAGTAGTCGTATGGCATTGATTGCAAGACCTAGTATTGTAGCTCTTAATGGAGAGGAAGCAAGCATACTTATTGGTGAACGCGTGCCGGTGACAGTAGAATCTATTCAAAATGGTGTCACGAGAACCAGTATTCGCTATGAAGAGGCGGGTATTCGGTTATTATGCAAACCTTATGTATTACAGGGGAATCACATTGATACTATTGTGGAAGCTGAAGTGAGTAACCCTACTTTGGTCCCTGAAATGAAAGCTTATCGCATTACCACAAGGCAAGCGAAAACAAGAGTGCGCATACCTGATGGAGAAACATTGGTCATTGGTGGATTGATGGATCGACGTACCGTGCGACAATGGCAAAAAGTACCTATTTTGGGAGATATTCCTTTGATTGGGAAACTATTTCAACATAGTCGTAAAACAAAAGATGAAGTAGAATTATATATTTTAGTGACCGCTAGGGTAATTCAGTAAATAAGAAAGGCAAAATACCATATATACGCATTCACTATTCCAAAAATCCTTTTATGTATGATATGATGAAAGCATAGAACATATCAGGTTTTTGGGATATGGTCGTTATATAATAGGGGTATTGATATGAAAAAAGAAAGAAAAGAACTCTTAACGTTATGGATTACGTTGTCTTTGCAATTAGGGACCTATGCGGCGCAGGGTATTGTCAGTCAAGAGGTCATGGTGGACAATAGTCAGTCTGTCCCCGTTTTACAGATTGCCAATCCAGTACATGGTGTATCCCATAATCGGTATGAGTCCTTTTCTACAGATACGGGGGCTATCTTTAACAACGCCACTACACCTACAGTTAGCACTCAGATTGGTCCTGTAAATGCAAACCCTAACTTACGAGAGTCTGCGAGCCTTATTGTCAACGAAGTAGTAGGGACTTCTACATCACAGTTAGCAGGAACTTTTGAAGTAGTAGGACAGCCAGCAGATGTGGTCATTGCTAATCCTAACGGGATTTCTATTAAAGGAGTTCATTTTATTAACACCCCAAAAGCTACGCTTACTACAGGTGTCCCACACATGGTAGATGGTCGGTTAGAAAACTTTGTTATTGAGAAAGGAAACATTGAGGTAACAGGGACCATCAATGCACCTACAGAACAAAGTGGAGCTAACTCATATACCCCTATTTCAAAGGTAGACCTATTAGCAAAGACGATACGTATCAATGCAGATGTGGTGGCACAAGATTCTATTCGTGCTGTCACAGGACGTAACACAGTGAACTATGCGGATGGAACTGTAACAGCCATGAAATCTGGGGAAAGTACACCTACAGGGGTTGCCTTAGATGTAGGTGCTCTTGGTGGCATGTATGGAAATACCATTTCTTTAATCGGTACAGAATCTGGATTAGGTGTTAATATCAGTGGCTCTATCGATGCCATAGCGGGGAACCTACATATTGATACAGCGGGAAATCTCACCATTGAACAAGGTGGTTCACAGCAAGAGCCTACAAGTATTCACAGTGCCAAAGAAGTAGTGATTCGTAGCCAAGACTTCCATAATCGTGGCACCCTTGTGGGTGATGAAACAGTGACAGTACAAAGCGGTACACTTACCAACGATGGGAATCTTCAAGGAAAACAGATTGAGGCGAATGTGACCAATCTTCGTGGACAGGGAGTGATTTCCAGTACGGAGAATATAACGATTCAAGGTACTGACTCTATTGTGTATCAAGGCGGCATACGCTCTCAGTCTGGGGAGATCACTGTACGTGGGAAACAGGTAGAAGTAGATCGAAACCATATACAAGTAGTATCAAAAGATAAACTGCATATAGAATCGCAAATACCTACGCCTGAAACGCCTGTAGATATTCCAAAACCAACACTAGAGAATCCTTTACATACGCCTACTATACAACCTATCCCTCATATACCTAGCAAGGTTGTCGTAGAGGATACACAAGAAGAGTTACCCATTACTGTAGATGTGAATGCCCCCAAGAATCGTCAACCGATTCTAGATACGACGAGGAATGGCATAGATATCCTACACATTACCGGTGTTGATGGAAACGGTGTTTCTCACAATGCATATACACAGTTTAATGTGAAAGACCGAGGTCTTATTCTTAATAATGCTACGAAATATACAAAAACTCAGTTAGCTGGTTACATAGATAAAAATATGTTCTTATCTGGGAATGGGGCTAAAACTATCATCAATGAGGTCACTTCTACGAACCCATCTACGTTGAAGGGATATATAGAAGTGGCAGGGAATCCAGCGGATGTGGTCATCGTGAACCCCAATGGTATGACCGTCAACGGATTTGGTGTAATTAATGGCACTCACATGACCTTACAAGGAAAATCTTACATAGACATAGTAGGAAAGGGCTATGGGGGACAACAAGTAGATAGTACGTTTATCAGTGACCATCTACGTAACCGCCACAGTGAACTATGGGGTCGTCACCTTCGTATTGACACAGATACCTTAGAGAATACAGGGAATATAGCAGCAGATACTATGCATATATCTGCCAAAACAATGCACAATGCAGGTTTTGTGGAAAGTAAAGACGCGCTCCAATTTACTGGAAACGAGCTTGTACAAGATAAGGGTATTATGAAGGCGAATCAGAGTGTACATATCTCAGCAAACCATATTCGTAATAGCAATTCCTCTGTATTAGAAGCTGGTGGCAGTTTACATATCACGGGAGATGCGCTACAAAATGATGCATCTCATGTAGTTAGTCATGGTACGATACGCTTAGGTGTGAACGCCTTAGAAAATACAAATACAGGGGCAATCATTGCGAAGGATACCTTGCAGATACAAGGGAATACTTTTGCTAATACAAAAGGCATTCTCTTTGCAAAAAACGATGCAGAGATAGATATGAAAGAAGATGTGACGAATACAGATGGGTTGTGGCATGTGTTAGGTAATTTGCGTGTGCAAGGGCGCCACATTCGGAATATCAACAGCAAGGGTTCCTATTTTGGTTCAGATATGTATATAAAAGGTAACGCCTATGTACTGGGAAAAGAGAGCTTTGAAAATAGGTCCTCTGATGTCATTGTCAAAGGTGATCTTACTATATCAGCCCCTAAGATACAGAATCATAAGGATGTGTTTAAGACTGGGTGGACCATTTCAGAAGAAGATAAGTATGAGGGCATACCGCATCTAGACCAGCCTAACTATTATGAGGCAGATAGAAAATACCATAGAACGATTCATATAGGAACCATAGAAGAAGAAACCGCTACATCTAGAATACTTAGCGATGGCACCATCCATATTACGGGGCAAACTGTTCAAAATACATACAGCCAGATTATGGCGAAGGATGGCTTACAAGTTACGGCAGATTCCATTACCAACACAGGATACCAAGGGACAGTTCATTATGATGATATAGGCCGCGATAGACATTATTGGAAATATAAACAGAAAAAGCGTTGGTGGAAACGTAAAAAGTGGGTCTATGGACATACAGATATTCCCTATGAACATCATACAATCTTTGATGCTGAAAGTAGTCCATCCAGTGAACGTATTGCCGTATTAGGCAGTCACGGAACTACGAGCATCCAGTCTAATGCATTTACCAATACAACACTTGAGGCAGATGGAACAACTTATGCCATACGAGATAAAAAAGTTGAAACTGCGGTGGCACCTACAGATGTTTCCAAATTAGTGACCCCCGTGTTGGAACCATCAAAACAACTCTACATGACGACGGACCCTCTTGCTGTAGCTAAGGTAGAAGAGAATCCCTTATATACAGATAAAAAGCAATTTTTGTCTAGTGACTATATGGTTGCTAGATTACAAGCAGACCCAGAACGAGTGTACAATCGATTGCGCAATGGATATGAAGATCAAGAAATAGCGAAAGAAGAACTCCGTCAAAGTGGTCATACCCTTATGAAATATACAGGTCATGATCAGTCTTTACTTTCAGGGATACCTAACAGCATGTTACAACCGGGAGATTTGCGCAAAGATGGTAGTATCGTCTTAGGTAAAGATGTGCAGGTAATAAGCCAAAAAGTAGATAATACAGGCAGCATACAAGCAAAGGATTCTCTATCCATTACAGGAAATCATGTACGAAACCTCAGTGGGTCTATGAATGGTAATCTAGTGTCTATACGAACAGATATGTTAGAAAATATTTCGGGTCGTATACATGGTAAAGATGGTGTTCACATAGAAGGAAAGGATATCCGTAATGAAACGCAGGTAACGACTAATAATTTATTGGGAAGTCAACAAGATACAGCACATGGCACAGCAAGTATCACTAGTGATGGCGGTATCCATATCCAAGGAGATACCATACACTCTGTAGGGGCTACTATACAAGGTGGTAGTACGGTGAGTCTAGTAGGGAAAGATATACAAGTCTCTGCTCGTGCCTTACAAAATCGCTACATAGGTAATGGAGTGACCCTAGAGTCCACTAAGTACCTAGGCAGTACCGTACAAGGACATACGGTACAAGTGCAAGGGGGACAAATCACGTTACAAGGCTCTCGCATGATAGGACACACAGTGGACCTTACAGGGAACTCTCTAACCCTTACGAATGTAACAGATAGAACTTTGTCGGATGTAGCTGTGGGTGCTAGAGGTAGTGACTATTTCAACCGTAAGATGGTCATAGATGAACAGAATTTAGGAGCGACCATTGAAGGAGAAGCTGGTGTTAAGGTGCGTATGGATAACAATGTATCCATGAAAGCAAGCACCATACATAGTAAAACGGGGCTTGTAGACGTACAAGCTGGTCGAGTCTCTATTGAACATGGTACTGAGCACCATGAAACACTATCTGAAGTACATCAAAAAGATAGAGGGTTCTTGTCATCTACTACAAGGGATACCTATGACCATAGACGTACAGATACGGTAGTGGGCTCTACGATTTCCAGCGGTACTATTAAGGTAGATGGTAAGCAAGACGTACTAGTTAAAGCCAGCCATATAGTGGGGGATGCAGATGTTATGGTTACGAGTGAAGGTAATTTGACAATTACATCAGCACAGGAAGAATCTGGTGCCACTCATCGTGAGGAAGTACATAAATCTGGTATTTTTGGTAATGGAGGTCTTAGCCTTACCATTGGTACACAAAAACAAGCAGATACCTATGATGTTAAGAGCAGTGTAGCCAAAGGCAGTGTGATTGGAAGTCGCTTTGGTTCTGTCACCTTAGGTGCTATAGGCACGGCACAAATAGAAGCTAGTGATGTAACATCTAAAGGAGATATTCAGGTTCAAGGATCTGGTGTGACAATCCGTAATGGTTATACCACATCCCATACAGGAGAAACACATAGATTTTCTAAAAGTGGGCTTACTCTCTCTTTGTCGAATCGCTTAGTAGATACCACAACCAATGCAGTAGGTACACTCACACGAGCAAACTCTGTAAAAGACGAACGATTGCAAGCCTTATTAGCCTACAAAACCTATGACGATGCTAAGACATCTATAGAAAAATCTAAACTGAAAGACCAAGCCAAGAGTTTACACCTCAATCTATCTTTAGGCACAGAACGAAGCGAAGCTTCTACGAATGTAGATAGTAAGATAGCAAAAGGATCGACCGTTGTATCCGATGGACATATTCGTGTTACCACTAAGAAGAATGATATCCGCATAGAAGGAAGCGATGTACAAGGCAAGGACATTACCTTAGAGTCGGCAAATAGTATCTATGTGAAGGGCAAAGAAACAACCTCTAAGATGACACAGAATGTGAAACAGAAGCAAGGTTCTCTAGGTATTTCCTATGATGTATTACAACATCGATTCTCCGATATATCCGTTAATGCCAGTGGTAGTAAAGGTAGTATAGCAGGTACAGACATAGTTCATGATCCTACGAAGATAACTGCAACGAATACCCTCGGAGTAAGTACAAAACAGGATTTGAACATCAAGGATGGTGTTCTTAAAGGAGAGGCTATTGAGGCAAATGTGGGTGGAAATCTAGAGATTCACTCGGTACAAGACATACATGACTATACAGACCATACTACGTCTGGTGGCATGGGGCTTAACCTATCCAAGAAAGGTGCATTCAAATCGTTACAAAGTTCTTTGCAACGGACGGATATAGATAGCAAATACACCTCTGTAATCCACCAGTCTGGACTCTATGCAGGACATACAGGATTCAACATATCTGTAGGCAACACGACCACATTAGAAGGAGCTCTGTTATCTAGTAAAACAGATACGAATACACTGAAAACAAAACAGTTAGTTATGAAGGATATGGAGAATAGGGCGAAGTATACCTATGGGTCTAAGGGAGTGTCATATCTATCTGACGTACAATACAGGAAGTCTTTGCAACATATTAAAGATAGAAAGAATGCTATAGTCACAGATAAAAATCTTAGCATTCCAGCTAAGATACAACGTTTACAACAGTTGAATCAAGATAAGGAGTATACAAGCTACCTCAAGTATGTCAATAGCTTGCATAATCAAGTAGGTCTATTACCTAATATGTTGCCAGGTGAAAGAAAAGAAGTACACAGTGTGACTAGATCTGCTATTGCACCTGGAACGATTGATGTAGAGAATCCTAAGGTGGATGTAAGTCAAATTAATAGAGACATTAATCACAGCCTTCAAGCATTGGATACTATTTTCAATAAACAAGACATACAAGAACGACAAGAACTAACTAAATTATTTAACAAATATGCCAATGAAGCGATTCATCATATCTCTGATATGGCCGGTTGGAAGGAAGGCTCATCAGAAAAAGTGGCATTACATGCCATAGTAGGTAATATAAGTGCTAATATGGTGAATGGTAATACACGTGTAGGCACTGCAACAGGTGGACTATCTGAACTCCTAGCACCAGCTATACTAGAGTCGTCTAATCATGATCCAGCAAAAGCACAATGGCTAGCTTATGCCTTGGGATATGCAACAGATAAACTTGCTGGAGGCACGGGAGAACTAGGTGGAAGCATCAGTCATTATGGGATTAAGTGGAATGAATTTTTGTTAGATAAACATGCAACAGACACACGTAAGAATGAATATGATGTTATAGTTACAGCATTTAAAACACAATATGAAGCTATGGAAGAGGAAGGCAATCCATATGATGAAAAGACCATAAATCGAGCAGAAAATGACTTGTGGAACACATACCGATGGAATAAAAAGGCAAATATATTTCCGCAAGCAACGGAGCTATTAGGATTATTTATGGAGCCTGAAAATTATCAAGATATTATAGATCATGTTGAAGAGATTAAGCCAGATTTTCGTGTGTATGTTTTAAATAACAAATCAATAGTTAACAAAACGTTATCTAAAAATGATGAATTAAATTTGGATATACTCCATCATGCATGGATTAATACAGCTTTTTCTAAGGTGACTATGCCTACCTATAATGACTCTAGGTCATTTTATTTAGATAATTTAGATAATGCTTTAGCATATGGAAGGGCAATCTCAATAGTATCGTATCAAATTGAAGGAGATAAAATACATGCAAACATTGCTATTGTAGATAATTGGGATCATGATAAGAAGGAGTCTAAATTTGCATTTCTTAAAGATGCATATATTCTACAACAGTCAAAAAGGAAAAAAATTTTTGCCTATAAAACGACGTATGATGTAACATTTAATATTAGGCAAGTTATTTTTAGATGGTAATTAGAAATGCGAAAGGTATATGCTTGGATTTTAATAATTATAGCTATAATTGCTCCACTGTATCTTTATATAAATATTCATCGGTATATGGATACAAAAACATTTTTTCGATATGAAATAAACTATTTCTATGAATTAAGAGATTATTTTAATAATCTTACTATAGAAAATAATATATATAGATATGTTGTAAAAGATGATTATTTATATACTTATGGATTATCAGGATATACAAAGATAAAATTAGGGGTAGGTATACATATCATTAAAGTCTTAAATGTGGAATATGAAAAAAATTATATTGCTAATGTAGAAGGAAGAGGCACATTTTATTCTAGTATAGAGGAATTAAGATATGGGTATTTAGATGATATTACTCTTTTAAGAAGTTTTGAAGATATGGATGATGAAGATCTAAATACTTTTTATTTGTTATTTAAGAAATTGAATAATATTGAAGAATATTTATTGCCTATAGAAAAATCTCATTTATACTATAAAGATGGAAAAAAAGTAGCACAAGGACTCCGTGAATTAAATGATTCCTTAATTAAAGAATATATGAAGAGGAATGGAAAATAAACAATACTTCTAAATAATAGTTAAAACCTAGATGTTATATAGAAATCTATGAGTATCCCCTAAACAATCTACTACTGAAACAGCAAGCTCTACTACGAACACAACAAGCTTAGCTGATAGTCCAGATATTTATCGAAATGGTGAACAATATAAATCAGGAGTGGGAACTAGACAATTAAAAGAGAATATTGTATATGAGAGTAAAGGATATTATTACCAAACCGATGAATTAGGGCGTATAAAGGCTGCCCAAGGTGAATTGCGATTAGAAGATGGCGTGAGAAATAAGGGGGATCAATTAAAAGCAGGTGGTGATGACCGATTACCAGGTGACCATGGTGGGCATCTAATAGCTAAAATCTTTGGAGGATCAGGAGAGTTAGATAATCTAGTTGCGATGGATAAAATTGTGAACACTGTAGAATATAGAGAATTAGAAAGGGTTTGGTATAAAAGATTAAATGAAGGTAAAAAAGTAGAAGTTACAATTGATGTTAAATACGAAGAAGTTAATAAGCGACCAACGGGATTTGATGTTATATATAAAGTAGATGACAATCCTGAGGTTATTCAGTTTCTTCCTAATGGAGGATGAATATATGTTTGTAAAAGAAATGAAAGATGAAGTAGCAATTAAGTTGACTGACTTACTAAAAGATAGATTAAATATTTTGTTACAAGATAATTGGGAAAGTTTAGTTTTTTTTGGACAGTGCTGGAGGTCAAGTTTAGCACCAAGATACATAATTACTTTTGAGGATGGAACATATATCATGGAGGGAGAGCTATTTTGTTTTTCCTCTGAACGTATTGGAGATAGGTCATTTTTTAATATGTTAGTGGATAATTTTCTCAAAGTATATAAGTTTAAGAATAAGGATAATGTGCACACTCTTAATATACTGAATATTGAGATTGGAAAAAATGGAGATTCTAGATATACATATAGCGAAGATTTGTATGGTAACTATGAATATCCACATACACCGTATATTTTATGGTCATATGTAGAGGTAGGAAATACAAAGGGATTTATAAGGGAGGAGGAAATAGAAGCAGAAAAGTATATTGATAAGTACAGTTTACAACCTAAAAGAATATTACAGCGTAGAACAAAAACTCTTAAAATACCTGATTTGCTAGAGAACTTGCTCTATAAACAAATTATGTATATCAATAGGTATTTGCCTAGTAAAACTAAAAAACTATACTTTCATTTAGATAGGCTGCATGAAAATTGGAAACTTAGTCTTTACATTAATACTATAGATAATAACTGGACACGAATTAGAAATATACAATCTAATGATAAGATGTGTACATATCAAGAGTTAATTATCTCATTAAAAGGAAGTATTGATGAAATTGATGAGTTGCATCGTATTTGCAGCAAAATGTATACATCTATTGACTACATTTTCGACGTTTCCACCGGTGAACTCTCTTATGTATATGACAATGTCACAGAAGATAATTTTACTGATGAGCTAGCTTTAGTAGAAGCTTGGGAAAAAAGATATTTCTCCCCAGATGGGGAACCACTGCTTACGCATGCAGTAGCACCCCATGAAGGATGTATCACAGGGACTATGCACATAGATATGTCTCAGTTTATTGAAGAGGAGGAAGAAGAAGTGGTTAGTGTAGATCCAGCTATAGAATTTACAGGGGAAGATATTCATGATTTGATTCCACAATATCTTCAAAATAGTTACGATATTTTGTATTCTATCTTACCAGGTACATATCATCGGGTATATCTATATGTAGAGAATGATGGAACGGTATGTCGTCAACTAGGGTATATCATTGTGGACGGTGAATACCTTACTTTTGAGGATATGGTAGACCGTAAAGTGGTTTCCAAGGCGACTTATGATGCGACAATGGAACAACTGGCACTGTGGTCAAATTACATGCGAAATGCATTTATTGCTTGCCATCTTGAACCGTGGACGGTGTTCTCCTATATGTTAGATGAAGAAATGCATATTTCCAATAACTTTGGTTACGATGTATTAGCAGAACAAGCCTATGACAATGAACTCTTTGACCTTTGGTCTTATGAAAAATTAGGAATTAAGAGTCCTAACTTGTCTGAAGAGAAGATAGCATCTATTGTTCCAGAAAATGAGTATGCCAAATTTTAATATGAAGGAGTCTAGGATTGACAAATCATAAAATAGTTACAGGCCTTGCTTGTTTGTGTATAGGGGCGCTTTCTCATAGTGTTCATGCTAATACTATAGACGAGCAAGGTAAACTGCTAGAGCAGATGGAGCGTTCTATATCTCATGTAGAGCAAAAGACACCCCCAGCTTTCACAGTTATTACAGAAGAGAAAGTATCTGAAAAGGTGAATCTACTATCCAATTATGCACCAGAATTTTTAATTCATCATATTGAACTTTCACAGGTTCCACCAGAGTTTAGTTTTCTGCAAACCATGGTGGCTAAGAAAGAACATCAATCGTATGGGGTAGAAACAATTAATACCTTGTTGCAGGAACTTAATACAGCATTACTAGATAGAGGTTACGTTACCTCTAAGGTCTATATGGAGCCTCAAAATATAGGAAGTGGCACACTTCGCTTATCCTTGCTGGTAGGAACCGTGGAAGAAATACAATTTAAGGGCGTGGCAGGTAATTATACAAACGCAATAGCCTTTCATAAGGGGCATATCTTAAATATAAGGAAGATAGAACAAACGGTAGATAATCTAAATACAGTGCCCCATCAGAAGGCTACGGTACAGTTACAACCGGGAAGTAAGTTAGGTACATCTATAGTGGTATTTCAGATAGAAAATAGGTCTAAAGTAGAGGTCACCACAGGATTTGATAATTTCGGTAATGAAGGAACAGGACGCTTTCAAGGGAATGTGTCCATCACGGTAGGTAGACCATTAGACCGTAGTGATACCTTGTACTATAGCTTAACTAGATCTAGATACTCAGATAGCATCAATACAAGTAAATCCAGTTATGTATCATACCAACTACCTATTGGAAATGATAGCATTACCCTTAGCCATTCTAATTCAGACTATCAACAACGGGTTGGCTATGCCATTAAACCTTTTATTTCTAGCGGTAACTTTACTAGCAGTGAATTACGATGGAAACACGTATTGCACAGGAATAGTCAACAGATTACAGAATTAGTGCAAGGTCTTACGCATAAGACAAGGCATTCTTTTATCAATGGTAGTGAAATTGATGTGCAACGGAGAAATACCACGTCTTGGTCTATAGGAATACACCAAAAACGATATAGCAAGAATGGAAGTCTAGATTGGTTAGTGCAATATGAAAAGGGTGTTCCTTGGTGGGCTAGCCCTGGTCCTACTGATCATTTAGGAGAAGCCACTACACAATATCATATATATACGGGGAAAGTGAACTATCAGCGTACAATGACTCTTTGGAACCGGAAAGCAACCTATACAATGGAAGCGAAAGGACAGTATACGAATAGTAATCTTTACAGTAGTGAGTTCTTTACCATTGGTGGATGGTATACGGTGCGTGGGTTTACCGGCGATAGAAATCTAGCCGCAGAACGAGGGTTCTATGTACGGAACACCTTAGATGTATCATTAAATCAGAATCATACAGTGTATGTAGGTTTAGATTATGGTAAAGTATACGGAAAATCTACGGAAGATATATTGGGTACAGCGTTATGGGGCGGAGCGATTGGTATGAAAGGACACTATGGAAGTGCTAACTATAATATATTCTTATCCACCCCGTTACAAGTGCCAAACGGTTTTACAGTGCCATATCGAGTCCTAGGAATACAGATGAGTACTGCCTTCTAAGCACGGTTAGGTGATTCACTAATTTACCTTGCAAAAGGCTGTGATTATTACTATAATAAAAGATAGATTAAAATGTTTCTTTCACAGGAGGTTACCATGAGCTATGTAAAACAGCAAGACCCTAAAGTTCAAGAAATGATTGAATTAGAGTTGGGTCGTCAACGCAATAAATTAGAAATGATTGCATCGGAAAACTTTGTGTCTCAAGCTGTGATGGAAGCACAAGGTAGCGTATTGACAAATAAATACGCAGAAGGATATCCACATAAACGCTATTACGGTGGATGTGAATATGTCGACATGGTAGAAGAGTTGGCTATTGAAAGAGCGAAACAACTATTCGGCGCAGAACATGTGAATGTACAACCTCATTCTGGCTCTCAAGCAAACTTTGGCGTGTACTTTGCCTTATTAGAGCCAGGCGACACTATTATGGGGATGAATTTATCCCATGGTGGACATTTAACACATGGATCTCCAGTGAATGTATCTGGTAAGTATTTTAATATTATTCCTTATGGCGTAGATGCAGAAACAGGTCGCATTGATTATGAGGAAATGCGTAAAATTGCGCAAGAGCATAAGCCTAAAATGATTATCGGTGGTGGCAGTGCTTATTCCCGTCAAATTGATTTCAAAACCATGGCAGATATTGCCCATGAAGTAGGCGCAATTTTCATGGTGGATATGGCACACTTTGCTGGCTTAGTGGCAGCAGGATTGCATCCAAATCCAGTGGAATATGCTGATATTGTAACTACCACTACACATAAAACATTGCGTGGACCACGTGGTGGTATGATTATGTGCAAAGAAGAATATGCTAAAGCGATTGATAAATCTATCTTCCCTGGTATTCAAGGTGGTCCATTGATGCACGTCATCGCTGCCAAAGCAGTTGCTTTTGGTGAAGCATTGCAACCAGAATTTAAGGAATATGCAAAACAAATCATTGTGAATGCCCAAACATTAGCTGATGCGTTACAAGAAGAAGGTTTTACTATCGTATCTGGTGGTACTGATACGCATGTATTATTAGTAGACCTACGTACTGTTGGCTTAACTGGTAAAGTAGCTGAACATGTACTAGATGAAGTAGGTATTACATGTAATAAAAATACAATTCCATTTGATCCAGAAAGCCCATTTGTTACATCTGGTATCCGCCTAGGCACTCCAGCGTTAACAACTAGAGGTTTACATGCAGAAGATATGAAAGAAATTGCAAGCATCATTTCTTTAGTATTGAAACAACCAGAAGATACTGCTGTATTAGCAGAGGCTAAGCAACGTGTAGCAGCACTTTGTGAAAAATATCCAATGTATGCGTAATTAATAAAAAGGAAGTAAGTAAGATGAACGTAAATGTAATGACACATCCTTTGATTCAACATAAAGTAACGTTGATTCGATCCGTAGAAACTGGGACAAAAGATTTCCGCCAATTATTAGAAGAAATCGCTTTGTTAATGGGTTATGAAATCACACGTGATTTGCCATTAGAAGATGTAGAAGTAGAGACCCCATTGGTGAAAGCAATTGGTAAACAAATTGCAGGAAAAAAATTGGGTATTGTGCCTATCCTTCGTGCTGGTTTAGGTATGGTGAATGGTTTGTTGGAATTAATGCCAATGGCAAAAGTAGGTCATGTAGGTATGTATCGTGATCCAGAAACATTGCAACCAGTAGAGTACTATTGCAAATTACCATCTGATTTGGCTGATCGTCGCATTATCGTGACAGATCCAATGTTGGCTACAGGTGGTAGTGCAGCAGCAGCGATTTCTTTATTGAAAGAAAAAGGTGCTAAAGAAATTCAATTAATGTGTCTAGTAGCAGCCCCAGAAGGTGTAGAAGTTGTGAATAAAGCGCATCCTGACGTACGCATCTATGTAGCTGCATTAGATGAAAAATTAAATGACCATGGATATATTTTACCTGGTCTTGGTGATGCGGGAGATCGTATTTTCGGTACGAAATAAACGGTGTTGCCCGAAGAGTAGTGCGCGTTTCTTTTCAGTGACGCGCATTATTTTTATAAGAAAGGGTATATATGGCTAAAAAGAAAACAGTTTTTTTCTGCTCAGAGTGTGGAAATGAATCATCAAAATGGTTTGGTCGTTGTACTGCTTGTGGTGCTTGGAATACGGCGGTGGAGGAAGAACTGCAACCGGAAGTTAAAACAAAGCATGTAGCGTCTTATCGACCGGTAGAAGATGAGGATAACAAGCCCAAGGCTTTGACAGAGATTGAGGTAGGTGCTATTGCCCGAATTACTTCTGGATATGGAGAAATTGATCGTGTTCTTGGCGGGGGTATTGTACCTGGTGCGTTAATCTTGCTAGGTGGGGACCCAGGTATTGGTAAGTCTACCTTACTGTTACAAGTGTCTGGTCGTATTGCAGAAGAGTCAGGTAAAGTCCTATATGCATCTGGAGAAGAATCAGATATGCAGTTAAAGCTGAGAGCTCATCGACTAGGTATCAATTCTTCCAATCTCTTAGTGCAAGCAGAAACTAATTTAGATACCATATTGAATGAAGCTAAACGAAGTCAACCAATGTTACTTGTTATTGACTCTATCCAAACTATGTATGTAGGTTCTGTAGAATCTGCACCGGGAAGTGTCAGTCAAGTTCGTGAATGTACAGCTAGATTGTTACGCTTTGCAAAAGATCAAGACATTCCAGTCATCATCATTGGTCATGTTACCAAAGATGGTACTATCGCAGGACCTCGTATGTTAGAGCATATGGTAGACGTAGTATTGTATTTTGAAGGAGAACGGTCCTATCAATTTCGTATTTTACGAGGAATTAAAAATCGATTTGGATCTACATCGGAATCAGGATTATTTACCATGGAAGAAGAAGGGTTAGGTGAACTCCTCAACCCATCAGCTACTCTATTAGCAGAGCGCTCAGAAGAAGAGACGGGTTCTGCCATAATGGCATACTTAGAAGGAGTACGACCTATCTTGGTAGAAGTGCAGAGTTTAGTGGTATCCACTGCCTTTGGTATGCCACGGAGAACCGCTATTGGGTATGATTTAAATAAGCTGATTTTACTACTAGCAGTATTAGAAAAACGCTGTGGCTTTACCTTAGGTAACAAAGATGTGTATGTTACTATTATTGGGGGCTTAAAAATTAATGAACCGGCTTGTGACTTAGCCATGGCAGTAGCCATAATTTCTAACTTAAAAAACAAGCCTGTACCTCCAGATATGGTGATATTAGGCGAAGTAGGCTTGACAGGTAATATTCGTAGTATTCCACGTATAGAACAACGAATTGCGGAAGCTAAGAAATTAGGATTTAAACAATTTGTGATTCCTGCTGGGAATGTAAAACAATTAAAAGGAATACAAGAAGGTATCTCCATACAAGGGGTGACTAGTATTCAAGAAGTGATGAAAAGTATTTTCTAACCCTATGTGCGAAGTCTTTACTATGAAGTATTCATTAGAATTACACGTAGGGATAGTATACTAAAAAAAGAGGAGGTGACCATATGATTTATAAATTATTGCGCTATGCTATTGCTATTTTATTTGGCAGTATGGGGTACGTCGGAGCAGATGCACTATCAACACTTATGGTATCTATATGGGATGAAAAGATGCTGCAAATGGGTGTATTTGGAATCTCTGCAGTGATGATATTGTACTATACCATAAGTATCTTACTAGCAGCTTTTATCGGTTATTTAGTGTCCCAGTTTATTTTGCGTATAGGATTAAGAGTAGCAAAACAAATTGAACGTATTTTAAGTCGAGTTCCTAGTCAACAACTAGTAGCTGGCACGATAGGATTATTATTTGGACTCATTATTGCTAATTTAATTAGTATGGCTTTTGAGCGTGTACCAATTATTGGCTCATATTTACCTATCGCGCTTAGTGCTGTATTGGGATATATAGGGATTCGTTTGGGGATGGATAAAGGGCCAGACTTATATAAAGCTATGGTATCTTATACGTTTAGAGGATTGCTCAATAAGGGTAGATCACCTAAAGAATCAAAAGTAAAAGAAATCCGAACTTGTTCTGCTAAGGTCTTAGATACATCGGTTGTCATTGATGGTCGAATTTTAGATATTGTGAATACAGGATTTTTGGAAGGTCCTTTCATAGTGCCTGTATTTGTACTAGAAGAATTACAAAAATTGTCTGATTCTGCGGATACTTTGAAACGTAATAAAGGCAGACGAGGGTTAGACTTACTACAGACAATGCGTGAAAAATTAACAGAATCTATGGAAATCATAGATGTTGATTATGAAGATCTATCAGAAGTAGATTTGAAATTGATTCGCCTTAGTATGGATAAACATTGGAAGCTCATAACTAATGATTTTAATCTGAATAAAGTAGCTACATTGCAAGGAGTTGGGGTGTTGAACCTGAATGATCTGGCAAATGCTATTAAGCCAAAAATGACGAGTGGTGAAACCTTACTAGTACGTATTATGAAAGCTGGTAAAGAACCACATCAAGGAGTTGCCTATTTAGATGACGGTACTATGATTGTTGTGGAAAATGGTGTAGACTATGTGGATCAAACAGTAAATGTAGTAGTTACCTCTGTATTACAAACCAGTGCGGGACGAATGATTTTTGCCCGTGTAGAGGAATCAAATTCCTAGAAAGGGAGTACCATGATTAGTTGTATCTTATTAGCAGCAGGTGCAGGACGCCGAATGGGCTATACAGAGAATAAAGTGTGTATGCCGTTGGGACAGTATACAGTGTTACAATGGAATTTACATCACATGAAACAATGGGAAGGCTTAGAAGAAGTCATTGTGGTTGTATCGGAACAAGATCAACTCTCTATTCAAGAACAAGTGGAAGCTATGCAGGTACCGTGGATGGTACAATATGTGATTGGCGGTGCAGAACGACAAGACTCTGTAGCTGCTGGACTTTCACAAGTATCGAATGGAGCAGAGATTGTATTAGTGCATGATGGTGCAAGACCATTAGCGAACAAGGAGTTAGCTCATCGAGTGGTTGAGGGGGCTAAAGTATATGGAGCTGCAGTGCCAGCCATTCCTGTAGTAGATACGATAAAACGTGTGAATGCAGAGGGATATGTAGAAGAAACATTAGTACGTTCTGAATTATATGGAATGCAAACACCACAAGGGTTTCAAACTGCTATTTTGTTAGATGCTTATGTATATGCGGAAGAACACAGATATAAAGGAACCGATGATGTGTCTTTAGTAGAGTTTCAAGGAAACCCAGTGCACATTGTAGAAGGGGATAGAAAAAATATTAAATTAACAGTCCCTGAAGATGTGGCAATTGCTAAGAAGTATTTAGGAGTAGAATCTATGATGCGTATTGGTTATGGTTATGATATCCACCGTTTCAAAGAGGGACGACCTTGTGTATTAGGAGGGGTAACTATCGATAGCCCTATTGGTCCTGATGGGCATTCTGATGCGGATGTGTTGATTCATGCCCTTATGGATGCTATGCTAGGGGCTGCAGGTATGCGAGACATTGGGTATTATTTTCCTCCAGAAGATGATGCTTTCAAAGGGATTTCTAGTAGGCTATTATTAGAAAAAGTGGTACAATTATTAAAGGACTCAAATTTTGGAATCTACAATGCAGATATCATGGTCATTGCAGAAGCTCCAAAATTGAAACCTCATATTGAAAAAATGAAAGAAAATCTAAGTGTGGATTTAGGTATCCCTCTTAGTAGAATTAGTATTAAAGCAACGACAAATGAAGGGTTAGGTGCCTTGGGAAGAACAGAAGGTATAGCCGCACAAGCTGTTGTTTCAATGTATGAAAGAGAGGAGTTATAACTCATGAAAGTTCGTTTTGCACCGAGTCCAACCGGTCCATTTCATATTGGTGGAGCTCGTTCCGCATTATTTAACTATTTATTAGCTCGCAAGGAGCAAGGTACATTCTTATTGCGCGTGGAAGATACTGACCAAGCTCGTTCTACTCGTGAAAGCGAAGAAAACATTAAGGCTGCTCTTAAATGGCTTGGTATGGACTGGGATGAAGGTGTTGACGTAGGGGGCGAACATGGTCCATATCGCCAAACAGAACGTTTAGATATTTACGAAAAAGTAACACAACAATTGTTAGAATCTGGTCATGCTTACGAATGTTATTGTTCCCAAGAAGAATTAGATTCCGTTCGGGAAGAGCAATTAGGTCGTGGTGAAACTCCAAAATATAATGGTCATTGTCATCATTTAACGGAAGAACAAAAAGCTGCCTACAAAGCAGAAGGACGTAAACCAACCATCCGTTTACGTGTTCCGTTGCATGAAACAGTAGCTTTTGATGATATGGTTCGTGGTCATGTATCCTTTGAGTCTAATGGTATTGGAGATTTCGTTATTGTTAAATCCGATGGAATTCCTGTCTATAACTATGCCGTTGTGGTAGACGATCACACAATGGGTATTTCTCATGTTATCCGTGCGGAAGAACATTTATCTAACACACCACGTCAAATCGTGATCTATAAAGCTTTGGGCTGGGATGTACCAACATTTGGTCATATTTCCTTGATTATGGGCAAAGATGGCAAAAAAATGAGTAAGCGACATGGTGCTACCTCTGTTGAACAATACCGTGAGTTGGGATACTTACCAGAAGCAATTGTGAACTTCTTAGCCTTACTAGGCTGGGCTCCTGAAGGTGAGGAAGAACTATTCACTAAGGAAGAGTTGTGTCAAAAATTCTCTATGGATCGAGTGGCAAAAAATCCAGCTGTCTTTGATATTGATAAATTGAATTATATTAATTTCAATTATATGAAACAATTGACACCAGATGCATTATATGAATTATGTTTACCTCATTTGGTAAAAGCTGGCTACGCTAGTGAAAGTCCGTCTACAGAGGAACAAGCATGGCTCACGATGCTTTGTACTTGCGTGAAAGACCATATTAGTTATGGTGCTCAAATCGTAGATGAAGTAAATATATTCTTCCAAGATGATATCCTAGAAGATGCAGAACATGCAGAAGAGATTGCAGCTGTGAAAGCAGAAGAATCGTATCCAACAGTAATTAAGGCTTTCAAAGAAAAAATTGAAGCTATGGATGAGATTACCCCAGATGCTGTGAAAGCAGCAATCAAAGCGATTATGAAAGAAACAGGATTAAAAGGCAAATTTGTATTTATGCCAATTCGCATTGCTACCACAGGTCAAATGCATGGTCCTGACTTGAATTATATTATTACCTTATTTGGCAAAGAAAAAGTACTTCGCCGTTTAGGCTAAGTGCATACAAGGAGGCTATTTCTAATGAGAGAACTGACCGTTTTCAACACGATGACTCGTGAAAAATCAGTATTCCAACCTGTGAAAGAAGGGGAAGTTAGCATCTACGTATGCGGTGTAACACCATATAATCATCCTCATATTGGTAATGCACGTCCTTTTGTGACATGGGATACCATTCGTCGTTATTTGAGCCATGTAGGCTATAAAGTAACATATATACAAAACTTTACAGATGTGGATGATAAAATCATTAATACGTCTAATGGTGAAGGGGTAGCATGGAATGTAATCTCTGATCGCTATATTGATGCATACTATGATGTAATGGATGCATTACATGTGCGTCGTGCCGATGTATATCCTCGTGTGTCTACGCATATGGAAGAAATTATTTCCATGATCACTACATTAATCGACAATGGCTATGCCTATGCAGTAGATGGTGATGTGTACTATCGTGTAGAGAAATTTGAGCATTATGGTAAACTATCTGGTCGTACTTTAGACGATATGGAAGCTGGTGCTCGTGTAGATGTAGATGACCGTAAGGAAAATCCAATGGACTTTGCTTTATGGAAAGCGGCAAAACCAGGCGAACCATTCTGGGAAAGCCCTTGGGGGCAAGGTCGACCAGGTTGGCACATTGAATGTTCTGCCATGAGTCAAAAATATTTGGGCGAAGAATTTGACTTCCATGGCGGTGGATCTGACTTAATCTTCCCTCATCATGAAAATGAAATTGCCCAATCTGAAGGATGCTCTGAACACCATCCAGCTGTACGTTATTGGGTACACAATGGTTTCATTACCATTAATCAAGAAAAAATGAGTAAATCCTTGAACAATTTCTTCTTGGTGAAAGATATTTTAGAACAATATAGTGCAGATGCATTGCGTTTTTTCTTGTTGAGCACACATTATCGTAGTCCATTGGACTTCAGTGATGAACGCTTAGATGAAGCGACTAAGGCTATTGAACGATTCCAAACCGTGATTGACAACTTACTGTACTTAGAAAGTCGTCCAGAAGGATTGTGTGAACTGGAAGCAGCAGAATTATTGAAAAATGCTCGTAATTATAAAGAAGAGTTTGAAGCAGCTATGAGCGATGATTTCAATACAGCGTTAGCAACAGCACCAATTTATGGTTTGGCAAAAGAAATTAACATCTATTACCAATCTGTTCAAAGCTGTGATGGCACTGTATGCCATAGCACTATTGGTGAAGTTAAAGAAATCTTTAAAATGATGTTAGATATTCTAGGTTTATTAGAAGAGGGCTGGAAAGGTCAAGAAACTAGTAACGAAGAATATAATCAATTAATGGAAGTAATCTTGAATATTCGTCAATGTGCTCGTGAGCAAAAACAATGGGGCATTGCAGACTCCATTCGTGATGAATTGGCCAATATTGGAATTGTCATCGAAGATTCCCCACAAGGGGCACGGTGGAAAAAACGTGAACTTTAATCGATATAAACAGCTACGATCTATGGCGATTGATAAATTAAAATCTTCAGTGAAAGTAGAAGCAAATGAAGAGGGTCCTTTAGAGGACTCTCTTATGCTTGCTTATATTGGGGATGGTGTATATACCTTATTTATCAGAAATCGTGTAGTAGAAACGGGCATTACAAAAACACAAATACTTCATGATGTAGTGACGTCATTTATCAATGCAAAAGCACAGGCGAAAGTATTACAGGCATTAGAGCCAACTCTGACAGAGGAAGAGTTATTAGTGGCAAAACGGGCTCGTAATAGTAATGTGCATGTACCGAAAAGTGCCAGTGTACAGGAATACCGCATGAGTACAGCCTTTGAGGCGTTGTTGGGGTATACCTATCGCAAGGGGGATGAGGAGAGACTTACTACTCTCATGGAATTCGCTTTTGCTGAAACGTTGTCACATATGTAGCATGAATATAAATACTCCATAGGCTTTCATTAATTAACTTGTATTGAAGTCTGTGGCGTTTTCTTAATCTGTGGAATGGAAGAGCACGGCATATTCCTTCAGAAACGGCATTTCATGATGTTTCTTCAGGAACACGCCGTGCTCTTCTAGGTCTTTAGCTAATCATCAAAAAGCTACAGACTTCTTATAGCAGATACAAATATATCTTCTTGGAAGTCTATGGCGTATTTCTCTAAAAGTATATAGGATGACAACGTTTCAGCGGGTGTCGCTTAGAGGAAAGGGAAGAGCACGGTATACCTCCTCTCAAACGGCATTTCATGATGTTTGTTCAGGGGCACACCGTGCTCTTCTTGTATTTTCTTAATTAACGACAGTTGAACGTGACATGGCATAGAATATGTCTTTTTTTCGTTGTACTAGTGGGTGTGACAACATTTCAGGGGGGCGCTCATGTGTTATGTTGGGAGTTGTCTTGTTTTAGTGGTATAATAAAGTAATAGCTAGTAGTGGCTATTTTTTATAGATTATAATGATATGACATAGATGCTATGTAATGGTAATAGATTAACCAATATAGGTGGTATTACTGTTGGGAAGGTTTGAGGTTTTCATGGATACGTTTATTGTAGGTCGTAATGCTGTGCGTGAGGCGCTGAAGTCGGATCGAGGGATTCATCGTATTTTAGTGGCAGAAGGTAAGCAAGGTGGCTCTCTTTCGGAGATATTGGGTTTGGCAAGGTCTAAGGGTATTGAGGTTCGTCGCGTGAAGGAAGGGGATTTACAGAAGTATCCTAGTGATGTGCCGAATCAAGGTGTGGTAGCCTTGGTGAATGCGGTGAAGTTTCAAGAGCTGCAAGATGTATTGCTCAAGTGTACGGAAGAGCATCCGTTGTTGATTTTAACGGATGGTGTGGAAGACCCTCATAATATGGGTGCTATCATTCGTACGGCTGAATGTGTAGGTGCTACAGCTGTATTGATTCCTAAACGTCATAATGCGCCTATTAATGCTACCGTTAGCAAAACATCTGCAGGGGCTGTAGAATCGATTCCATTGGTACAAATTGGCAATGTTGCACAGACCATTGAGCAATTAAAAAGTCAAGGCTTCTGGGTGATGGGAGCTCATATGGATGGGACTGTGATGTATGATGTCAATATGACAGGTCCTATTGTATTGGTCATTGGTAATGAGGGAAAAGGTCTAAGTCGATTGACAAAGGAATTGTGTGATGTATTGGTAACGATTCCCATGTTTGGAACCATTAACTCATTAAATGCATCGGTAGCAGCAGCGGTTCTTTTATATGAAGCGAGACGTCAACGATAATAGGTATACTATGAAAAAAGATATTTTAATTGTAGATGGGTATAATGTTATTTTTGATTGGGCTGACTTGAAATCACTCAGTAAGGAGTCTTTAGAACATGCCCGATTAGAATTACGTCATAGATTACTCAATTATGGGACCTATAAGGGATATAAAATTATTCTTGTATTTGATGGTAAGCACGCACCTTTTACAGCAGATGAACAGCGTATATCTGCAGATTTTATTGAGGTCTTTACGGGTACTCATGAGACGGCAGATGCCTATATTGAGCGTGAAGTATTTAATAAAAAGGGTCAATATAAGACAATCTACGTCGTAACAAGTGATGGGGAAGAACAAAGCCAAATTTTAGGATTTGGAGGATTACGCATATCAGCACGTGAATTACGTCATCAAATTGACTTAGCTAAACAAGAAGAACGTAAACGATATACAGGTTATCATCAACGTGATGCTATGACATTACAACGTAATGAATTAGGTGCACATATTGATGGGGATGTGGCGGAAAAACTTGAACGAATGCGACGAGGGGAGCTATGAAAGTAGCTCCTTTTGTTATAATTGCCTTGATAATTTTATAGAGGAATACTAGAATCAGTAGATACATGCATACATACTAGTATCTTACGGTGGATCTAGAATATTGAGGTGATATATAAAAAAGAGGGTTAACTAAGAGAAATGGTATTTCTCCTTGTTAACCCTCTTTTAGAGTTCATTATAGAGCATTTACTTTAGCTGCTAAATTGGATTTTTTGCGAGCTGCAGTATTTTTATGAAGAACGCCTTTGGAGGCTGCTTTATCAATTACGCTTGTAGCATGAACTAGTGCTTTTTTAGCTTCTTCTACAGCGCCTGCTTGAGCAGCTTCTACAGTCTTACGAGTAGCTGTACGAATTTGAGATTTTACAGCAGAGTTTTTCGCACGACGTTCAGCATCCGTTTTTACGCTTCTAATACTGGATTTAATATTTGGCAATTGAGTCACCTCCTTGTGATTTACTGTATTATTACTAAAGTAGTATATCATAGGGCGTACAGTTTTGCAACTATTTTTATATTTACTCTAAGGAATATTGGCTTATATAGCAAGGCTTTACACAGAAATAACCTCTATTTTCATCACTCATGAGAGCAGGAAATATGATATAATTAAGGATACATAAATCTATTAATAGGAGATGCTTATATGAAAAAATTAATGGTTATAGATGGCAGTAGTTTATTATATCGTGCATTTTTTGCACTTCCACCACTGCAAAATGCTCTAGGAGTTCCTACCAATGCTGTGTATGGATTCTTAACAATGCTTACAAAACTGTATGAAGAAATCAATCCCGATTACATTGCAGTTGCCTTTGATAAAGGTAAAGAAACATTCCGTATGGATATTTACGAAGACTATAAAGGAACTCGTCAAAGTGCACCAGATGAATTGCGTCCACAATTTAGCTTGATCCGTGAAGTCTTAGAATCCTTAGGTATCATTGTCATTGAAGAAGAAGGATTTGAAGGCGACGATATCATTGGCTCGTTGAGCAAAAAATGGGGCTCATCAGACCTTGCTGTTCATATCATTACTGGTGATAGAGACAACCTACAACTAGTCGATGAGTATACCAGTGTGTTTTTAACGAAAAAGGGCATCACTGATATGCTTCATGTGACTATGGCTAATATGGAAGAACTGTATGGGTATGGGCCTCAAATGGTTATTGAAATGAAATCTCTTATGGGAGATTCTTCAGATAATATTCCAGGTGTACCTGGCGTTGGTGAAAAAACAGCCCTTAAACTATTAAATCAATATGGTACTTTAGAAGGTGTATATGAGCATATTGAGGAACAAAAGGGAAAACTGAAAGAACGCTTAGTAGACAACAAAGACTTAGCGTTCATTTCGCATCAACTAGCTACCATCAAAACAGATATGGATATGCCTTATGAACTAGAGCAATTTGTTCCTGCTGTACATCGTGGTGAAGTGACACCTTTATTTGAAAAGTTAGGTTTTCACGCAGTAACACCAAGACTACTAAAGGCTATGGGTGTGGCAGAAGAAGGGACTCTATTCGATCAATTCTTAGCTCCACCAGCAGAAGAAATTGAATTAACTCATGTCACAGAAGTGCCACGAGAATTTTACGAAGATAAAGTGATTAGCCTTGTCTTGAAAGAAGCTGGAAAACATCCATTTAGGACGATAGAAGCCTTATATCTATATAATGGGGATGCCCAATTAGTTGTAAATGGATTTGTAGATGTAGGGCATTTAGAAACAGTCTTTGAAGGGGCCAGGGAACTGGTTACAGATAATGCAAAATTATTATTTGAAGTATTAGGTACTGAAACAACAGGTCGCATTTCAATTTTGAAAGAAGAAACTGTTCATATCAAAGATCTCACATTAATGGCGTATTTACTCGATCCTACACGAGCAAACTATGGTATGACTTATTTATGCGAACGTTTTGGACAACCTTCCATTCCTGCTACGGAAAATGAAACAGAGTGGGCTCTACAAGCACAAGCTTTATACCATATGCACGAGAAGGCTACGGAAGAGATGGAAGTAGCAGGTGTGTGGGACTTATATCGAGATATTGAATTGCCATTATTACGTACTCTATGTGTACTAGAAAAAAATGGTATTTACATGGATGTAGACCAATTACACATTACATTGGAACGCTTCAAAGTAGAGGTTAGTGAACTACAAGAAAAGATATTTACATTGGCTGGAGAAACTTTCAACATTAATTCTCCAAAACAATTGGGTGTTATCTTGTTTGAAAAATTACAATTGCCAGTGATTAAGAAAACAAAAACTGGTTATTCTACGGATGCTGAAGTCCTAGACATGCTCAGAAATGACCATGAAATTGTTGAACAAATTTTGGCCTATCGTTCAGTGGTAAAATTGGTATCTACCTACTTAGAAGGGTTTGAAGGACTTGTGAATCCTCATACTAATCGAATTCATACTTCTTTTAATCAAATGGTAACAGCTACTGGTCGTTTAAGTAGTTCTGATCCAAATTTGCAAAACATTCCTGTACGCAGTGAAAAAGGCCGAGAAATTCGAGCTTTATTTAAACCTCATGATGGATATGATATGTTCGTCAGTGCCGATTATTCTCAGATAGAATTACGTATTTTGGCGCACTTGTCAGAAGATCCTGCCTTAATTCAAGCGTTCCAAAATGGTGAAGATATTCACCGTTTTACAGCAGCAGAAGTATTAGGTAAATCCTTAGAAGAAGTAACGCCGCTGGAGCGTTCCCATGCAAAGGCGATCAACTTCGGTATTATTTATGGTATTAGTGACTTTGGTTTGTCGCGTGACTTAGGTATTACGAGAGCAGAAGCAAAAGAATATATTGAGTTATATTTCAGTCGTTATCCACAAATTAAAGGGTACATGGACCGCATGGTGCAAGAAGCCCATGAAACTGGATCTGTACGCACTATGTTTGGCCGTGTTCGCCCATTACCTGATATTAATAGCCGTAACTTTAACCGTCGATCCTTTGCGGAGCGTACAGCTATGAATACACCAATTCAAGGGACAGCGGCCGACATTATTAAGTTAGCCATGAACCAAGTAGAACAAGCGCTAGAAGAGCAAGGCTTGCAATCTCGTATTTTATTACAGGTACATGATGAACTAGTGCTAGAAGTAGTAGAATCGGAACAAGAGCAAGTAGAAACTCTGTTGCGTAATTGTATGGAACAAGTAGTGACATTACGAGTGCCATTGCAGGTAGATGTGCACAGTGCACAGAACTGGGCAGATGTAAAATAGTAGGTTTATAGAATTTCTATACAATGTATTTGTGTATAATAATAGTTGAGTATGACTAGAATCAAATGTGGGGGTAAATATGTATAAAATCGGACTCACAGGAGGTATTGCCTCTGGTAAAAGTACAGTGTTACGATGGTTACAAAAAAAAGGTATTCCCTATATTGATGCAGATGTAGTGGCTAGAGAAGTAGTAGAGCCGGGGACACCAGGTTTACAGGAATTGGTAGAGGCCTTTGGACCTAATACAGTGCTAGAAGATGGTACGTTACATCGTGCCTATATTGGTAGCCTTGTATTTTCTGATCCAGAAGCCTTGGAGACCATCAATTCTATATTGCAACCCCATATTAGACATCGTATACAAGAATTGACAGAAGAATGGGAAGCAAAAGGAAAGCAGGCTATTATTTATGATATACCATTGATGTTTGAAACAGATTGGCATACACAGATGGATGAGATTTGGCTTGTGTACGTAAACCCTGTGACACAACTAGAGCGTTTGATGAAACGAAACGCTTATTCTGAACAGGAGGCACTGGATCGAATTCGTAGTCAAATGAGTTTAGATGAAAAACGTGATTTAAGTACTGTGGTCATCGATAATTCTGGGACTATGAAAGAATTAGAAAAACAATTACGTAAATTGTGGAAAACAGCGAAAATTCACTTTCAGAAGGAGGAACTATGAGGGTATCCACAGCATTTGCTTGGCTAATCGTTGTTCTTACGGCCTATTATGTGCAATATGGACAACCCTATTTAGCTAGACAGTATGCGTATCCGTTAGTATATGAAAGCGCGGTAATGAAAAATGCATCTACTTACCATGTAAGACCATCTATGGTTGCGGCTGTTATCTATACGGAAAGTAAATTTGATACGAATGCAAAATCTTTACCAGGGGCTATAGGATTGATGCAGTTAATGCCAGAAACAGCGCACTGGATTGGAGAACAATTAAATCAGTCTAGCCTGTCTGACCAAGATATTAAGGAACCGAACACGAATATACAATTAGGGACTTGGTATTTATCATATTTATTAGAAGAATTTAAAGGTAACGAAATCTTAGCCTTAGCAGCCTACAATGCAGGACGTGGTCATGTGGAGGAATGGATGCAGACCTATGGCTGGGATGATAATTTTGATGATATAGACAAAATACCATTTCCAGAAACAAAAGATTACGTAAAACGCGTGATAGCTCATGAATCACAGTATCAAGCATTATATAGTCAACTACGATAAGGAAAGAGTTCATGGATACAATCATAAAAGAATGTGAAACCCTCGATTTATCATGGTTAGAATCCACTATTGGAGACTTTCACTTAGTGGTGGAACAAAAAGCCTTATCATCTACTGTATATAGTATCTTTTATTATACAAATGATAGAAATTGGCGTTGGTCAGTTCTCTATGATACGGAAGTAGGGGATTATATGGTACGTATTACAGTACCTTTAGTAGAGTTTGTAGATATTGCTTTTATACGTGAGTCTTTAACCCCATTTATGGAGAACCTAAAGGCCAACTATAAAGCATCTATGATGACACGATTTATGGCGCCCCAAGAAGGATTTGTGTACGAATACAAGAAAAAAGGTATACATCAGTGGAATTATACAGAGGCATTGCCACAAACAATCGCAGAATATCATTTAGATGTGACACCTCATACTGCATTAGATATGATTAATGGTTCCTATATTATTGGCACCTATATCAAAGATAATGAGGAAACAGGAGTGGTCTTATTTTATAATACATTCCGCAATGAATTTTTTGGTGAAACTAGACAACAAGGCTATCCAGGAATTACACATGACTTGGACGCAACTACGATAGATAAATTTGAACAAGCTTTGACGAATCATTTACAAGAAGTATTACTTAGTTTATAAACTACCTATATTATTTACTAAGATAAATGGTATATTTTTTAGATACCATGTAATGGTAATACTTTTGTATAGGGAACAGAAATAGGATAGGGGAAGTATTTTGGAACAGATCCGAATAGAAAAACTAGGGAAATCCTTTGGGATACGAGAAATCTTTTCTAATGTATCTTTTACCATACGACAAGGAGAGCGTCTTGCTTTAGTTGGCCCGAATGGGGCAGGTAAATCGACGTTGATGAAATGCATACTAGGCATAGAAGAACATGATGAGGGGATCATTGTGAAAGACAGTAGTATCACTATAGGCTATTTACAGCAAGATGTAAATTTAGGTGATGCTAGTTTAGAAGAAGAAATTCAAACGGCTTGGGCTGATGTACAGCACTTAGAATCCCAGTTAGAAGCGTTAACGACAGAATTAGAAAATCGAGATGCCACAGAACAGGACTTGCGTCGTTTATCCTATTTACAAGAGCGATTAGAATGGCTTGGTGGCTATGATTATGAAAAACAAAGCCAACGTATTGCTTATGGGTTAGGATTTAGTGACGAAGATTTAAAGAAGAAAGCCAGTGAATTTTCTGGGGGACAAAAAACGCGTATTAACTTGGCGAAAGCCTTGGTGCGTCGTCCTGATTTTTTATTTCTTGATGAGCCTACTAACCATCTAGATATGCCAATGTTAGAGTGGTTAGAGGGATATTTAAAATCCTATAAAGGTGGCATTGTCATCATCAGTCATGACCGATATTTCTTAGATCAAGTGGCGACAGAAGTGGTAGAATTATCTCATCATAAAGTGCATACCTATAAAGGTAATTATAGCCAGTTCTTGAAACAACGAGAGCAGCAACGAGTGGCGTATCAACGTGCGTATGAAAAGCAACAGGAACACATTCGTAAAACGGAAGAATATATTGACAAATATCGAGCAGGCATAAAATCTAAAATGGCTCGTGGTCGTCAATCACAGTTAGATAGACTAGAAAGATTAGAGGCACCAGACCAAGATAGAGAGTTTGCTTTTACCTTTCCTAAGGCAGAAATGAGTGCAGACAGAGTGTTGATGGTGGAAGATGTGTCCATTGGATATGATGTAGAACATCCAGTGGCTACACATATTACAACGACCTTACGTCGAGGAGATGTGGTAGGCTTAATTGGTGCGAATGGAGCTGGAAAATCGACTTTTGTAAAAACAATTATGGGGGAACTTAATACACTGGATGGATCGATTACAACTGGAAATCGTGTACAGACAGGATATTTCTCGCAAGAACATGAAGAATTACACCCTAGTTGGTCTGTGTTACAAGAGATCATGGCTCCTTATGATATGTCAGAAGAATCTGCTCGTAGCGTATTAGGTGCCTTTCGATTTAGAGGTGATGATGTATTCAAGTTAATAGGAGATTTATCTGGTGGAGAACGTGCTAGGGTAGCTTTATTACAGTTATTTTTAGAAGGCCGTAACTTCTTAATCCTTGACGAACCGACAAATCATTTAGACATCCCTACACGAGAAACAGTGGAGCAAGCCTTACAACAGTTTGAGGGCACATTGCTCATTATTTCCCATGACAGATATTTGTTGGATGCTGTGGCAAAACGCATTGTGGTCTTAGATAATGGTGGCATTGAAGAGTTTCATGGCAATTATTCGTATTATAAAGAAAAAATGTTGGAACGATCAGTGTTAGCAGCCCAACGATTAGAAGTTGAGCAGATGAAACGCAACAATATGTCCAGCAATACAGCAGGAAAGGCCGACAATGCTGGAGGTACAGCAGTGAGTACTGATTCTAATGGTGAGATACATAAAGGTATATCTGAGGCTGCTATAACAGAGGAACAAGATACTAGCTATTCAGAAGCAGTGACAGCCCCTAAAAAGAAAACGAATTCTTTTATGCTGGAAAAGGAATTAGCCAAAGTAGAATCAGATATTGCAAGGTATGAGGCGACAGTTAAAATGTATACGGTACAGCTACAGGACCCATCTATACAAGGAGATATATCAGAATATGAACGATTGTCTCAAGAGTTAGCCAATACAACATCACAGTTAGAGGCTCTCTATGAGAGGTGGGAACACCTTAGCGAAGAGGCCTAGGAGGTTTCTATGAAAGGTCGTTTTGCACCCAGTCCTACAGGCCATATGCATGTAGGGAATTTGTGGGTAGCATTTTTGTCCTATTGGTCTGCACGGCATCAAGATGGTGAATATATAGTGCGCATAGAAGATGTAGATACACAACGATCTAAACCAATCTATGCAGATCATATACTAGAAGATTTATCTTGGCTTGGTTTTACTTGGGACGAAGCACCTACGTATCAATCCGAACGTTTGGATATATATGAGAGATATTTACAAGAATTACGTAGCCAAAAACGGTTATATCCATGTTATTGTAATCGAGCGCGTTTACAGGAAATCAGTAGTGCTCCTCATCAAGGTGAAGCCCATCATGTGTACGATGGATATTGTTTAACCCATGAGCCGACCATAGGTGAAAGACCTCCTTCTTGGCGATTTCATATGGAGAATATAAAAGGATCCTTTCTGGACATATATCGAGGCACGATAGATTATGAAATCCAATCTTGTAATGATGATATCGTGTTAAAGCGATGGGATGGAATGATTGCCTATCATTTGGCGGTGGTCATTGATGATTATGAAATGGGTGTCACAGAAGTAGTTCGTGGTAATGATTTACTGCCTGTGACGGGTCATCAAATTGCGCTGGCCCAAGCCTTGGGGTTTCCTTTTTTGCAATATGGTCATGCCCCTATGCTAGTGGATGCAGAAGGGTATCGTCTGTCTAAACGGCAACAAAGTATAACCATACGTGATCTGCAGAACCAAGGGGCTACACCAGAGAGATTGTGGGCATGGTTTGCATTAGAAACAGGATTACTCACAAAGGGGGACTTACCTCTTAGCGGTCACATAGGGCTTTCAGAACTATTGGAGATTACAATTCCAAAGAAACTATTAAAACAAGATACAATTAAATTGACAAATTTCGATATTATGGTATGATAGTACAGTAACGAGGTGATACGTATGTCAATGGAAACAGCGATCCAAGAAAAAACGTGGGCCGTTTTAGGTGCCACAACAAGAACCGATAAGTTCGGATATAAGATTTTCAAACATCTTGTCAATAAAGGATATACAGTGTATCCAGTGAATCCTAATATTACATCTATCGATGGCGTACAATGCTATCCAAGCTTGCATGAGTTGCCAGTAGTACCTACCGTAGTGGACTTTGTTGTGCCAGAAAAAGTTGGTTTAGAAGCTCTAGATAGTTGTAAAGAATTAGGGATTAAGACCGTTTGGCTACAACCAGGTGCGGATAAACCGGCAGTAGTGAAAAAGGCAACTGAATTAGGTCTTGAAGTGATTCAAGACTGTGTATTGATTCAAATTTAATAGGAGGCTTATATGAGCGCAATTATTGATGTAACATCTGCAAATTTTAAAGAAGTAGTAGCAACAAATGATAAAGTAACTGTTGTAGATTTCTGGGCACCATGGTGTGGATACTGTGTTCGCATGATGCCAGTATATGATGAATTGGCAGCTGCCTTAGGCGACAAAGTGACATTAACAAAAGTAAACACTGATGAACAACCTGAATTGGCACAATTCTTCAAAATTGAAATTCTTCCTACTTTTGCTATCTTCAAAAATGGTGAAATCGTAGATCGCAAAATCGGTTTCATTCCATTAGAAGAATTAAAAGCAGCTGTAGAAGCTCATCTATAATACACAAAAAGGACTGATATCTTTGAGATATCAGTCCTTTTCTTATGTATACCGTTTATCTAATAAACTTTCTAGTTTTTTCTCTTTTCTAGCATCTAATATTTTACCAGCTAGAATAGAAGGAATAGCAACGCCTACACCGATGGATATGATGATTAGGATGGCAGTGACTCCACTTTGAATGGCTTCGACTAAGGTTGCAGATGTGAGAGAATTAATATGTAACATGGCATATAAAAATCGATAGATAAATACGCCAGGTACAAGAGGAATCGCTGATGGAATCGCCAATACCTTAGAGGATGTATGGGAATAACGAGCTGCTTTCAGAGAAAATAAACTGACCATAGCAGCAGCGATAAAAGTAGCGCCAAACACAGAAAATCCTAAGTATAATATGAGCATATTTTTTACTAAAATAGCAATGAGGCCACCAATACCTATGAGTGGGAGTAGACGCTTTGGAGTATAAAACATCACAGCATAGCCCGCAGCACCCACAACGGCAGCACCTAATAAAACAATGGAAATGCTGTCTGGAACAATACTTAAATGGGTGAAATCATAAGAATGATTGAAGTATTGAGCCATGCTAATCCCTACAGTCATACTACCCACAATGAGTAACGTATGTACAGCTCGAGATATTCCTGCCAAAATGTAGTTGTTTAGCAAATCATCGACTGTATTAATGAGAGGAATGCCAGGAACCATAAACAATGTGCAAGCAATCATAGCATAGATCACATCGGCAGAGTCAAAAATACATCCGGATAGAAAGGCTAATCCAGAAGATACCGCAGCAGCACAGGCGATACTGATATAGCCATTAATTTGAAAACGTTTTAATATCAATTGTATAATAAATCCAAGGAGAGCGCAGAATGTTGTAATCCATGCAGAGATAATAGTACCCCCAAATAAGATAGGAAAAGCACCACAGGCAAATCCTGCAAAGATGGCAGATGTGGCGTCCGAATGGGGAGGATCTTTTTTAGCAATCTCTTCGAGTTTTTGGGAAAATTCATCAAGAGTATACTCATTACGTAATGCAGTCCAAGTTAAGACACTAATGGAGGAAATAATATCCATATTAGCTCCTAAATATTGGACATTTCTAAAGGATGTAAAGCAATCTTCTGGACTATGAATATTAATCAAAATATTAGAGTAGGCAATATGGATATGAAGATGATCTGCTGGAATTCCCATATATGCGGCTGCGCGATGCATATCTCGAACAATTTGGTTCGCATTGGCTCCATTTTCAGATAATAAACAGCCCATACGAAGTAGAATTTTTACCTTTTTTCTGATTTCCACAAAGGGTTCTTCTAAAATGCGCAAATCCTTTTCTGTGTATTGAGACATATTAATGCTTCTTCCGTAAGTGTTTTGTGTCTAAATCTACATCCACTTCCACAGTATCTGCTTCAGGTTCAGCATCTACAAACTCAATAGATTCCAAATGTTGTACCACTTGGGCACGGATAAAACCTAAATACACTTCATATAAATCTTTTTTTTCTGCTAACTCTTCTTCTGTTAAGCTTTGACCAGATTTTTTTTTCGCTGCCAATGCATTAATGCGTGTTAATGCTTCTTCCATGGTCATTTCTTTTTTTTCTTGTTCTGTCATAGATAATCTCCTTATTTGTTACTAGACTTTCTTTATGGTATGATACACTATATATTAGTGTTAGATGAAAGTATCTAACTGATGATATTCATTGTAGATTTATATTATAACACAATTTATATAGTTTTTTCATCTTAGAGGAGAAGACTCCGATGCGAATCACAAAAGCCATCAAGGCAGAGCAAATACGAATATTGGGAGAAGTCTACCATGATGCAAAACCGGCACTAGAATTTACTACGCCTTTTGAATTACTAGTAGCAGTTGCATTATCTGCACAATGTACTGACGAACGAGTCAACATTGTAACAAAACGACTCTTTCCGAAATATAGCGATCCTAAAGACATGTATGAATTAGGTATACTTGGATTAGAGGCGCTCATTAAAGATTGCGGGTTATATCGTTCTAAAGCTAAACATATTCATGAAACATGCAAAATTTTAGTGGAACAATATAATAGTGAAGTGCCCCGAGATTTTGATACCTTAGTCACATTGCCAGGGGTAGGGCGTAAGACTGCTAATGTATTAGTGTCCATTCTATTTGATACACCAGCCATTGCTGTAGATACTCATGTGTTCCGAGTGTCCAATCGGTTAGGTTTAGCCAAGGGTAAAACACCAGACGAAGTAGAAAAGAAACTGAAAAAAGCAATTCCTATGGAACACTGGAGTGCCGCACATCATTGGCTGATCTGGCATGGCCGAAAGATTTGCAAAGCACGAAAACCATTATGTGACGAATGCCCTTTATATGATGTATGCCAATCGGCGGGGAAGGTATAATATGACAGAACAAATGAGACGTCTCATTGAGACTTTTACAAAAGTAGGTATTACAGGACCAGCTATCGTACAAGAAATAGCAAGATTTAGAGTATTAGATCAAATCATTTCCCAAAGTGGTGAAGTCCGTGAGTGGGGCATTACACCGAAAGAATTATTTGAGCTTGCTCAAACATCTACAGTAGATATGTTTGGCCCCTTGCCCTATGATGAAGCAGGGTTTAAGGAAATTTACGGCATTTCCTTTAGTGTAGAATTGATGGACTTCATCAGTGCTACTGGCTATTATGAAGGAGTGTCTGCCGGTCGCCAGTGGTCTGTACCGATGCAAGAAGTTATCGACTTCCATAAGAATACAGAGGGAATCATTCTCTTTGCCTATTTTGAGGAATACGCAGCTATCGCAGAAGAAATCATGCAAACACTTCCCACAGATCGTTTGCTCTTCTATACAGCTTCTGAAAGTTGCTATGATTTATTCCGCAGTTTATACCCACTAGCGCCTGTTATCAATGAATGGCCAGAAGATGTCATCTTTGACCACATTGTAGCAGCTACATCTGGCATGTTCACAGCACCAGTAACGACGATGGAAGAAATGGCGGCTCGTGTGAATAATGTAAGCGAAAAAGGCACTGTACGTTACTTCATTCCAGTGTCTGCCGTACAAGATCAATTGAATATGAATCGAGTAGCCTTACAGTTCATGATTCTTCAAAATCATTTAGAAGTCGTTCGAGAATGGGCCCCATTGCAAACCTATGAATTCCGCTATGGCTTAGGACCTGTGAAAAAAGTAGATTTGTCCATTTGTGAAATCGTTGAAGATGGGTATAAGCAAACCAACTTCATTCCATTGCCTCACGAAGTTTTGGCGTCTATGGAAACATTTAGTTTGGCTCACTATGGACTTTCACTATATGGTGTACAAGTAAGTATGAATCCAAAACATCCAACCATGGGTGAAGATGGATATATGCATGGAGACTATCGTATTCCAACATACATGCAACGCATGTTTGAAGCATTGGAGGGATATTATTTACAAGTATCTATGAAAGGCATCGATGTGTCTGTTACATTGGAACAAAAGGGGGGGATTCCTTTAGGGGCATCCCCAGAGGATGAAGCCGTACAAACTGCGATGGAACAATCTATTTTACAAGATGATACGGTAAAATATCGTTGGTATTTTAACCATCCAAGTGCACCATTCTTATGGTATACGTATTTCAATAGTGAAGAAGGAAAACAAGTAGTACGTACATTAGCGTCCATGGTAACTACCACACCTGCATTATTACAATTAATGGGTAGTTGTCGTCGTCAAGTGGTGAAAGAAGAGGCGTTGGCTACATTTACGACAAGCTTTAGCACTTCATTAGAACAATATGAAACAGAAAAAGCGCAAGCTGAAACAAACTGGGTCAATGCATTAGCTACACTAGCTAGTGTGGTTGTACCAGTGCCAACAGAAACGAATACAGAAGCAGAGGAGGGCTAATCATGGCTGTGGTTAATTATTCAATTTATAAAGTACTAGGTACACTTTCAGAAAATAAAGATGGCATGAAAAAGCAATTAACATGCACAAGCTGGGGACGTTACAATCCTAAATTCGATATCCGCGCTTGGGATGAAGATTACTCACAAATGACAAAAGGTGTAACCTTGACATTAGAAGAGATTTTAGAACTAAAAGAAATCTTAAACTCTGTAGATTTAGAAGAAGCTTTAGAAGAAGCAAAACAAGAACGAGCAGAGGCTAAAAAATTAGAAGCAGAAAAATCTGAATAAGTCATAGTCCCTAGTATTGCATAGAGTATAGCATTCGTGATATAATCTATAGGAAAAGTTTAGACGTTGAAAAGAGGTGTATATACATGAAAGAAGGAATTCATCCTAATTATGCGGAAGCAACTGTAACTTGCGGTTGTGGAAACACATTCAAAACTGGTTCTGTTAAAGGTGATCTTCGCGTGGACGTTTGCTCCAACTGCCATCCATTCTTCACAGGCCAACAACGTGCGGCTAAAGCTCGCGGTCGTATCGAACAATTTAACAAACGTTACGGCAAATAATTACGTAAATAACCTATACAAATTAATTGGCAGAGCTAAGGCTCTGCCTATATTTGTTTTACAGGAGACCCTATGACTCAGGAACGAGTAAAAAAATATGTAGGTGGACAAGCTGTCATTGAAGGGGTTATGATGCGTGGTCCTAAGATTATGGCCACAGCTTGTCGAAAACCAGATGGAACCATCACGGTTAAAGAAGAACCTACGAAATCTATCCAAGACAAGTATCCCGTATTAAAGTTGCCATTTCTGCGTGGAGTAGTAGCTTTATTTGAATCCTTAGTGATTGGTATGAAAGCCTTATCCTTTTCGGCACAGGCCTCTGGAGAAGAAGAGGAAGAGGTATCCAACAAAGAAATTGCCATCACTATGGCTGTATCTGTACTCATTGCAGCAGCATTATTTATCGCCTTACCGACATGGTTGGCAAAATTTATGCCAGGTGCAGGCACAGATCATATGATATTGAATTTATATGAAGGAATTATTCGTTTAATCCTTTTTTTATTATATATTTTTGCTATTGGACTCACTCCAGATATTAAGCGTGTCTTTCAGTATCATGGAGCAGAGCATAAAACGATACACACCTATGAAAATGATATGGAATTAACCGTGGAAAATGTGCGAAATCATTCTAGATTACATGCACGGTGCGGTACTAATTTCTTATTATTCGTCATGGTAGTGAGTATTGTTGTATTCGCATTTCTAGGTTGGCCTAATTTAGTGGAACGTATAGTATCTAGATTAGCCTTGATGCCAGTGGTGGCTGGAATTTCCTATGAATTGATTCGCCTAGCTGGACGGACACAGCATCCACTCATGAAAGCCATCATTGCTCCTGGTTTGGCCCTACAATATATGACTACGAGAGAGCCAGAGGATGACCAAATTGAAGTGGCCATTCGTGCCTTACAATCTGTGCGACCTAGTGAAGAAGATGCTTACGAAGAAGATTAGAAAGGAGTCACCGTGTTAGTAGATAAACTGCAAGTGATTGAAGATAAATTTTTAGACTTGGAACAGCGCATTTCTGACCCAGATGTGATTGCTCGCCAAGAAGAATGGCGTAAACTGACTCGCCAACATGCGTCATTGACGGATACAGTGAACACATTCCGTCAATATAAACAAGTCTTAGCCGGCATTGAAGAAGCGTTAGAAGTACTAGGTGATAAAAGCCTAGATGAAGACTTCCGTGCTATGGCACAAGAAGAATTGAATGAATTAAAAGTTCGTCGAGATGAATTAGAGGCAGAATTACATATTTTGCTATTACCAAAAGATCCGAACGATGATAAAAATATTATCGTCGAAATTCGTGGTGGTGCCGGTGGTGATGAAGCAGCTTTGTTCGCAGGAGATTTATTCCGCATGTTTACAAAGTACGCAGAAACACAAGGCTGGAGATGTACCATCATCGATGCGAACGAGCCTGAATTAGGGGGCTTCAAAGAGGTCGTATTTTCCATCGAAGGCGACAGTGTATATTCTAAGTTAAAATTTGAAAGTGGCGTACACCGTGTGCAACGTGTTCCAGATACAGAATCTTCTGGACGTATCCATACGTCTACTGTAACTGTTGCGGTATTACCAGAAGCAGAAGATATCGACATCGAAATCAATGAAAAAGATTTGGAAATCGATACATACCGTGCATCTGGTGCAGGTGGACAGCACATTAATAAAACGGAGTCAGCTGTCCGTATTACACACAAACCATCTGGTATTGTGGTAGCTTGTCAGGATGAGCGTTCTCAGCTCAAAAACCGTGAAAAAGCAATGCGTGTATTGCGTGCTAAATTACAAGATAAAGCAGAGCAAGAAGCGACGTCCGCTATGGCAGCAGACCGTAAAAGCCAAGTGGGTACAGGGGATCGCTCCGAGCGTATTCGTACGTACAACTATCCACAAGGTCGTGTGACAGACCATCGTATTAACTTAACTTTATACAAATTAAATGCAGTATTAAATGGGGATATGGATGAATTAATTCAAGCCCTCATTACAGCAGAACAAGCCGCTAAAATGCAAGAGGCAAATCAACATGGATAATGAGTTATGGACTATTAGTCGCATGCTCCAATGGACAGAGCAGTATTTTCGCTCCAAAGGCATAGAATCAAGCCGCTTGGATGGGGAAGTACTGCTTTCTCATAGTTTGGGATGTGACCGCATGTATTTATATGTCAACTTTGACCGCCCTTTGGACAAAGCTGAATTAGATGCCTATCGACCTCTAGTGGTACAGCGTGCGAAGGGGTATAGCGTAGCCGCTATTACAGGGCATAAAGAATTTATGGGGTTAGACTTTCATGTGAACGAGCATGTATTGATTCCCCGTCCTGATACGGAAACATTAATTGAGGATATACTAGCTCTTTATGATGTGGATGCATCGCCACGCATCTTAGACTTATGCACTGGTCCCGGGACCATTTTGTTAAGTCTATTGCATTATTTGCCCAATGCCACTGGTGTAGGTGTAGATATTTCCAACAAAGCATTAGCAGTAGCTGAGGAGAATCGCGTATCCTTAGAATTAGCCGATGTTTCAAGGTTCTGTGAAAGTGATATAAAGCAACTATTAGAACAGGTGAAAGTAGGCAAAGGTACTGAATATAGTGCGGTATTGGATGCTTGTAAGTCTCTATTTGATGAGCAACAAACATTCTTAGAAGGTATATTTGATGTGCTTGTATCAAACCCACCATATATTACTACCGCAGAGATGAACACATTATCTCAAGAAGTATTACATGAACCTCATATTGCCCTTCATGGAGGAACTACAGGATTAGAGTTTTATATTCCTATCATTCGTGAAGGTTGGCGTTTTGTGAAAGACGGTGGATACCTTGCCATCGAAATTGGACAAGGTCAAGAAGACGCTGTATCAAAGATAGCCGTAGAAACAGGATGCTATGGAGAACCAGTGTATCAACATGATATAGCTGGTATTATTCGTGAAGTGCGTTGGAAGATACAACGTAAATAGTGATATAATAGTGCATAGGAAAGGAGGTACGATATGGAAACATTAGATCATATTGAGACACAGTTATTAACTGCAAATGATATGGAGTTAGCGGGCACTTTGCTTCGTGTAGGCGATTTAGTAGCTATACCTACGGAGACGGTTTACGGCTTAGGAGCTAATGGACTGGCAGCAGATGCGATGGATCGCATTTATGCTGCAAAGGGGCGACCTTCTGATAATCCTTTAATTTTACATGTATGTGATCAGTCTATGGTACACCGTTTAGTTAAACATATCTCTCCTTTAGAACAAAGATTAATGGATACCTTTTGGCCAGGTCCTTTGACGATTACCTTTGAAAAGTCTGCGCTAGTGCCAGAGCGTGCGACCGGTGGACTTTCTCGGGTGGCATTACGATGCCCAGACCATGAGGTGTGTCGTAAGATGATACGTATTGCGGGTGTGCCTATTGCAGCGCCTAGTGCCAATCGTTCAGGTCGGCCAAGTCCGACTACGGCAGAAGCAGTCTTACACGATATGAAAGGACGTATTCATGCTGTAGTAGATGCAGGGCCTTGTGAAATTGGCGTAGAATCTACAGTCGTACAAGTCGAAGATGATACGATAATTATCCTACGTCCCGGTGGTGTCACAAAAGAGATGCTAGAAATGGTGGCGGATCATGTGGTATATGATACGGCATTGCATGATCCTACAGAGGCGCCGAAAGCGCCAGGGATGAAATATCGCCATTATGCCCCTGATATGCCTGTACAAGTACTTGTGGGACAGTCATTAACAGTAGCAGAACATATGAAAGACATCATAGATAAGATGGTTCAGCAAGAACCTGTTTTACAAGAAGATTGTAAGGGAAAAACGAGAATTGGGTTATTACTGTCAGAGGAAACCTTGGAAAATTTAAATGTAGTTCTTTCCAACTTTACACTGTCAGTAGATATCATTGTATATGGTGAACATGCAGAACCTATGGCATTGGCCAACCGTTTATACGATAGTTTATTACAGTTCAATGATATTGGTGTGGATACATTAATTGTAGAAGGCTGTGCACCGGTAGGACTTGGCGTGGCCGTTATGAATCGCTTAGAGAAGGCTAGTGGTGGTCATGTACAATATATCTAAGGATGTTTGAAACGCTTGATGGGATGAGTGTATTAGTTGTGAATATTGGTGTATTGATATATATCAGATATGGTTTCTATTAATTGTTTTGTAAAAGTGTTGGCTAGACTACATTAAATAGTGTAATCAGCTTTAAAGTATAGTAGAGGTACTTATGAATTTATTATTTGTTTGCACAGGAAATACCTGTCGTAGTCCTATGGGAGAAGGAATTGCCCGTGCTGTAGGGCGTGAGCTTGGTATAGAGGTAGTGACTTTATCCACAGGATTATTTTGTGTTCCTGGAGCTAAGGTGAGCGACGAAGCTGTGGAGGCAGTTCGTGAATTAGTAGGCGAAGATATTAGCGAACACAGCTCTCGCCCATTAAAAGTAGATTTTGTGAAAGCCGCAGATTATGTATTGGCAATGACAGAAGATCATAAAAAAATATTACTTCGCCAATTTCCTTTTGATAGCAAAAAAATTATGACCCTTGCTGAATTTGGTGGAGAAGTTGGGGATGTGGAAGACCCATTTGGACAATCTCAAGAAATATATACTAAAACAGCGGAACAGATTGTACGTCATATACGAAAAGGGATTGAATTACATAAGTAATTAAAAGGTGAACAACGTTTTAAATAAAGGAGGACAAAATGAAAGTAGCAGTTGGTTGTGATCATGGTGGATTTCATTTAAAAGAGGCTATTAAAGGCTTACTAGAAAAACAAGGTATTGAGTACAAAGATTTTGGTACTTACTCTACAGATTCTATGGATTATCCAGATGTGGCAAAACCATTGGCAGAAGCTGTAGCAGCTGGTGAATTTGATCGTGGTATTTTGACATGTGGTACAGGTATCGGTATCGGTATTGCAGCGAATAAAGTAAAAGGGGTTCGTGCGGCATTATGTCATGATACATTCTCTGCTCATGCTAGTCGCGAGCATAACAATGCTAACGTACTCACTATGGGTGAACGTGTTATCGGTCAAGGTTTGGCATTAGATATCGTTGACATTTGGTTGCACACTGAATTTGAAGGCGGTCGCCATGCAAAACGTGTGGATAAAATCTCAGCTATTGAAGAATAATAGAATAATATCGAACAAAGTAACGGCTGGTCCTGAGATTGGACTAGCCGTTTTTATGTTCGATATAATTCTAAAATAAATATATTCGGAATCTTACAAATATAGAAATATTAGTCAATTTACTATACAATAGTATATGTAATATTACTATTAGATAGGAGATACTATGCATATTTTATTAACAAATGACGATGGCTTATGGGCCCCAGCTATACAAGGATTAGCACAGGAATTAGCAAAGCACCATCGAGTAACAATGGTGGCACCTAAGGTGGAGCAAAGTGCAAAATCTAGTGCGTTAACGGTACAAGTGCCGATTCGAGCAAAAGAGATGAGTGAAGAGGGTGACAACCCAAGAATGCTCTTTGTAGAGGGCACGCCAGTAGACTGCGTGAAGTTTTCTTTATCTTATTTATTAAAAAATGATCGTCCTGACTTAGTTGTATCTGGTATTAATCATGGATTTAACTTAGGATCTGATGCGGTGTATTCAGGTACTGTAGGTGCCGCATTAGAAGGGTTGATGTACGATATTCCATCTTTGGCTTTATCTCTTGAGAAATATACCGTCAAACGTATGGAGGAAATATTGCCTTTTATTACTGACTTTATCAGAGTTATATACGAAAAAGGAAAATATGAAGGGTTGTTAAATGTCAATTTCCTAAAAGAAGGCCCTGTTGGTTGGGAGCAAGTGAAAGTATTCCATCAAGGCTTTCAAGAGTATACGAATGTCATTGATGTGCGCCAAGATGCTAAGGGTAGAGAGTACTATTGGATTGTAGGCGACCAAGGATTCCATAAGGAAGATAAACCAACCGATGTGGGACATATCAAAGAAGGATATATATCTGTGGTGCCTTTAACGTGGAAACAAGAAGATACGGCTCAAATTCCTGTGGTGGAACGGTTAATTGCAAATAAATAGCGTGCAGTCATTAAATCTTTACAACCCCGTGGAGGAAGTATTAACTTTTGGATATATTTAGTATAGTATAGTTATAAATCTTTGATGTATCTAATAATATACAAACGATCTATCTATCATGATATATGATAGGATAGGTCGTTTCTTTTTATTGTAAACTCCTAGTAATTATATTGGAGTTGACAATAAAAAGCAATAGTGTTTTAATACTACTTGAAAGACATTTTTTATCATCTTATGTTGTGGCTCAAGGGAGGGTCCTATCATGAAAGAAGAAACAAATGTAACAGGAGCGATGAGTGCAAGACAAATTACGATGACCGCATTATTTGTGGCTTTGGTAGCAGTAGGGGCATTTATTAAGATTCCTATTCCTAATTTACCATTTACCTTGCAATTGCTCTTTACCACATTAGCTGGTTTAATCTTGGGAAGTCGATTAGGCGGTATGAGTGTGGCGATGTACATCATTCTTGGTCTTGTAGGGGTGCCGGTATTTACTGAAGGTGGTGGATTTATGTACATCTTCAAACCTACCTTTGGCTATCTTGTAGGCTTTGCTATTGGTGCTTTTATGGCGGGTCGTATGATAGAAAAAGCAACAGTTGTGACTTTCAAAACATTGTTAACCGCTTCTTTTGTGAATTTAGCTATAGTATATGCCTTAGGCATGGTCTACTTATATGAAATTATGGATCTATACTTAGCAAAACCAATTGGACTAGATGTATTATTTATCTACTGTTTTGCATTGCCAGTGATTCCAGATATTTTCCTTTGTATCTTGGCAGCAGTGATTGCAAAACGATTACTTCCGATTTTAAAACGATAGTATACATAACAGATGTGATATAAGGTGCATATACACGTTGGTATGCACCTTATGTTGATATTTGTAAAAGTCACATAGGTGATGAATAATGTAGGAAAGGATAAAATCATGACAACAAATCAAAGCCCAAAAGGCCTTTATATATTAGGTACAGGAACAGATGTAGGTAAAACATATATCACTGCTTTATGGCTCAAAAAACTTCATGAAGCTGGCCATGATGTGGCATATTATAAAGCAGCGGTTAGTGGAGCTCCTAGCATTTCTGAAAGCGATGCAGGCTATGTAAAACAAGTGGCAGGACTTTCACAGGAGGATGAAAGTTTACTATCTTATGTATTTGATGAGGCCGTATCTCCCCATTTAGCGGCTCGTCATGAAGGAAAAATTATCGATAGAACCGTAGTGAACCAAAATTTCTGTAACGTCGCTAGGTCACATGCTTATACAACTGTAGAAGGTAGTGGGGGAATAATTTGTCCTCTATATGTAACAGATACAGAGCTATATATGCTAGAAGATATAGTAAAAGATTTAGGCCTGCCAACCATTGTGGTAGCTACCGCAGCACTTGGCACGATTAATAGTACAGTGTTAACAATCCATTATTTGCAATCCAAAGGTTTTTCCGTAAAAGGAATTATCGTAAATCAATATACAGGAAATCCTATGGAAGAAGATAATTGTATAATGATAGAACGATTGACAGGGATTCCTGTCTTAGATCGAATAAGACCAGGTGAAACATCCTTGCATATGGATGTGGACACTATGTTAAATTGTTACGAGGATGTTGTGAATCCTCATGCATAATTAGATAATTATAAGAGAGGTATAGGTATACACATGAAAGATTGGGCAAAAAAGGATTTAGAATTAATTTGGCATCCATGTTCTCAAATGAAAGATTATGAAACATTGCCACCCATTGTAATCGACCATGCAAAAGGTTGCTATTTATATGATGTAGATGGAAAAGAATACATAGATATTATCAGTTCTTGGTGGTGTAATTTATTGGGTCATTGCCATCCAAAGGTCAATGAGGCGATTAAAAACCAATTAGATACACTGGAACATGTTATCTTTGCTAACTTTAGTCATCGTCCGGCTATCACTTTGTCCGAACGATTGAAAGAAGTAGTACCAGAAGGACTAACAAGGTTTCACTTTAGTGATAATGGGTCTGGTGCTGTAGAATGTGCTTTGAAAATGGCGTTCCAATATCACTATCAAACAGGTCACCCAGAGCGTCAGAAATTTTTATGCCTCAGTGAGAGCTATCATGGTGAAACCATTGGTGCTTTATCGGTAGGCAGTATGGATTTGTTTGCTGAAATTTATAAGCCAATGTTGATGGATCAAACTGTTCACACTCAAGGACCAGACTGTTATCGTTGTGCTTATGATAAAACTCGTGAAACTTGTTCCTGTGAATGTTTTGAGCATATGGAACAAGATTTCGCAGAGCATGGTTCCACATTAGCAGCGGTGATTGTAGAACCGTTGATTCAAGGGTGTGCAGGTATGAAAATGTATCCGCCAGAATACCTACGTAAACTACGTGAACTGTGCGACCGTTATGGAGTGTTACTGATTGCTGATGAAATTGCCACAGGATTTGGTCGTACAGGCAAGTTATTTGCCTTTGATCATGCAGGAGTTTCTCCAGATATTATGACTGTCTCTAAAGCATTGACTGGTGGCTATATGCCGATGTCAATTACAGTAGTAGCTGAAAAAATTTATCAGGCCTTCTACGATGATTACCATACGATGAAAGCATTCATGCATAGTCATACCTATAGTGGTAACCCATTGGGCTGTGCCGCAGCATTGGCAGTACTAGATACGTTGCGAGATGAACATATTTTGGAACAAGCTGAGGAAATGGGTAACTATTTACATGATGCTTTAGTGAAAGCCTTGGGGAATCACCCCAATGTAGGAGAAATCCGTTGTATGGGATTAATAAATGCCATCGAACTTGTTACCAATAAAGAAACAAAAGAAGGCTTTGATGGCTCCTTGCGCATGGGCTATCAAATCTACAAAAAAGCATTAGATAGAGGATTACTACTTAGACCATTGGGGAATGTCATTTACTTTAATCCCCCTTTAACCATTGATAAAGAGACCATAGATATCGCCATCGAACGAACAGTGAAAGCCATGGCGGATGTATTGGGATAAACTATTAAGTTATTATATATAACTCGTTAAACTATCATCTTTGTGCTATAATTTGGATAATATCTAACCCTCTAAAATATTTTTTAGATTATATAGATGGAAAAGAACCTGAATATAGTCTGATGTACGAGAGTGATAGTGAAGTTCATACGATATGAATTAGAATAATAAAAAGGCTGTAAGCAAACGATATGAATGCTTACAGCCTTTTCTATATTTTGATTATGTTGTTAAAATCATTGGTTACCATTAGATTACAAAGGAATATTCAAACTTGTACATAAGATAAACTAGTGATTTTCTGTATACCCCTTAGGTACTTTCGGTTCTACCACAATGTCGTTGTGGGTATTAAATATGACATATCCCAAAGGAGATCCAGGTGGCTTTTTAATGTGCTTCACTAAGGTGTAGTCCACGGTTACTTTAGATGTATCTTTTCCTTTGCTAAAGTACGCAGCGATTTGCGCAGCGGCTTCAATCATTTTAATATCTGGTTCTATATCTGAACGTAAGATAACATGAGATCCTTGAATATGCTGTGTATGTAACCATAGGTCATTAGGTTTAGCCCAACGGTTGGTAAGGTACTCATTTTGCTGGTTGTTTTGCCCTACATATACGTCACCATTAGGAATGGTAAAATGCAAGAAATTGTCTTTTTTAATCTTGAAAGGAATCGGCTTTTTAGATTGACGCAAGATGCCTGCACTTTCACATTCACTGCGAATTTCTTGAACAGACTGTTTGGTCGTGGCCAAAGATAAACTGTATTGAATGGATTCCAAATAAGAAAGGCGCATGGAGCTTTGTTCTAGTCGGTATTGACCATTTTTTGTACGATTTTTCATCTTACGATATAGTTTATAATAGGCCTGCGCATTTTCTGTAATGGATAATGGGGGATCCAATGGGATTGTAATATCTTCAGCCGAGTCAGATAATACATTTTGTACTGTCACTTCCGATTCATAGTGGTGGGGCAAGTAGCTATAAATCATGAGCAAATCCCCATAGGATTTATACATATCCGCTTTGGATGTGTCGTCTAGTTCAGCTTTTATTTTTTCGTGACGACCTTCCTCTTTTTTGATAGCGGCGGAGATAATTTTTTCTAACTCTTTTCCTGCTGTATGAATAGCTCCTAGCTTTGCCACATCCTGTGAAAGGGCCTCAGAAATTGTTGGATACTGGATAGTATCAACAATGGTGTGGGGAGAACTTTCACAGAGTGGAATAGGCGTTAACAAACGTTTACCAGTAGCCGTGGTGTATTGCAATAATCCTTGTGCCCTAAGAAGTTGGGATTGCAAATTAGTAAGTCCTTCGGTGATGCTATTGATGAGCTCCGCTGTCATCGGTGTCGTAGGAGTTAGCCCCATACGATAACATAGATCATCTAATAGGACAGGACCAAAGCCATTGAAGATATGACGAATGGTATTGCCCACTGTGTCTTGTGAAAAAGATTGGAGTAATTGTGTTATCTCCGGACCGGAGAACTGCATAAGATCCACACGAGATGTATTAGGAGGTAGCTCGTAAGGTAATTTAGGAGCTACTGACCGAACACGATTCATAAGTGGTGTGACATGAACAAGGGATTCTAAAATGGTGCCATCTTGCACAAATATACAGTTGGAATATTTGCCCATTAGTTCTACATAGATTTCATTTACAAGGATGGAACCATCTAAGCCTAATTTGTCGGCGGTGATGCGGATGATACGGTCTCCGTGTAGTTGCTCAATATTTGTGATACGAGCTCCTTCAATGTATTTCCGTAAATACATTATAAGAGATGTGGGCTCCTTGGGAGCATCTACAATCTTGTCTGTTATATAGATGGATGGAGCACTGCCTACAGTAATCACTAAGTATGGACTTGTGGTAGGTGTATTGATTTTTAAAAGTATACTTGTTTTATCAATCTGCTGAATACGTTGAATTTGACCATTACCAACTTGGTCGTTCAGTTCTCGTATTAATACAGACAAGGTTAAACCATCTAAATTCATGGGAATCCTTTCATTATAGGTGTATTGTTATATCTGAAAGTGTAACGTATCAGTGAAATCATACTTCGATATTATACAAAAGACATAGCTATTTATAAGATTACAAAAATGATTGGCATTACATGGTACCTTACTAAGGATACCATATTCTTATACTATCTATTAGTAAGAGAAAAATTTAAAAACTATCACTATACTAGTATACACTAATCTAGTACTAGGAGATATAGGTAGGTTTTGAATTAAAGGTATGACACCCAAAATATAGATGAATAGAGACATCGTTAAACTTAATGTTTCACTGAGAGCGATATATAAGAGAAGAATAATGCATATTTGAATTAGCAGTGAAATAAAATTTCTAGCTATATTAACATTATGGTAGATATAGATTAGAGCAAATAAAACGTTTTATTTTTACTCTTACCGTGCTATACTGAAAGGTAAGAAATAGAACGGAAGCGCGAGGTAAATCCATGAACAGTATGACAGGCTTTGGTCGCGGCATAGTGACTACAGAAACAGGAAGTTTCCAAGTAGAGATTAAAACGGTAAACACAAGATATTGTGATATTACAATTAAAAGTCCTAAACAATTTAATATCTTTGAAGACAAAGTTCGACGCCTAATCCAATCTGCTTTTCAACGTGGTAAGGTAGAGGTGTCTATTTTATACAAAGAGTCCGGCGAGCAAGAGAAAGAATTATCTATGAACCGTGCCTTATGTGGACAGATTAAACAATTTTTGGTAGATGAAGGATTCTATGCAGATGTGAAAGAGGTTCCTCTATCGGCAATTATGTCCATTTCTTCGGATTGGATCTCTGTAGAAGAACCGCCTACTGATGAAGAGGCGATGGGACGATCTTTAGAAGAGGCAACAAAGTTGGCCATTGACGGTGTTCTTGCAATGCGTGCCAAAGAAGGCATAGCGATGAAAGAGGATATTACGAAACGCTTACAAGGGATTGAAACATTATTCGCTTATATGGAAAGTCGAAGAGATGTAGCCTTAGCGCACCATGAAGAGCGATTATTGCAAAGAATCCAAACTATGCTAGATAAAGTGGGCGTAGATTTTCAAGAAGAACGGTTTATGCAAGAGGTGGCTATACTTTCAGATAAAGTAGATATTTCAGAAGAGATTGCCCGATTTGCCTCACATGTGGTACAATTAAAGGAAATCCTTGAGGAAGAAGGACCTATTGGACGCAAGTTAGATTTCTTGTTACAAGAAATGAACCGTGAGGTCAATACAATGGGATCTAAGGGGAATGAAATTACAATTGTAGATACAGTTGTACAGTTGAAAGTAGAGTTAGAAAAAGTAAGAGAGCAAATTCAGAATATAGAATAAAGAATAATGTGTAAGTAGTATTGGAGTTATCATGTCTGATAAAGGAATATTAATCGTCATTTCAGGACCATCTGGGGCAGGAAAAGGCACGATTTGTGCAGAACTCCGTAAACAAATGCCAAACTTGGTCTATTCTGTATCAATGACCACACGTCAACCACGAGTAGGGGAAGAAGAGGGCGTTAGCTATTTCTTCCGAGATGTAGATACATTCGAAAAATTAATCAAAGAAGATGCATTCTTAGAATATGCAAAAGTGTACGATAATTACTATGGTACACCGAAAGAGCACGTCATGAACTTACTAGAAGAAGGCAAGAGTGTGATTTTGGAGATTGATATTCAAGGAGCTATGAAGGTAAAAGAATCTTACAGCGATGCTGTCTTTATTTATGTTGTGCCGCCATCCTTAGATGTGTTAACATCTCGTCTGCATGGTCGTGGTACGGATGATAAAGAAGTGATTCATAAACGTTTATCTTTAGCTTGTTCAGAATTAGCATTAGCACATCGTTATGACTACATTGTGGTGAATGACGATTTGGAAGATGCCATTGAACGAACAGCTTCTATCTTACGGGCTGAAACATGCAAGATTAGCCGTAACAAAGAAAAGATTCAATATATTTATAAACGGTATAGCAATGAACAAGGACAACAATAATATAGTAAGTAGATAAAGGAGACTTTCATTATGATGGTAGAACCGCATTTAAAAGATTTAGAAAAACAGGTGGACAGCAAATACACGTTGGTAACATTAGCAGCTAAGCGTGCTCGTGAATTGACAGATGGAGATCCATCCCTTGTAGGTGAAGTAGGAACAGAAAATCCTGTATCTATTGCTTTATATGAAATCGCTGCAGAGCAAGTAGGTTTCGAACGCACTAAAGACGGTGTAAAATAAGTTTATATCATGATGATAAGATACCTAATGAATAGAGGAATCAAAGCTGTATTCATTAGGTATTTTTTTAACGTATACTACATTCCTAAAAGCTATAATAAAAGGTACTACAAAGGTAGAAAATATAAGGGAAGTAGGGTATAATTAAACTGTTCATGTAAATATGTATTGGAGGTTTATATGGCTAAAGATTGTTCATTTGATGTTGTATCCGAAGTGGATATGCAAGAAGTAGATAATGCAGTAAATCAAGCGAAGAAAGAAATCGGTACACGCTATGATTTCCGTAATAGCAAAGCAGATATAGAACATGATGGGGATACCATTAAAATTCATTGTGATGACGAGTACAAATTAGGAGCCATTATCGATGTCCTAAAAGGTAAAATGGTAAAACGTAATGTAGCCATTAAAAATTTAGAGTATGGTAAAATCGAACCAGCATCTGGTGGCACTGTACGTCAAGTTGTGACTATTAAGAATGGTATCTCTAAAGAGGTGGCTAAAGATGTTGTCAAATTAATTAAAAATATGAAATTAAAAGTGACGGCTCAAATTATGGAAGACCAAGTACGTGTAGCGGGAAAAGATAAAGATCAATTGCAAGCAGTGATTACTATGCTTCGTGAACAAGATTTACCTGTGGAATTACAATTTGTGAATTTCCGATCTTAATTAAATAAAGGAGCATCACCCAATGGATGCTCCTATTTTATCATGTGAGGGACTATGAACGTAGAAGATATGCGTGGTGGATACACCACTGGTTCCTGTGCAACAGCAGGGGTAAAAGCTGGACTCCTTGCTCTCATTGAAGAAGAAATTGTAGATCAAGTTTCTATACGAAATCCTCAAGATGCATTCATTACTGTGCCTATTGCGAAGGTAGAAGTAATATCGCCTACTGAGGCTATGGTAACCGTTGTGAAAGATGGTGGGGATGACCCAGATGTCACACATGGTACAGATATTGTGACCACGGTAACATTAAATCAATCGGGAAATATTACGTATGAAGCTGGATTTGGAGTGGGTATAGTGACCAAGCCGGGTCTAGCCTTACCTGTAGGAGAACCTGCTATCAATCCCGGGCCTAGAACGATGATTTTCTATGTGTTCGAAGAGCTCGTACCAAAGGGCATGGGCATTCATGTGAAAGTATCCGTACCAGCGGGGGAGACCTTAGCTAGAAAGACCTTGAATGGCACTCTTGGTATTGAAGGTGGTATTTCCATCATTGGTACAACAGGTATTGTAAAACCAATGAGTGAAGAAGGGTTCAAAAACTCCCTAGTGCCGCAATTGCGTGTCATGAAAGAAGCAGGCTATACAACGGCCATCCTGGTGCCGGGGCGTATTGGTCAAGAGATCGCAAAAGAACAACTAGGAATTTCTATCAATCAAATGGCAGAAACAAGTAATTTTATTGGTTTTATGTTAGAACAATGTGTCAAAATTGGATTTAAAAATATCCTTATCATTGGTCACATTGGCAAAATTATTAAATTAGCTAGCGGTAGCTTTCATACCCATAATCGTATGAGTGATGGACGTATGGAAACGATTGTAGCTTATGCGGCCTTAGAAGGGGCATCTAGAGAAGTTTGTGAAGAATTGATGGACTGTCGCACAACAGAGGCTGCCATGCCAATTATCGAACGAGAACACTTGGAGGGCATTTACCAGCGCGTAGCGGATCGAGCGTCTTTGCGCTCTATGCGTTATATTGCGCAAGATGCAAAGGTTGGCATTATCATATCTACCTTAGATGGCACTATACTAGCCATCGATGAGGTAGCGAAGAAAATAGGAGTAGAAGAATCATGGCACATACCTTGTATGTCGTAGGTATTGGCCCTGGGAACCCAGAGTATGTAGTACCTAGAGGATTACATCTAATCAAGCAGGCTAAAGTTCTGGTAGGAAGTGAGCGAGCATTAGAAGATTTTGCTCAGCCAGGTCAGGAAACCTTTCCTATTGCGAAACTAGCACCTATGGCAGAGTGGATGGGACAGCAACTACAATCCAATGACATTGTAGTCTTAGTCAGCGGTGATACAGGATATTATTCTTTATTGCCATACTTAAAAACTAAATTCCCTAACAATCCTATCGATGTGACGCCGGGTATTAGTTCCATGACATTTGCTTTTGCTAGACTTGGAGAAGTATGGCACAATGCAGATTTAATGAGCTTTCACGGTCGTCGACCAGAGGAAAAAGATTTGTATTATGCAGAAGGACGTAAATTAGGATTCTTAACAGATCCTGAACAAAATCCTGCCTATATTGCAAGATATTTAATCGAAGAGCATGGTTGGCCGAAGGATACAAAAGCGGCAGCCTGTGAACGATTGAGTTATGAAGATGAGCGTATTGAACGCGGTACATTAGAAGAATTACAGACATTGGAGGGCTTTGGCCACTCCGTAATGGTGGTATTAGGATGAGACATTTTTTTGGAATTGAAGACGAGGAATTTATTCGTGGCGATGTGCCGATGACGAAAAAAGAAATTCGCATGGTTGTCATGAATGAAGCTCGCATTGAAGAAGATAGCGTTGTCCTTGATGTAGGGGCCGGTACAGGTTCGATTTCTATCGAGGCCGCTTTAGGAGCTCCTAAAGGACATGTGTATGCGATTGAACGCTTTGAAAAAGCGACAGATTTAATTCGCCAAAATCAAGAAAAATTTGGCGTGAAAAACTTAACAATTATTGAGGCAAAAGCGCCAGAAGGTATGGAAGATTTACCAGAATTAGACGCTGTTATCATCGGTGGTAGCGCTGGTGGTATGGGGACGATTATGGACGAAGCCACACGGTTGTTAAAAGTGGGAGGTCGTCTTGTAGTAACCGCTGTGACTATGGAAACAGGATATACCATTTTAAAAGAACTAAAAGGTAGACCGTATACTTATGAAGGGTTTCAAATGCAAGTGAGCCGTTTTAGAAAGGCTGGCCCGTACCATTTGTTAAATCCATTGAGCCCTATTTTTATCGTAACTGCAGTAAAACAGGAGGCATAATATGGCACAAGTACATATCGTAGGCGCAGGTCCTGGCGATCCAGAGTTAATTACTCGTAAGGGATATCGATTAGTACAAGAAGCAGACGTAGTCATCTACGCAGGTTCCTTGGTGAATCCAGCAATTTTAGAAGCTTGTAAAGAAGGCTGTGAAATACATAATTCTGCGTCTATGAGCTTAGATGATGTATTAGCAGTCACAAAAGCTAGAGTGGCAGAAGGTAAAACGGTAGTGCGTTTACACACAGGTGACCCAGCTATCTATGGAGCGATCCAAGAGCAAATGGATGCTTTGAAAGAAATGGGGATCACTTATGATGTAACACCTGGGGTAAGCTCCTTCTTAGCAACAGCAGCAGCCTTGCAACAAGAGTACACATTGCCAAATGTAACCCAAACTGTGATCATCACTCGCATGGAAGGCAGAACGCCAATGCCAGAAAAAGAAAAATTATCTATGTTGGCTAGCCATGGCGCTACTATGTGCATTTTCTTATCTGTACAAATGATTGATAAAGTGGCAGCAGAATTAATTGAAGGTGGATACGATAAAACGACACCAGTGGCTATCGTTGTGAAAGCATCTTGGCCAGACCAACGCATCATTCGTGGTACTTTAGAAACGATTGCTGATGTGGTGGCAGAAGAAGGCGTTATCCGCCAAGCTATGATTGTAGTAAGCCGTGTACTGGATACAGATTATGAATTATCTAAACTCTATGACAAAGGCTTTGCTCATATGTATCGAGATGCTAAGTAATGAAGATTGCTATCGTATCTGTTACAAAACGTGGGGCTAAACTAGGCCAACAAGTACGCAGTGCCTATATACAGGAACATGTGGTGGACTGTTATGAAAAAGTAGAGCGCGAAAGTGGAGACACAGCCATATCCTTTTCTTCTTTGAAAATGCATATAGAACAGTTATGGAAAGACTATGACCGTATCTTATTCATTATGGCCACAGGCATTGTAGTGCGTATGATTGCACCTTTCATCAAGCATAAATCGGAAGATCCAGCTATCTTGGTGATAGATGAAGGTGGTCACTTTGTGATTAGCCTATTATCTGGACATCTAGGTGGTGCCAATGAATGGACTAGCGAAGTGGCAATGATTACTGGCGCTACGCCGGTGATTACGACAGCTACAGACGTAAATCAGTTGCCCGCACCAGATGTATTGGCTCGTAAGATAGGCGCCAAGGTAGAAGACTTCTCTATGCTTATCAAGGTGAATGCATCTATCGTCAATGGTGATGCTGTTAAATATTATTTGGATAGTACTTTAGCAGATGACTTTGAAAGGGCTGTACAAGCACATCAAGTGGACTATGTTCTCTTTCATCCAGAGGAAGCATTCCCATGGGGGGATGAGCCAAAGGTTGTCATTACAGATAGAACTATTGATTGTATAGGTGTTACACTGGTGCTACGACCACCGACTATGACGGTGGGCATCGGATGTCGCCGTGATACACCGAAAGAATTGATACTTTCAGCTGTAGCAGAATCATTGCAAAATGTAGGACGATCCCCATTAAGTGTTAAGGGAGCGGCCTCAGTTATCGTAAAAGCCGATGAAATAGGATTATTGGAAGCCATGGAAGAGCTCAAATGGCCTATTCAATTTTATACACAAGAAGAAATGGCCCCTTGTATTGAAGAGGCACAAATTATTGAATCAAATTTTGTTAAACAAACAATAGGAGTAGGAAACGTATGCGAAACGACAGCACTATTACTAGCGCAGGGGCAGGAGCTACTGCAACACAAAACAATATTTCCGAGAACAACCGTAGCCATTGCACAGGTACATTACAAGTCATCGGAATCGGACCTGGTAACCCAGAATTCATGACACCAGAAGCACGCGAAGCGATTCTACAAGCTGACCGTGTAGTAGGTTACATTACCTATTTAGATTTGATTAAAGACCTTGTAGCAGACAAAGTCACTGTAGGAACAGGCATGATGCAAGAAGTAGATCGTTGCCAACAAGCAGTGGATTTAGCTGTAGAAGGTTATAAAGTGGTGGTAGTATCCAGTGGTGACCCTGGTGTGTACGGTATGGCTGGACTTGTTATCGAATTGGCTAATAAAGTGGCAGAGGAAAAACGCCCTCCTGTACATATCGTACCAGGTTTAAGTGCTGTAAACATGGCAGCAGCTGTGTTAGGTGCTCCATTGATGCATGACTTTGCTGTTATTAGCTTGAGCGATTTGATGACACCATGGGACTTAATCAAAAAACGTGCAGCTCTATGTGCCGAAGGTGATATGGTTATCGCTTTATACAACCCACGCAGTAAAAAACGTGTCACACATTTAGATGAAGTACGTGAACTAGTATTGCAACATCGTGACCCTAAAACGCCAGTAGGCATTGTCCAAAAAGCAGGTCGTGTAGGTCAACATATTATTATTTCTGATTTAGAACATTTCCACAAAGAAGAAATCGATATGCAAACATTAGTTATCATTGGTAACAGCCAAACGTATGTGGAAAATGGTAAAATCATTACGCCGCGAGGATATAAACTGTGATTTGGGTCATAGCGGGTACGCTAGATGGCCGTAATTTGGCGGTAGCAGTACAAGAGCATACAGGATTACCTGTGTTGGTGTCTGTGGTTAGCCAATACGGGGCACAATTAGCATCCCATCCAGGCATTGAAGTCCATGAAGGACGCTTGAATTTAGAGGAGATGAAAGCTCTCATACAAAATAAAGGCATAACGATGCTCATTGATGCGAGCCATCCCTATGCGGCGATTGTGACCGCCACAGCTCGCGAAGCTGCCGCAGATATGGAAATTCCTTTCATTCGATTTGAACGGAAAGAAGTGCCATTGCCAGAGTATGATAAATTACATCATGTGAGCAATGAAGAAGAGGCAGCTACTTTAGCAGGTGAACTAGGTAAGGTGGTATATCTTACAACAGGTAGTAAGACGATGCATGTCTTTGCCAAGTCTGAAGCTTTACAAGATAAAGAAGTATGGACCCGTGTATTACCGACGGCGGAAGTGCTACAAATGATGGAAGATTTGGGAGTATCACCTAAATATACCATTGCTATGCAAGGACCATTTTCTTATGACATGAATAAGGTCATGTTCCAAGATACAAAAGCAGAAGTAGTAGTCATGAAAAACTCTGGCCTTGTAGGAGGTTCAGACACTAAGTTACAAGCTGCTATCGATTTAGATGTTCATGTCATTGTTATCGATCGCCCAACACCGGCGAAAGGAGCAGTGACGATTTCAACAGTAGAAGAATTTAAAACCCTATGGGAGGATTACGATGGATTACATTAAAAACCCTAAAGCAATTGAAGATAAAAGTATGGAAATTATCTATCCATATGTTAAAGATATGGAATTTACTGAGGACGAAATTCGTGTGGTATCTCGTACCATTCATGCATCTGGTGACGTAGAATATGCAAAATTATTCCGTACTAGTGAAGGTGCTGTAGCGGCAGGAATTGCAGCTGTTAACAATGGCGCTCATGTTTACACTGACGTAGAAATGGTGCGTACAGGTATTTCTAAACCAGCATTGAAACTTCATAACAGTGAAGCACATTGCTTAATTCGTGACGAAAAAGTGGCTGAAATGGCAAAAGAATTAGGCGTAACACGCTCTATTGCTGCGATGCGTACATTCGGTAAACAGTTAGAAGGCCAAATCGTGGCAATTGGTAATGCACCAACTGCTTTATACGAAGTATTGCGTCTTGCCTTAGAAGAAGGTATTCGTCCTGCTTTAATCATCGGGATTCCAGTAGGCTTCGTAGGTGCTGCAGAATCTAAAGATTATTTGGCAGAAGTATCTCCAGTTCCTTACATTACAATTCAAGGTAACAAAGGTGGTAGCTCCATTGCTGCATCCGTTGTTAACGCATTGTTCTACACAGATGTAAAACGTAACGACATGTTATTTGTTGAAGGAAAAGAAAAGAAATAATGAATAGAACGAGTCAAACACGCAATGCATGGCGTATGTTTCTCGTTCTAGTGTTTGGGGCAGCAGCGATTGCTGCCCTCATCTTATCATTAGTATTTGGGTCCGCCCAGACTACATTGGCTCAAATTTGGCATACATTGTGGTCTCCCACATTATCTGATACGAACTCACTAGTTATATGGAACATTCGCTTGCCGAGAAATATAGTCGCGGCCCTAGTAGGCTCGAATCTAGCTGTAGCAGGTGCTATCTTACAAGCAGTTATGAAAAATCCATTAGCAGATCCGCAAATTGTAGGGGTTTCCTCAGGCGCAGGATTAGCTGGTGTCATAGTATTAATTTTATTTCCTTACCTAGAATATGCGGTGCCATTTATTGCCTTTATTGGCGCTTTGACAGCGGCCATACTTGTGTATGCCTTAGCCTGGAAACAGGGTATACGTCCAAGTCGTATTATCTTGGCTGGGGTAGCCGTAGCAGCATTCCTAGGGTCCATGATATCTGCCCTTCTCGTATTCTATGGAGATCGTGTACAAGGGGCTCTATTATGGATGGTAGGCGGTCTTGCCGCTCGTAGTTGGCCACAAGTGTATGTCTTAATTCCATATACCATAGGGGGCTTGATATTTGCTTTCTTAGGGGCAAAACGATTGACCATACTCAGCTTAGGTGATGAAACAGCACGCAGTTTAGGCTTAGCTGTTGAAAAAACACGGTTTATGATGACTGCTGTGGCAGCATTATTAGCAGCCAGTGCCGTTTCAGTAGCGGGTTTAATTGGTTTCGTAGGATTGATTATTCCGCACATTGCACGCATGATGTTGGGCACAGATTATCGCTTCTTATTGCCAGGATCTGCCTTCTTAGGAGCTTTTGTTCTTGTCATAAGTGATACTGTAGGGCGCACTATATTTAGTCCTATTGAAATTCCAGTAGGCATTATTATGGCCTTCTTCGGGGCTCCATTCTTCTTGTATTTATTGAGGAGGGATGACTAATGAAACCAGTAATTTCTGTGAAAGATTGTCGTGTCTCCTTCGGTGAAAAAGAAGTCTTAAAAGGCATCGATTGGACTGTGTACGAAGGTGAAATCGCTACCTTAATCGGCCCTAATGGTTGTGGTAAAAGTACCTTATTACATGCTATTACTAGTGCTATTAAAAGTACGGGAACTATCCAAATTGCAGGGAAAGAAGCAAAGGTCTATTCTAATAAAGAATTAGCTAGATATATGGCATTCTTACCACAAGTACCATCTATCCCAAAAGATATGTTAGTAGAAGAACTCGTCAACTGTGGTCGATTCCCTTACCAATCTTGGTGGAAGCAACAAGGGTCTCATGATAAAGAAGTAGTAGATGCTGCTTTAGAGGCCACACAAGTGAGCCATTTGCGGAATCAGCTAGTATCTTCCTTGTCTGGTGGGGAACGGCAACGTGTATGGATTGCCATGGCATTAGCTCAAGAGCCGAAGGTATTGATTTTAGATGAACCAACCACATATTTAGATATTAATCATCAGTTGGAGATTATGGAGTTATTACAAGGCTTAAATCGCCGTGAAGGGTTAACAGTTGTAATGGTTCTTCATGAATTGAACCAGGCCGCACAATATTCCCATCGAGTCGGTGTACTCTATCAAGGTCATATCTTGGCCGATGGAACACCAAAAGATGTGATGACAGAAGAATTACTAGAAAAAGTATTTGCTGTTAGAACAGATGTAGAAGTAGGGGAGTTTCCTTATATACGCATACAGGGGTTATTGTAGTACTTGAGCAAAACTTAACAAGAGAGCTATCATTTTGTGTATCGGCATAGTCATAACCATGGCTATGTCGATTTTTTGTGATTTGGGAGATGTACTGATGGTGTTAGTATATAAATCAATAATTGTATGATACAATAACGTTACAAATTTAAACTCTTAAAATAAATAATCTATGTGTTGTTTAGAGTTATCTAATATTTAGATGATTGTAAAATTTAGGAATTTGGGAGAAGTTAAATAATCCAGAATTTAACCCCCTCGAATTCGAGGGGTTTTTAAAAGAAGCAGGTAGCAATGCCTTTACATTATCTCCACAGAAATGGGCAACGACTACAAATGCCAAAGGCTTATTTGTAAAAGTTGGTAGAGGTGGTGGTACGTTCGCACATAAAGATATTGCTTTTAAATTCGCTTCTTGGATCTCAGCTGAATTTGAACTTTATATCATTAAAGATTACCAAAGACTAAAAGAAGATGAAACTTCAAAATTATCACTCACTTGGAATTTACATCGTGAAATATCAAAAATAAACTATAAAATTCATACTGATGCTATTCAAATATATTTACTAAATGATTTAACGGACAGTCAGTTAGGTTATAAATATGCAAGTGAAGCAGATATGTTAAATGTTTCCTTATTTGATAAAACGGCTAAACAGTGGCGAGATGAAAATAAAAACTTTAAAGGTAATATGAGAGATTATGCAACCTTAAATGAATTATTAGTTTTAGCTAATATGGAAAGTTACAATGCAATCCTCATTGAGAAAGGTTTAGAACAAAAAGAAAGAATGATAGAACTAAGAAAGCTTGCAAGAAATCAAATGTTATCACTTGAAAAATTAAATAAGATAGAAATGAAAAGAATAGGAGATAAGTCAAAGAAGTAGAGATGTATATTGTGAGGTAAACATTAGAGATTTGCTTCTAGGGTCGATTCGCTCTTTGGAACATTGCTCATGAATCACTTTATAGATATGGCAGTGCAAGGATATGGTTGGATTGGTACTGCATGAAGAAATAACTGTTGAGAAGATAGAGTTGCAAATTAAAATGCATGCTATACAGTATATAGGTTACTATATACGTTAGCATGCATTTTATCGCTTATAATTGTACTTTCACACCATAGATAATATTAACTAATTCAGCCATAGCTTCTGGTGTTTCTAGTCCTGGATTCAATAAGAACCATTGGGCTGGTAAGAAAATAACTTTGTCATTTTTCACAGCTTGTAATTGATTCCAAGCTGGATTGCTAGTCATTTCTTTGGCAAAGGTTGCATTAATTTCATCTTTTTTACCCATGGTAACAACAAGGATTATGTCCGGGTTATCTACTGTTAATGTTTCTAAGGAATAAGGCACTGTTTTAGAAGTCACATTATCTTTCAAATGTTGTTCTACTACATTGGTGATGCCTAATTCACGAACCATAGATGCCGTGATTGCTAGTGGAGTTTCTGCTGTTACCGATTTACCAGTAGCTCGTAATACAGCAACTTTGACTGGTTTGTCTTTTGGAATCGAGGCTTTCACTGTATCGATTTTTTTATTGTAATCTTCGATGACAGATTTGGCCTTATCTTCTGTATGGAAAATATTGCCCAATAATGTTAATAGTGGAATGTTATCATTGATGCCATCGTAATTAATTAGAATAGATGGAATATTATTGCTATCTAGCTGCCCTTTAAATTTTTCATGTTGGCTAGGTAAACCCAATACTAAATCAGGATGTAATCCTACTAATTGTTCCATATTAGGATTGGCTGTATGGCCTATGCTTGGTAATGATTCAATTTCACTAGGTAATTTTTCATTACTTTCAACACGAGCGATGGCTTTGCCACCTACAGCATAGATCATTTTGGAAATAGAATTAGATAGCGCTACCACCTTGGATGGGTTAGTAGGAATTGTGTAGGACTGATCTTGGTAAGATACAGTACGAGTTGTTTCTGTTGTAGTAGGACCTGTTTTCGTACATCCACCTAGTAAAAGAGAAGTGGAGAGTAGAACAGCACTACAAATTTTTAAATATGTTTTCATGGGTCTTAACTTTCAAATAAGGGGATACGAATCGTATCCCCCTAAATTTTAATACTATACTATTGTGATTGCGATTATTTTACTAATGCATCATATGCTTCAGAAGCACGTTCAGCAAAGATATCACGGATTTGTTGGTTTTCACCAGCACCATGGATATAAGTATCTACAGTGAATCCTTCTTTCATAAGGATGCTTTTGTGTGAATCAGGTTCGTCACCAGCCATATCGTTATTTGCATGGTCACCAGCTACCATCATTAATGGCATTAATGTAACGTGTTTGATACCTTTTTCTTTTAATTGAGGGATTACTGTTTCAAGGTTTGGCCATCCTTCAACTGTGTAAAGGTATGTATTTTGGAATCCCATGGAATCGATACGATCTTGGATTACTGCATAGTACGCATTAGATGGATCTGGAGTACCATGAGCCATGATCAATACAGCAGAATCTTTTGTTTGGATCATAGGGAATTGGGAAGAGTATGCTTTTAATGCTTGTTCAATATCATCGCGTTGTTCTTCTTGTCCCATCCAGTACATTAAAGGTAAACCTAATGTCATTTTTTTGAAATCTTGTTTATGATGGTTGAATACAGCGCCAGCATAGTTATATTCCATACCTGGAATCATATTTAATGTTGTTAAAGCAACACGAGTGTATCCATCAGCTTTTAATTGGTCTAATGCTTCTTCTGGAGTAGGGTATGTAATACCTTCATGGGCTTTAATGCGATCAATAATTATATGGGATGTGAAAGCAGTGACTACTTTAACATTTGGATGTTGTGCTTTGATTTCATTGATTGTTGCATCAATTGTTTTTGCACGAGTATCTTTGAAAGTAGTGCCAAAGGACATAACTACGATAGCATCTTTATTCATTGCGTTTTTCATCATTGGATTTTCATATGTACGAACACCAATGGAAGCAGCTTCTTGTAATGCTGGAGTTGCATCTTTTACTTCAGAGTTTAACATGTACGCCGCATCAGTAGATTGAGAAACGCCGAAAGCTGCAGTTACGGCTAATGCTGCAACCATAGCGCTTTTAGAAAAGAACTTCATAATAATTCTCCTTACCTAAAACTAGAATATACCCAAAAGCATGAATACTTATTTTCCCTATTCATACTTACTATTATTATAATCTCAACTGTGATAAGTGTCAATGAAATATAAATATATAATCATGAAAGTTAGATATGATCTAAGTATATATCATGAACTTATAGTTTAAAATATAAATATAATTTTACAATTCGTGAATCAAATGGAGCATTTGAAATCCATATGGAGTAGATGTGATAATTGATTAGGTCTATAATACAAATGATTAATATTATCAAATTTATTTGTATTTATAGGAAGATGGTGGAATGCTATGCATTATTCTAAGCCGTATCAGAAACGTTTACTTACTGGTGCAGTCATGAGTTGGATGGCTTGTTCTTGGTATCTACTTGGTGGATTAGCACCTGTACAGGCAGAAGGATCTGTGTTTGTTACAGCAGACCGTGCACAAGAAGAAGCAAAATATAACTCTCAACAAGTGCAAATCATTACTAAAAAAGATATTGAACAAAAACAGGCTAAATCTGTGGAAGATATTGTATTTACACAAGCTGGTGTGAGTCGTACAGTGGACAGCATGGGTCGTGTCGGTGTATCGATTCGTGGTGCTGAACCTCGTCATACATTAATTCTTGTAGATGGGCAGCCAGTGATGGGTGAATTTGCAAAATACCAAGGTCAAGGTGATGAATTACAACGACTAGGTACAGAAAATGTAGAACGTATAGAAATTATCCAAGGCGCTGCGAGTGCAAAATATGGATCCGATGCTATTGGTGGTGTTATCAATGTAATTACGAATAAACCAAATAAAAATGCGAATATCCGTATCAATGGTGAAAGCATTCGTTCCCGTGGCGATCAAGGTTTGTTCCCATATAGTAACTTCTTTATGCGTGCTGACTCTGGTCAACAAGGTAAATTACGTGTCAATATTCATGGTAGTAAACGTGATATCGTTCCTGTATATGCTGCAAAAGAAAGAAAAGAAGTTCCATTTGGTAACGCTACTGTCAATGAACAATTTCCTAAAAACTCCCTAAGATATTATGGGACAAACTCCAATTTAGGATTGTCTGCAATTTATGATGTGAATCAAAATAATTCGTTTACCTTTACAACAGACCGTTATAACGAAGATTTAGAACGTTTTGTAAAACGTACAAACTCCGAAGATGAACCACAAGTTCATTACAAACGTGATTTAGATAGAAATAAAAGTAACCTTTCCTATGCAGGACAAGATGAAAAAAGCAATTGGAAGGTTGAATTAAACTATACTCGTACAAAAGAAGATGATGTAACCTTAACAAGTGAGTATGGTCGTAGTAATTATGAAGGTAAAAACACATTGAACTATGTGGACAATGTGGACCATAAACAATGGAGCTTTAATATCACTGGAGACACACAGGCTAATGATAATCACTTACTTTCTTATGGTTTTGGATATACTACTGAAAGTGGCGAAGGTAGCCGTCTAAAAAGTGCACCTCATACATGGGTTAGAAACATTGATCCATGGGACTATGATAAAAGTTTAGCTGTAAAACATGGTAAACCAGAGAGTACAATCTATCGTCATTCTTTCAAAGAAAATGAAGAAGGCGTATTACGTTGGGATAAAGAAAAAGAGTGGTATGGTTATGATCATACAGATAAAACAAGTATACCAGAATTTACCTATGAAGATTTCAAAAACTATCTTGACCCAGAAGCAGGATTAGATCCAGCTGCATTCCATGGACTTGTGTATAACTCTGGATATACACCAAACAATATGGAATCCCGTAACCCAGAAGCATTGAAACGATTCAAGGCATTTAATGATAAATTAAATGAAATTCCGTACAATAAAGAACTGATTGCTAAATATGGACCAGGTCATCAAGGTACTGAAACCATTGATGGGGTCAAACCACCTGTAATAAATAAAGATTATTTAGCTTTATTCTATTACATGGAAGATCCGTCTTTCAAAATTGTACGACCTCAATTTAATGGCGGTCATTTCAAAGATGAATACAATAAACGCATTAACCAACAAACCATGGGTAGTGCAAGATTACGGAAACAGCACTTCTTCTTGCAAGACACATGGCAAATCAACAAAGATACTTTGTTACAACCAATTGTACGTTTAGATCATAGTGATTTATTTGGGTCTCATATGACTTTCAATATGGGTGTTACACACAATGTCAATGGGAATGCACATCGTCGGTTGAAAGCCAATGTTGGTACTAGTTATACAGAGCCAGGTATGGGTGAATTATACTATAACTGGGAAATGTTTGGACCTACGGTAACGAATGTGGCTCCATTGTCTGGTGGACGTGCTCGTTTAGGTTGGTATTGGATTGGCAACCCAACATTAAAACCTGAAAAGTCGAAAAATATAGATATTTCCTTTGAAGGAGAAAATAAAAATACCTATATGAAATTGACGGCTTTCCGCAATCAAATTCGCAACTATATGACCATTGCTAATACTGGACATTTAATGGATTTCTATCCATATTTAGATGAAAGTACTTATTTTGGTGCTACAAAATATGCGCATGCACCAGATATGCTTTATACATTCCGCAATATCGGAAAAGCTCGTGTCAATGGTGTTGAGTTGGAAGTCAAACAACGGTTGAATGACCATGCGAAATTGAAAGTAGGTTATACATATTTAGATGCAGTAAATAAAACAAATCCAGATATGCCGAAACGATTGTTGGATAAACCAATGCATAAACTCGATTTAGGATTGGAATTAGAAGATAAAGTAAGTGGCTGGAGTGGCAATATTTGGACTGATTACTACTATGGTATGTTAGATAGCAACTCTGTTGCTGGTGGTGGTAACTATATTACATCACAGGTAAATCCAGAAAATAACGATAAGTCTATTATCACGTACGAGTTCAATACGAAAAAAACAGCGGATATGTACAAGAAGAAAACCTATGGTATTTGGAATATGATTGTACAGAAAAAAATCGATAAAGACTCTCTTGTATACTTTGGCATGAACAATGTATTCAACCATCGTGATGATGATCGTGCTCTACAAGGACGTCAGTTCCGATTTGGTATGAACTTAAAATTTGGTTCCGATGGTTCTAGTACTTCTAAACATACTGATGCGAAGGCTGTAGCAATGAATGGAACAACTCCAATCACAGAACATGGTGCATCTAAAGCTCAAGAAGCTCTAACGCCGTCAGTATTAGAATCTCAATTTGACCAAAATCGAGAAAAAGGGGCTACTGTAGTGGGAGATATCCGCTTTGGTGGTGACAGTCACTTAGGCAGTGATAGACCAGCAAACCGTGTGACAGCAGTAAGTTCAATTAGTGATGGAGCATTGAAAAACTTACAAGATAAAAATGAACATGGCTTCCATAGTCGCTTACGCTTAGGTGTTGATGCTCGTGTGGGCGATCATACGAATGTAAAAGTAGTAGCTACAGCACAAGGTCAAGAAGGCGTCGATGCATCGCATGTCACAACAGGGTCTAAAGGACTTTCTCATAGCCGTTTAGAAACAATAGATGTCACAAACCATCATGCTAAATGGGATTTCAGTGTCGGTCGATTGACTGAGAAATTTGGTATGACCGGCTATTGGTTTAATAAGGAATTTGATGGACTACGCAGTGTTTGGACTAGCGATAAAGATCAAGTGCGTATTGGTTATGGTGATTTCCGTCATAGTACAGGTATTGAAGATTCTGCATACACCCATGCAATTTTCACTAAATTCAAACGTCCTCCAACTGTGGATGAATTCGTAGGAACAACTTTTGATTACACGGGTCTTTCTGAAGAAGAGAAAAAATTAGTAGGTGGTGCAAAAATTGAAAAAGTTGTGAAAGATGCGCCGAATACGATTAATTTCTATCAACAGTTAAAAGCCTTACAAGGAGATTACAAATCCTTAAGTGAGAAAAAAGTAACATTTGCTAGCGATATTGTTGCGTTGAAGGATGAAATGGATAATGAATACATTGCCGACACACCTGAAAAGAAAGAGCAGTATCGTAAAGATATTGAAGCTAAAACGAAAGAACTTGAAGAAGTAACTGCTAAACTAGATGCCAATATCGATGCCCAATATGATGTAGTAGCACGTATGCAAGAGATTGTCCTTAAAGCATATGGACATGATAAAGGCTTTAAGAAATATAATGTAGCTAAAAAGGCGGATGAAGAAATTACGGTTCCGATTAAGTTGCCAGAAATAACTTATAGACTAACTGGTAAAGAAAAAAGCTATAAGTATGATGATGATGGAGAACTAGTATATGGACCAGATGATCAACCTGTAGTGGATGGGCCAGATAAGGAAAGTTCCTTTACTAAAGCAATCAGTCCGAGTGGTGCAAACTTAGATAACCCTATCTTTAAATTAAAATTAACTGATATGAAGGTTTTGGGAAATAATAAAAAAGAATTTTTAAAAGAATGGTTTAAAGCGAATAAAGAATCCATCCTAAAAGGTTATCAAGAGCAAGCAGAAGCGATTGCTAAAAACTCATTTAATGCAGGGGTAGTAAAAGTTGAGGCAGAGAGTAGCTTGTTAGATAACATAGGCGATAAACTTTATGAAATGAATTACCTTGCTATCGGTACTCCTGGTGAATCATCTATTGCTAAAACATATCAATCTGACATGTATCCATATCTTGTAGCGCAATATTTCAATGAAATTGTAAGTGCTTTAGAAGCAACAGATGGACATAGTAAATTACCACGAGAAGCTTTCACTCCATACACTGGCGCTATCATTCCAGCGGAAGGTATCGTACTACAACGTGATGTAATTCCACCGATTAAACGAGCAGGATACGTACAATTACGCCATATGGTAGGTAAACAATTAGGCCTTACTGCGTGGTACTTGCGTTCTATGGGCAATGATACAAACACAGTACAATTTGCTAGTGGCTTAGGTACATCAAGTACAACTTTCAAAGGTGTGGCTAATGTAGTAGGTATTGGGGCAAAATATAGTACAGGTAATGCATCTGTATCCTTTGACTACGGTCAAAACAGAACTGACTTTGGTCGATTTATGAATGGACGCACCGTGTATAACTATGTTCCAGGTAGTATTAACTTTACACCAACTGGTCGTACAATGGGTGGAAATCCAAGCTTCTGGGTAGTACGTTTTGATATTGGTCAATCTGACTATAAACGTGCAGGTAGTTGGAATGGTTTTATCGATTATAAACGATTTGATCATGGCTCATTCTTTGGTGGTAATGGCAGTGGTTCTGTGCCAGATCGCTACCTAGATGGCATTAGTAGCTTTACCGTAGGTGGCGGTTACGTGCCTCGTAAGGATTTCTTACTAGAAGCATTCTACACATTTGATGCAAAAGCGACTGGACAACGTGATACATTGTATGGTGGAGAAAACTTTAAACTAGGAAATTATACAAGAATTCAAGGAACATATAAATTCTAATATTATCTTATTCAATACATCCATGATGTAATGTAAATGATTATTTTTGATGCCTAATGAGTGCGTATCTAGTACTCATTAGGCATTTTATGTATTGACACTCATGTGATTTTAAAATAGAAAGGACTATAATACTCTTTAATGGATCAACTTATAAGAGTATGTAATGGTTATACGTATATAGGTAGACTTATATGTACCCTTTGTTGAGCGATAGAAATATATGCTAATAAACCTAATTTATATACGTAGCTCATTATAAAAATGAGAAATATTTACAAAAAACATAACTAAATGGGCTAATTGAAAACGTTTCGGAGTGGATTTGATAGATAAATTAGTATAAAATAAAAGCAAAATGATATTTTTTGTCATTTGTGTTATTATTTGTGTTAATTTTTTTTGTATGTAGGAGTAGATTGCAATGACGACAAATCGTAGAAAGCAACAAAAATACTTCATGCTATCATGTGCGATTGCTACATGGATAGCGCTACCAGGTTTAATGTATTCTAATTCAGTACAAGCTGAGGGGGCTGTATATGTTACCGCTGATAGAGCTCATGAAGAGGCTAAATATAACTCACAACAAGTGAGCATTATTACTAAAAAGGATATTGAACAAAAACAAGCTAAATCAGTAGAAGATATCATTTTCACTGAAAGTGGTGTATCTCGTACTGTAGATTCTATGGGTCGTGTAGGCGTGTCCATTCGTGGTGCAGAAGCACGCCATACTTTGATTTTAGTAGATGGTCAAGCCGTACTAGGCGACTTGGCTAAATTTAGTGGCGCAGCAGATGAAGTTATGCGCTTAGGCACAGAGAACGTAGAACGTATTGAAATCGTACAAGGTTCTGCTAGCGCTAAATATGGTTCTGATGCTATTGGTGGTGTTGTTAATATCATCACTAAAAAAGCGGCTAAAAAACCAACTATCCAAATCAATGGAGAAGGATCTCGTGCAAAAGGTGGAGAAACTGGTTATGGTAATTCCAACTTCTTCTTGCGAGCTGACTCTGGACAAATGGGTAAGGTTCGTGTAGCTATTTCTGGTAGTAAACGTGATATTTTACCAGTATATGCTACAAAAGAAAGAAGAGATACTGGTGATAAACTAGAAGGCGACTTCAAACCTAATGCACTTCGTTTCTACGGTGATACTTCTGATATCGGCTTTAATGGTATTTATGATATCAATAAAGATCACAACATTCAGGTACGTTTAAATCGTTATACAGAAGACTTACAACGAGATGTTAAAAATAGTACCTCACCAATGGAGCCTCAACGTCATTTTAAACGTGATAGTAACCGTAACACATTGAACATGATTTGGAATGGTCGTGGTGGTGCCAGCGATTGGAAATTAGAATTAAATCATTCTCGTATCAATGAAAATGATGTTTCTTTAATTAACTATATTGGTCGTTCCCAATATGAAGGTAAAAACGAATTACGTTATATTGATGATGTAGACCATCGTCAAACAGATATCCGTTTCAATGCAAACTCTGCAATTGGGGATAAACACACTTTAAGCTGGGGTATTGCACAAACTAAAGAAACAGGTTCTGGTAGTCGACTAAAAAGTTCTCCTAATGTGAAAACTCGCTATATTGATCCATGGGATTATGATAAAAATTTATTAGTAGCAGGCGTGGATCGTTTAGAACGTCGACCTGGTGACAATAGCTTGCGTATTTATTCTCATATCCATGATTACAAATTTAAACCAAGTAAAGATGGTTTACCAATCTGGGATAAAGATTATGAATACTATGGCGCAGAAAAAGAAAGCGATATTCCACCGATTACCTATGAATATTTGCGGGAGCACAAGTTAGATGGTAATGGATCTACAGATCCATCTTCTTATTATAATAATTTATCCGACTTTGGTGTAGATGATGCGCATTGGAAGAAAATTGTCGAATTCAATGATGCTCTCAAAAAAGAAAATAACTTGAATGCATCTTCTGTATATGTTAAATATTTTACACAAGGAGAATCCTTAGATCCAGCAGAACGTGCGAAAGCCCCAAAATATAAAGGTGTCAAATTCTTAGAAAAATATCGTGAACGTGAACAACGTATCACGGAAGGTGAAGGCAGTGTTAAAAAAAATAATTATTACTTATCTGATGCATGGCAAGTGAACAAAGATTTATTAGTTCAACCAACGCTTCGTATCGATAAGAGTAGTTTATTTGGTTCCCATGTATCTTGGAATTTTGGTGCTACCTATAATGTAAACTCTAATGCTCATCGTCGTTTGAAAGCGAATATTGGTACTGGTTATTCTGAACCTGGCATGGGTGAATTATGGTATAACTGGCAAATGTTCGCATCCAATCCAGTAGCACAAGGTGTAGCAAAAATGGGATGGTATTGGGCAGGTAATCCAAACCTAAAACCTGAAACATCTAAAAATATCGACATTAGTTTTGAAGGGGAAGGTAAAAATGATTACGCTCGCATTGGCGTTTTCCAAAACCGTATTCGTAACTATATGTCCGTATACTTTACAGGAGAATTACAAGACTGGGCACCACAATTATCAAAACAAGATAAATGGATGCAAGCACCAGATTTAATTTATAGTTTTAAAAATATTGGTAAAGCAAAAATTACAGGTGTGCAGTTAGAATGGAAACATAAATTTGGTTCTAAATGGAGTACACGTTTTGGCTGGACTCGTTTGCAAGCGTTGAATCAATCTGATCCTACAATGCCGGCCCATTTATTAGACCGTCCAACTAACAAAATCGATTTCGGTATTACTTATGAAACTAAGAAGTGGAATGCACAACTGTGGGCAGACTATTATCATAAAATGCTTGATAGTAATACACAAAAAAATCGTTCCAACTACTGGATTAGTGGTATTGATTCCGATAGTGCCATCTATAATGTATCTAATGACTACGAAGAGAAATCATTCGGTACATGGAATGCCATGGTACAACGTAAGTTTGGTAATGATTCCTTAGTGTATTTCGGGGTTAATAATATCTTTGATCATCGTGATGATGATAGAGCAACACAATCTCGCGTATATCGTTTTGGTGTAAATCTTAAATTCGGCGCAGGTGGAGATAGTAAAGCTCAAGATGCGAAGATGCAAAATCCTGCATCAACAAATGGTATAAATGGTACAACTCCTATTACAAAAGTTCATGCAGATAAAGCTATAGCTACTGTGAATGGCGATGATATGGGACGTGAGCATCAATTCTTAGAAAGACCATTTGATGCTAAAAAAGAAAAAGGTACTGAATTTATTGGTGATTATCGTACACGTTTAATGGCGCACGGAGGTTCTGAACGTCCACAATCCTTGTACACAAGTACATCCTATGTAGGTAATGCAGAATATAATCTAAAAGATCAAAAAGAACATGGATTAGAACAACGTATCCGTTTTGGTGTAGATGCAAGAATTAATGACAATACAAATGTAAAAATTCTTGCTAGTGCTAGTGGAACTCATTCCATTGATACAGCTAATACGACAATTAATTCTAAAGGATTAAATAAACAACGATTAGAAAACTTAGATGTTACACATTCTGGTGGACATTGGGATTTCTCTGTTGGTCGCTTATCTGAATCCATGGGTGCTACTGGATATTGGTTTAATAAAACATTTGATGGAGTTCGTGCTGTATGGACGGACCAAAGAAGTCAATTCCGCACAGGTATTGGTTCCTTTAAAGCAAGTACGGGTATTACAGACTCCGCCTATAACCATAGTACGTACTCTACATATTTTAGAGCTCCAACATTAGAAGAGTTTATCGGATTAAATCATTTATATGCATATGACAATGATAAAGCAATGTTAGCCGATAAATGGGGTATTGTACCTGAAGTAGATGGTAAAAAAGTACCTGGTGAAGGATCACCAATGGACACATACCTCAAAGAATTTAAAGGTAAAAATGAAAATCTATATTTTGTAGAGCAATTGGCAAACGTAGATGCATCTATGCCGAATGCAACGGATGCAGAAAAAGATGCAAAAAAAGTTGAAATCATCCAACGTATGGCTAAGATTCTAAATCAAGCGTATCCAGAACTTTTAAAAGGTAAATCCATGGGTTACAGAATGGAAAAAGATCCTGAAACCATGAAAGTTTTATATGAAGTAGAAGACGCTAATCATAATACAGCTTTATTAGAAGTAAATATGAACAATTATACTCCTAATATTACGTATAGTGAAGATAAAATTCGTCCTAATGATTCTGATGCTGAAAAACAATTCAAAACAGAAAAAAATAAAGTCTTATATGAATTAAAAGTTGCAGAAAAAGAAGCGTTAAATAAAAAAATGGCATCTCCATTGGCTGATCCGACGATTTTAACACCAGACTATATTGATGCACATAAAGCACAGTTAGAAGAGGGCTATTTAGCAGCAGCTGAATTATTAGCTAAAACTAACTGGAATGAAATCTATGTATATGACAGAGATAATAACAACTCTGCTATGAAAAATATGGATATTTTTAGTATGGAAAATGGGTATTACAAGAAGATTTACTCATGGAAACCAGAAGCTGCCAAATACTCTAATCCAGTAAAAGATTACAAATTTAAACGTGTAGTAAAAGTGTTCAAAAAAGGCGAATCTGAGTGGCCTAAAGGTGATAAAATTCTTGACTATAATGTAGTAGAAGAATTAAAAGGTGGTAACTTTAAATCCGATAAGAGTGAATATGGTGAGACTACATTACCAGCTATCGCGAAAGAATACTTAAAAGAATTGCTATCTGCAGTTAAAGATTCTGAACAAGGTAATACATTACCTCGTGCTGCCTTAGAAAAAGTAGTGGGCAAACCAATAAAAGTAACTGGTTTGAAATTGGAACGTGATGTAATTCCAGCCATTGATAAGGCATTATTTGCTCAGTATAAAACGCAAATCAATCCACGATTAGGTATTCAAGCATGGTTCTTACGTTCCTTGAACAATAATGAACACACAATGCAAGCCGGTCATGCGAAAACTAAGATGGAAACGCATACTGGAATCACTGGTTACACGACTGGTTGGTATGCAGAGCCAATTTATGGCGATGTAACATCTGAAGTTCCAGACTTTACTAATGATACATACACAAGCAAACGATTGGCTAATATCTTTGCCATCGGTGCACAATATCAAGTCGGTGATAATGCTCTTATCTCCTTAGATTATGGTTTCAACCGCAGTGACTTTGGTCGTTACATGAACGGTCATACCAACTTCGATCATATTCGTGGTACTGCAGACTTTACGGTAAAAGGTCACTCCATGGGTGGTACACCACACTTCTGGACAGCTCGTCTTGATCTTGGACAATCTGATTTCACAAGACCTGGTAGCTGGAATGCATTTATGGATTACAAATACTTCGCTCACGGTTCCTTCTTCGGTGGCAATGGTACAGGCGCTGTACCAGATCGTTACTTAGATGGTATCCGTAGCTTTACATTGGGTGGTGGCTATGTTCCTCGCAAAGATTTCTTGGTAGAAGCGTTCTACACATTCGATGCAAAAGGTATTGGACAACGTGATACTTTATACGGCGGAGAAAACTTTAAATTAGGTAACTACACTCGTATCCAAGGTACTTACAAATTCTAATTAACAACAACATAGTATTTTGCTTAAATTACATGCAATGATAGCTAAGTGTATATATTATAACAGTTATTTATTGAATAAAGAGTGAAATACCTATAGGAAAAGCTATAACTTATTTGAGGTATATACTCAATTAGTTATAGCTTTTCTATATGTTATAAAGCTAGTCTATCTTACTTATTCAATAGATAAAGTTAAAATAATATCAATATTTTTTTGTTAAAATGAAAAATTATTACAGTTTTATAAGAATTTATTTATTAAAGTATAAAAATCAAAAATTTAATAAAATAATTCTTCAAATGTCGCAATGGATTAGTTAGGAGCTTTTTGGAGTAGAAAAAGATTATCAATACAAGGTACAATTGTAATAATTTGACTTATTTTCTCATTACTAAGAGAGTTTTGTTCTAATAGGAGGATACCAATGACAAGGAAAAGCGAAGCAAAAAATAAATATTTTATGCTTTCCTGTGCCATTGCTACATGGATTGGGGGCGCAAGTTTTCTAGTTCCGACTGTAGCACATGCAGAAGGGTCTGTATATGTTACAGCGAATCGTGCACAAGAAGAGGCGAAGTATAATTCGCAACAAGTGCAAATTATTACTAAAAAAGATATTGAAGCTAAGCAAGCGAAATCTGCCGAGGATATCGTATTTAGTGAAACTGGTGTGAGTCGTACTGTAGATGCTATGGGTCGAGTTGGTGTATCCATTCGTGGTGCTGAACCTCGTCATACATTAATTTTGGTAGATGGTCAGCCTGTGATGGGTGATTTGGCAAAATACCAAGGTGCAGGCGATGAATTGCAACGTTTAGGTACAGAAAATCTAGACCATATTGAAATCGTACAAGGTGCTGCTAGTGCTAAATATGGCTCTGATGCTATGGGTGGTGTTATTAACGTTATCACGAATAAACCACGCAATAAAGCAGGTTTACAATTTAACTTTGAAGGTATTCGTGAAAAAGGGAATAGCGATATTCTACCTTTTAATAATGTATTTGTCCGAGCTGACTCTGGTAAAATCGGTAAGGTTAAAGTGAATATCTTCGGTAGCAAACGAGATATTATGCCAATCTATGCTAGTGAAAGCCCTAGACAATCTGCACTAGGAGCTGATGATACTGTTGATCATGGATTCCTAAAAAATTCTTTACGGTATTATGGTACAAATGCCAATGTAGGTGTGGCTAGTATTATAGATGTGAAAGATAATCAAACGATCAGTATGAAGCTAGATCGTTATCGTGAAGATTTAGAGCGCTATGTGAAAAATAGTGATTCTTTCATGGTGCCACAAATGCACTATAAACGTGACCTAAATCGTAATACAATGAATTTGACCTATGAAGGTAGAGACGATGTTTCCAATTGGAAAGCGGAAGTTAACTATACTCGTACCAATGAAAACGATTTAACGTTGAGCAGTGACTATGGAAAAAGTACCTATGAAGGTAAAAACACTTTAGAATACACAGATAATATTGACCACAGACAATGGAATTTTGGAGTTTCTGGAGATATCCAAGCTAACGATAATCACCTAGTATCCTATGGTGTTGGTATGTCTCGTGAAACAGGTACAGGTAGCCGTTTGAAAAATGCACCGCATACCTATGTGCGTGATATAGATCCATGGGATTATGATAAGAGCTTATCTGTAGATCGTAATGGTAATCCAAAATCTAATATTTATGACTATTCTTTCAGTAAAGGCAAAGATGGCATTATTGAACGAAATAAGGAAAAAGAGTGGTACAACACTGATAAATCCAATCCAAACAGTAAAGTACCTGAGTTTACCTATGAAGATTTCTTGAATTATAAAGAGAAGTTGACGGAAGGAGATCCGGCAAACTCTCAAGCTTGGATTTTTGGAACAACAGATAATACATTAAAGAAAAAATATCCTGAAGCTTATGCCAAATATATGGAGTTTGCTGCCACATTAATGGCAGAAAATAAAGCAGCCATTGATGAAAATAATGCGACAGCAACTAGTTGGAGAGATAGAATTTATAGCTCTGATGTAGAAAAATTACCATTGTATTATTATGATAAAACAGTACATCCTAAACTCAGTGCTATCATCAAATTAAATGGTGCAACTTTCAAAGAAGAAGAGAACAAGCGTATTAATAAACAAACGGTTGGTACTGGTACGATTAACAAACAATATCTATTTGTGCAAGATACTTGGCAGTTGAATAAAAACACAATGTTAACTCCAATTGCGCGTTTAGATCATAGTAGCTTATTTGGTTCTAACGTATCTTTCAATATGGGTTTAACTCATAACTTGAATGGAAATGCACATCGTCGTTTCAAAGCAAACGTAGGTAGTAGCTATGTAGAACCAGGGATGGGTGAGTTATTCTATAACTGGGAAATGTTCCCATCCCATATTACGGCGTTCAGTTTAAATGGTGGTCAAGCACGATTAGGTTGGTACTGGCAAGGAAATCCTAACTTAAAACCAGAGAAATCCTTAAATTTTGATGCCTCCATTGAAGGGGAAAATAAAAATACGTACAGTAAATTGACTGTATTTAGAAATAATATCAAAAACTATATAACTGCTTATAATACAGGCCATGTGTTAGATTTCCACACAGATTTGAATGAAAATACGGAACGTGGTATCTATAAATTCTTATATGCGCCTGATATGATTTACAGCTTTAAAAACATTGGTAAAGCTGAAATTACTGGTCTTGAATGGGAATTGAAACAAAAACTTTCCAATAAATGGAAAGCTCGTTTTGGATATACATTCTTGCATGCTGTGAATAAGAGTAATCCAGATATGCCACGTCAATTGTTAGATAAACCGACTCACAAAATTGGTATCGGCGTGGATTACGAAGATGAAAAAACAGGATGGTCAGGTAGTCTTTGGAGTGATTACTACATCAATATGTTAGATAGTAATTCCGTATCTGGCGGTGGCGGATATATGACGTCTGGTACTGCCTACGAAAGAGATCCAAATACAAATGCTATCGTACTTGATCCCGTTATAAAAGAAGCTAAGAAAATTGAAGGTAAATCTGAAATTTCCTACTCTGGCTCCGATCGTCGTACTAGCGATATGTATGAACGTAAAACATATGGAATTTGGAATATGATCGTTCAAAAGAAAATCAATAAAGACTCTCGTGTATACTTTGGTATTAACAACTTGTTCAACCATCGAGATGATGATCGTGCCTTGTCTACACGTCAATTCCGTATGGGTATTAATTTAAAATTTGGTGCAGATGCGACTACAGATAAGAGTCAACCAAATATGGCGAAAGTAGAAGTGAAAACACAAGTGGTAGACCATTTGAATACTTTCATTCATCGTGACTTTAATGTAGATAAAAAAGCCGGCGTAGAGGTTGTTGGTGATTTTAGAAATCGTTGGGATAGCCATTTAGGTTTTGATCGTCCAACTAGTCGTGTAACAGCTACAAGCTATATTGAGGATGACGCAGCAGATAACCTTCGTGATGAAAATAATCACGGTATTACATCACGAGTTCGTGCAGGAGTGGATGCTCGTATTGGCAAAGATGTAGATGTGCGCGTGGTAGCTAGTGCCAGTGGTCAACGTGGTGTAGATACAGATCACCAATTAAAAGTGACAAAAGGATTCAATCATCAACGTATTGATGAAGCGACAGTAACTAAACATACCAATAAATGGGACTTAACAGCTGGTCGTATGACGGAACCAATGGGCGTCACAGGATATTGGTTTAGTAAAGAATATGATGGTGTTCGTGGTGTTTGGACAAATGATACAAAACAAGTTCGTGTGGGCTACGGTGATTTCTCACATAGCACAGGGGTAACAGATTCTGCCTATACACATGCTATTTATAACTCGTTTAAACGAGCTCCAACTGTTGATGAATTTATGGGAGTTAAAACTAGCTCAGGTGGCGGTAATGAAGAGCTTAATATTGAAAATGCTGGAGATACCATTGGATTCCATAAACAGTTAGAAGTCATAAAAGAAGCTGAGAAAAAAGCAGTAGAAGCAGCTACAGATGTTATTAATAATGCGGGAGAAGAAATAAACTCTAAAATTGATGAGATAACTAATGAATTAAATACATTTAAAGAATCTAATGCTTACAAGGAATATAACGATAAAAAAGTTGATTTAGAGACTAAGATTAATAAGCTTAACGATGACATTGAAGTGGGAGACCCAGATGGAGATCCTGAGTGGGGAGGAAAACCACTACCTGAAGATGAATACAATGCATTGCTTGAAAAAAGAACAGAATTAGTTAAAGAGCAGTCAGATTTAAAAGTAAAATATAAATCTGTGATTGATGAAGAAAATAGATTTATAAGTAAACGTAATGATTTAGAGAATAGTAAAGAAGATAGTAAAGAAGCGAAAAGAAATGAAATACGTAAGCCATTTATAGATAAACAATTTGAAGTTTTAAAACGAATGACTGATTTAGCTAATCAAGGATATAGTTATGCTTTATCAGAAAAAAATAAACTTAAAATTGAGATTCCTGAAGTCAAATTACCAGTATTAGAAAATGGCAATATGGATGAAAAAGTTTCTGTTGATCCAACTGGGTATTTAAGTGATAAAGATAAAGCATTATTTGATATACCATTAAATACTCCAGGGTTATTAGATAATGGTGGTATTACATATCTGACAAAATGGTTTGATACTAATAAAGATAAAATAGCTTCTATTTATAAATCAGCTACAAATAAATCTATAGTACTTGATGATCAAGCTATTAGTAACTTAAAAGAGCGTTTTATTTATGAGAACATTTATAAAGCTCATTCTGGTCAACGAGGTCTGTTAACAGGAACTTCTAATACATATTCAAGAATGGTAGTATCATTTTTTGATAATATGAGAAAAACTTTAACAGAAGCTGACCACTATAGTAAACTTCCTCGTGAAGCCTTAGGTAATGCGACAGGTAAAGTGATTCCAACAGAGGGTGTTGTCATCCAACGTGATGTGATTCCTGCGGTTAAACGTGCTGGTTTTATCCAATATCGTCAACAAGTAAATAATAAATTAGGTGTCACAGCTTGGTACTTACGCTCTACGGGCCATGAAAATCATACTGTACATTATACAAGCGATAACGGAAATGAGTCTCGCAGCTTTGGTCGTTTAGCAAATGTATTTGGTTTAGGCTTAAAATACCAAATTGGTGATAATACAGCTGTATCTTTCGACTATGGTCAAAATAGAACTGACTTCGGTCGCTATATGAATGGCGGAAGTATCTATCAATCTACAGCAGGTAAAGTATATGATAATCCAGCAGGTAACCCTCAATTTGAATTAAAAGGTCATAGAACAGGTGGTACTCCACACTTCTGGGCACTTCGTTTCGATGTAGGTCAATCTGATTATTATCGTCCTGGTAGCTGGAATGCATTTATTGACTACAAATACTTCGGGCATGGTGCTTTCTTAGGTGGTAATGGCACAGGGGCTGTACCAGATCGTTACTTAGATGGTATTCGAAGCTTCACATTAGGTGGTGGATATGTACCAGCAAAAGATTTCTTAGTAGAAGCATTCTACACATTCGATGCAAAAGGTATTGGACAACGTGATACATTATACGGTGGAGAAAACTTTAAATTAGGTAACTACACTCGTATCCAAGGTACGTACAAGTTCTAAGATAAAGGAATAGAATTCTTATAGATGTTGGACTATGCCTGTGTATAACTACATAGGAAGATAGACTGGCATTCAGTACATTATGATAAACCATAGAGGATAGTTAACGATGTAAGTTAGCTATCCTCTATTATCGTGCTATGTGTACTAGTATGGGAACAAGGGATTGCAAGCTATCTAATGGTATGGGTCATTCTCTGTGTATCCAAAATTATATTGTGATATAATAACTACATTGCGATTAAAGATTGCATTGAAACGCAAAAATTGTCTATTATAGAATAAAAATTACATCGGAATGCAAAAAGTAATTTATTTAAAATAAAGATTGCAATCAAATGCAATCTTAGTTAAAATTATACTAAAGATTGCATTGTAATGTATTTTTGCAATATGCTGAGAGTATGAATAACACTTTCATTGTATTGAAAGGTATCACAAATGATAGAGGAGTAGACATGAAGCTAATTAATAGGGAAAAGTACATACAGTTTCTGAGAAATCACAGAGAAAAACGCGTTATAAAAATTGTGTCTGGCGTGCGCAGATGTGGTAAATCAACTCTATTTTATCTCTTTCAACAAGAGTTACTACAAGAAGGGGTAAAAGAAAATCAAATCATCGCCATTAACTTTGAAGATTTGGAATACAGGGACTTAACGGATTATATACAGTTGTATGAATACATAAAGTCCAAAATAATTCCTAATCAACAAATGTATATATTTTTGGATGAGGTCCAACATGTGCAAGGGTTCGAACGTGTGGTAGATAGTTTCTATATTAAAGATAATGTAGATATCTATATTACAGGATCTAATGCGTACTTTATGTCTTCAGAAATGGCTACACTATTAGCGGGTCGATATGTTCAGCTAGATATGTTACCTTTATCATTTAAAGAGTTTGTTGAAGCACACAAAGAGACAACGAATCTATCTTTGAATGGTTTGTATCGTCTATTTATAGAGCAAAGTGGTTTTCCAGGGACACTAGAATATGCTGGGCATGATGAAATGCTACGTACCTATTTAGAAGGTATAGTCAATTCTGTAGTGTTGAAAGATGTTATGACGCGCTTAAAGGGAAGCGATATTTTAATATTAGAAAGTATTATTCGGTATATTGCAGCCAACGTGGGAAGTTTATTAACACCTAAAAAGATAGCTGATTCTCTTACTAGTATGGGTAGAAAGGTAGATAGTCGTACTGTAGAAAGGTACATAGCAGCACTGAGAGATGCATTGTTAATTTATGAAGCGTCTAGATTTGATGTGCGAGGGAAAGAACTGCTTAGATTATATTCTAAATTTTATTTAGTTGATCCTGGGCTGAGAAGATTTTTCGTACCTAATACAGGACGAGATACAGGTCACATTCTTGAAAATGTGGTGTATTTAGAATTATTGCGCCGAGGCTATACGGTTCATGTCGGTATCCTAAAAAATGGTGAAATAGATTTTGTAGCTCAGAAACATGGACTATTTGAGTATTATCAAGTGAGTCAAAGTGTGTTAGATCCTACCACATTAGACAGAGAACTAACGCCTTTATTTGAGGTGAAAGACTATCATCCGAAATTTTTGCTTACTTTGGATGAGATTAATAGCAATGCATCTTATGAGGGAATACAACAAAAAAATGTGATAGAATGGCTATTGGAATAGGGATTTTAAATATGGAATAAACGTATTAGAATATACGTTATATAGGGGTGACAAGTGAAAGAAACAGTAACAAAAGAAGTACAAGAATCAACGGGTGTGATTCGTTATATTTGGATTGTATTAGGTGCTATTAGCTTTGGCTTAGGGTCTTTGGGAATTGTATTGCCATTATTACCAACGGTACCGTTTTATTTATTTGCTGTATTTTGTTTTGCTAGAGGTTCTAAACGATTCCATGAGAAGTTTGTAAACTCTAAACTTTATGCAAATTACGTAGAGCCGTTTAAAAATAAAAGTGGCATGCCACTGCGCACTAAAATTAATATTTTAGTGTCCGTGTCGATTTTACTGGGTATTGGAGCTTATAGTATGCGCAATATGCCTGTAGCATTGTATATTATGGGAGCCGTGTGGATAGGCCATGTCATAGCCCTTGCGTTTATTGTGAAGACGGCGCCACCTGATACTAAAGCAGAGCAATAGTTATTTTAGTAGTAGTGCAAGTTTATCATGTTTGTATTTTACTGAATATGATGTACACATACAGATAGAATAGTTGTATTAGCCAAATCATGAATGAATGCTCATCTTGATTTGGCTTTTAGTGTATTGTGCTTATGTGGTATAGTAGTAGTAACAATAAACATGTCCAAAGATAACTTAGTTATTGGGTGTATTGGTAGAAGTTATTTTATAGAATCTATAGTTACCATACATAGTAAGCATTACGAGCTATTCCTTAAGGATGATTCGATCTACTTGATGACATATGCTTTTATTGTTAAAAAATACTTGTAGTAATGCATTGTTATATATATGCATAGATCATAATTAGGAGCGGAATACTATGAAATCAAAACAACAAGGCCCTATACAAGGAGAGCGATATGGTATTTGTGTTCCTATTGTGGGACCGAGTATCGAGGAGATTCTTTCACAGGTGCAAGAGGCAGTGCAAGCAGAGGTAGACCTCATTGAGTTGCGTCCAGATATGTGGATGAAGGATTCCCATATATCTGAACAAGAGTACATACCAACAATAGTAAACTTGGTAGAAGAAGTGCATTTCAGATATGAAAAAATGCCGATATTGTTTACATGGCGTACCTTAGCTGAGGGCGGAAAAACGTCCTTAAGTAACGAGAATTACTGTAACCTTTTACAAGCAATTGTGGATCAAGACCTAGTGCAAGCTATCGATGTTGAGTTGTTTGCCTATACAGATACAATGGGCCAAGTTATTAAGCAAGCCCATCAACAAGAGATACAAATGGTGATGAGTTATCATAATTTCCATAAAACCTTGAATAGAGATACATTGCATCTCTATGCTGAACAAATGATATCAGCAGGAGCCGCAGTGATTAAGTTTGCCTTGATGCCAACTACGAGTGATGATGTACTTTCAGTGTTACAATTTACAAAGGAGTTAAGTGAACGGTATCCACAATTGCCACGGATTACTATGTCTATGGGAAAATTAGGACAGATGACACGGGCTTGTGGCCATGTGTTTGGAAATTGTTTGACCTTTGGCACACTGGGACAAGCATCAGCACCTGGACAGGTAGAGGTAGATATTTTAAAGCGATTAGTATAAGATATAGGATCAATGAGATAATATAAGGGTTTACAACTACTTTATTATGGTATCTACAAGTTATATTTCTAATGCTAGAAAATGTAAAAAGTAGATATTAGATAAATAGCTTTTAGAGTTAGTATTTCCGTATCTATAGGGAGTATCTATAGGTTATACAGGATACTCCTATAAAAATTATAGAAAATTGTTATTATTCAATAGACAAATGTATTTTAGTGTGATAATATTTGATACATAATTTAATACTCGCCTAACAAACCGATGAGGTGGAGATAAAAATAGAACGTGCACTTCCAGAGAGTGGGGGTAGCTGAGAGCCCCGCAGAACGCAGTCTATTAAATGGACCACCGAGGGTATGGGGAACGGACAATTGTCCTAGTATAGCATAACGTGTCATGAGCGTTAATCGTGAGGGATATGATAGTATCCTGCAAAGGGGAATGCATGCATTCAAACAAGGTGGTACCGCGATTTATATGAATCTTTCTGCGCATTTGTGCAGTTATTTAGCATATGAACTCGTCCTTGACATTTACGTCTAGGGCGAGTTTTTTTATTGCAGGAGGATTTATGAAACCATCATTAGAAAGCGTAAAACAATTGGGACAAGGATATGATATAGTACCGGTGTATGTGGAGTTATTATCGGATATTCGTACACCTATCTCCGTACTGAAAGCATTAAAAAAAGTGAGCGCTCATACATTCTTATTGGAAAGTGCAGACAACACCCATCACTGGGGGCGATATTCTTTCTTAGGGTATAATCCATTGTTAGAAGTAACATGCAAAAACCATACGATGACGATCAAAGGAGATATGACACGTACATTTACATGTCATAATCCAGCGGAAGAGATTAGAAATATATTGAGTCAATATAAAAGCCCTAGAGTAGAAGAATTGCCAACTTTCACAGGTGGATTTGTGGGATACTTCGCCTATGAATACATACGTTACATTGAGCCTACTTTAGATCAACATATTAGTGATACAGATACTAGTATGGTGAACGATGTAGATCTTATGCTCTTCGATAAAGTCATTGCTTTCGACCATTATAAAAATAAAATCTATATTATCGGTCATGTACGTACAGATGATATAGAACGGAATTATGAGCGAACTCAATTAGAACTACAAGCCTTGGCAGACTTGGTGAAAGATGGCGAAGAAGCTGATATCGAACGTGGTGTACTGGAAAGTGAATTCACCTCTGAGTTTACGTCCGTAGAATACCAAGAGGTGGTGCGAAAAACGCAACATTACACCACCGAAGGAGATATTTTTCAAACGGTCGTATCCAACCGTAGAGAAGCTAAGTTCAAGGGTAGTTTGCTCAATGCATACCGTGTACTAAGAACGATGAACCCTTCTCCGTATATGTTCTACATGAGTGGTAAGTCTGTGGAATTAACTGGGGCATCTCCAGAAACACTGGTGAAATTACAAGATAGAAACGTTTACACATTCCCGATTGCGGGCACATTACCACGGGGCAAGAATGAAGAGGAAGATAGAGCACAAGAGGCTAAGTTAAGCAAAGATGAAAAAGAATTAGCAGAACATAATATGCTCGTCGATTTAGGTCGTAATGACATTGGTAAAGTTTGTGAATTCGGATCCGTTCAAGTGGAAGCACTTCATCAACTTCAACGATTTTCTCATGTTATCCATTTAACAAGCACCGTGAAAGGGACCTTACGAGAAGAGTTTGATGCTTTAGATGCTATTGGCGCTACTTTGCCGGCAGGTACTTTATCGGGAGCTCCTAAAATTCGTGCCATTCAGATTCTACAAGAATTAGAGAAAAGCCCTCGTGGTGTTTATGGCGGTGCCGTAGGATACTTAGATTTCTCCGGCAATATGGATGTGTGTATTGGCATTCGTATGGCTATGGCAAAAGAGGGGCGTGTCTTTGTTCGGTCTGGTGGTGGCATTGTGCGAGATAGTGTACCAGTAAATGAGTACAATGAAACTATTCACAAGGCACAATCTATGGTAGCAGCCATTACATTGGCGCAGGAGGTGTAACATGGTATTACTTATCGATCATTACGATAGTTTTTCTTTCAATATATATCAATTAATCGGTTCTTTAGTGAAAGACATTAAAGTCATCCGCAGTGACGAAATGACAGTGAAAGAGATTCGAGAGCTTGCACCAGACTGTGTCATCCTTTCACCAGGAACGGGACGACCAAAGGATGCAGGTGTGTACGAAGAATTACTAGAAACATGCCGAGGTGATTTTCCCATCTTAGGTATCTGCTTGGGCCATCAGGCTATGGGCGAAGTGTTCGGAGCTACCGTAGGGTATGCGAAAGAAGTGATGCACGGTAAACAAAGTGTGGCGACCCAATGTTATCCATCCATATTATGGAAAGATATTCCTCAAGAATTCCCAGTAGCACGGTATCATTCTTTAGCGGTCTTGGAGGATACATTAGGAGATGAACTAGTGGTAACAGCTCGCACATCAGATGGAGAAATTATGGCCATGGAACATAGAACACATCCGATGTATGGAGTGCAATTCCATCCAGAATCTATTTTGACACCGCAGGGAACGCAAATGGTTAAGAATTTCCTGGAACACCATAAGATTATATAAGGGAGAGATAGAGTATGATTCAACAATCAATATGCCTCGTCACAGAGGGGCAAGATATGCCCTATGAAGTGGCAAAAGCAACGATGAATGCGATTATGAGCGGCGATGTACAGGAAGTGCCTATGGCAGCTTTTTTAGGTGGCTTACAAGCGAAAGGACCTAGCGTGACAGAGATTACAGCCTTTGCTGAAGTGATGCGAGAAAAAGCAGGGTCCGTACCACATGACAATACAGTGATAGAAATCGTAGGTACCGGTGGCGATGGCAGTAGTACTTTCAACATTTCTACCACATCTGCTATCCTATTAGCTGCAGCGGGTATCCCTATCGCCAAACATGGGAATCGTAGTGTATCTAGTAACTGTGGTGCCGCTGATGTGCTAGAAGCATTGGGAGTGAAATTGGAACTCAATGGAGAGCAAAATAAAAAGGTCTTAGAGGAAGCGAATATTTGCTTTATGTTTGCCCCTGTGTACCATGAAGCTATGAAATATGCTGGACCTGTACGAAAAGCTATGGGTGTTAGAACAGTATTTAATATTTTAGGGCCTTTGGCAAACCCTGCGGGTGCTACGGTAGAGCTTATGGGTGTGTACGATCGGTCCCTAGTAGAACCATTGGCACAGGTCTTATCGAACTTAGGTGTGTATCGTGGTGCCGTGGTATATGGTAGTGACGGACTTGATGAAATTACTGCCACAGGGACAACCACAGTATGTGAAATTGACCATGGCGAATTCAAGACCTATAAATTAGATCCAAAGGATTATGGATTCACTTATGCTACAGCAGATGAACTTGTGGGCGGTGATGCACAGGTGAATGCTGAGATCACCCGTACTTTACTAGAGGGTAAAGATAGAAGTGGGCGTGCTACTGCAGTGATACTTAATGCGGGGATGGCATACTATTTAGCCAAAGAGGGAGAGGTAACCTTAGAGAATGCGTTTAAAACGGTGCAAGAGTTATTGTATTCTGGTGCTGGAGCAAAGGCACTTTCAAAATTTGTGAAAGCATCACAAAATGCTTAATAGGCCGTGATTGTCAATATATTTATAAAGCGGGAGATATTCTTTAGGAATAGTAGATTCTAAAACGTATTTAGGTATCTTGGTAACTAAATAGTACAAATATAGTAATTCCTACCCATATCATTTAGATATATGAATGCTACGGAAAGTGTTTTGGCATATACATACTATGATAATAAGGTTATTCCAGAATAATAGGATAGAAATAGTTATGATATTAGATAAGATTGTAGCAGCTACTGAAAAACGGGTCTATGACGCAAAAGATAATTTACCCTTGTCAGAGTTGCAACAGCAAGTAGAAAGAATGCCTATTACGAAGGACTTTCCTTTTGAACTGGCATTACAAGAATTAGATTTTAATTTTATATGTGAAGTGAAAAAAGCGTCTCCATCAAAAGGGATAATTGCAGAAGATTTTCCCTATTTAGAGATAGCCAAGGAGTACGAAATGGTAGGGGCGGCTGCTATTTCCGTGTTGACAGAACCAGATTTCTTTTTAGGTAGCCCTCAATATTTAAAAGAAATTGCTGAAGCGGTACAAATTCCTGTATTACGAAAGGACTTTATTATCGATGAATATCAAATTTATGAAGCAAAACTGTGGGGTGCCTCAGCTATTTTACTCATAGCCGCTATCTTGGATGATGAAACAATGGCTCGCTTTCATAAGTTGGCAGATAGTTTGGGTCTATCTTGTTTGGTAGAAGCTCACGATGAAACGGAAGTATTGCGAGCAGTGAATATAGGGGCCCGCATCATTGGGGTCAATAACCGAAATTTAAAAGATTTTACGGTGGACGTGAACAATAGCATTCGCCTACGAAAGCTAGTGGATGATTCAGTGATTTTCGTTTCTGAAAGTGGCCTAGGTACAGCCGCAGATATCCAACGGTTACGAGACAACAAGATTCACGCTGCACTTATGGGTGAAAGCTTTATGCGATCTAACGATAAAATTGCTAAATTAGCTGAATTGTATGGACCTATCAGACCGAAATACTCTATACATAATAATACAGAACGAGACAGGTTCGGAACAGAAGATACATCTAACATAGAGGTACCAAGTGCACCAACAGTAGATGAAGCTACTCAATCTAGCTATGAGGTTAAGGTCAAATTTTGTGGCATAACCCAAGAAGATACAGTTCCTGTATTACTGGAGACACAACCAGACTATGTGGGTTTTGTCTTTGCACCCAGCAAACGACAAGTGACGGTAGAACAAGCCCAATCTATTACGAAAAGTTTGCAAGATAGCGTAAACCCTACAAGCGGTAACAAATGCTGCTCACGGGTAGGCGTATTTGTGAATGAAACGATACGTACTATTGTAGAGATTGCAAAGGCAGTACCACTTTCAGTAGTGCAATTACATGGAGATGAAACTGTAACATATATTGAAACATTACGGATCCAATTACAGGAAGAACAATTAGAATTCATTGAGATTTGGAAAGCTATACAAGTGCAAGGTAAAGAAGATATCTTGCCATGGAAACAAGCTCCCATCGATGGACTGGTGGTAGATGCCTACTCTAAGGAAGAACGTGGAGGCACCGGTAAGACTATCGATTGGTCATTACTTGATGATGTGCAAGTTCCATACTACCTAGCAGGAGGTATAGGATTACACAATGTAGCTCGTGCCATTCGTCGACTGCAGCCTTATGGGCTCGACATGAGTAGTAGTCTAGAGACAAATGGACAAAAAGATGTGAAGAAAATAAAATCTATGGCACAGATTATTAAGACGGTAACAAATATATGCTAAGAAAATGAAAACTATGGAACAGATCGTTAAGATAGTAACAAACAGATAAGGAGATAGACTATGACAACAAATCGCCATGGCTATTTTGGCGAATTTGGTGGACAATTCATGCCTGAAACATTAATGAATGCCATCATTGAACTGGAAGCAGCCTATGAAATGTATAAAAATGATCCTGAATTTATTAAAGAATTAGAAGATTTACATGTGTCCTATACCGGACGTCCGTCCCTACTATATTTTGCAGAACAAATGACAAAAGATTTGGGCGGTGCTAAAATTTATTTAAAACGGGAAGACTTAAATCATACAGGATCGCACAAATTAAATAATGTGTTAGGTCAAATGTTACTGGCTAAGCGAATGGGTAAAACGAGAGTGATTGCAGAAACGGGTGCCGGTCAACATGGTGTAGCCACTGCCACAGTGGCGGCGTTAATGGGCATGGAATGCGAAATTTTCATGGGTCAAGAAGACTGTGAACGACAAGCTTTAAACGTATACCGGATGGAACTATTAGGTGCTAAGGTGCATCCGGTTACTTCTGGAACAGGTACCCTGAAAGATGCTGTGTCTGAAACGATGCGGGAATGGACCAATCGAATGGCGGACACCCATTATGTCTTAGGATCTGTTATGGGGGCTCATCCGTTCCCTATGATGGTACGTGACTTTCAGTCCATCATCAGTCGTGAGGCACGGGAGCAAATTTTAGAAAAAGAAGGTAAATTACCTGCTGCCGTATTAGCTTGTGTTGGTGGCGGTAGTAATGCCATTGGTATGTTCTATCATTTCATTCAGGATGAAGGTGTACGACTCATCGGTTGTGAAGCGGCTGGCAAAGGAGTTGATACAGAAGAACATGCAGCAACCATGACAAAAGGTACAGTAGGTATTTTCCATGGTATGAAATCTTACTTCTGTCAAAATTCCTATGGACAAATCGCACCTGTATTTTCTATTTCAGCAGGTTTGGATTATCCAGGAATAGGTCCAGAGCATGCCTATTTACATGACAGTGGCCGTGCTCAATATGTGCCCATAACAGACGATGAGGCAGTGGATGCTTTTGAATATCTGTCTCGTATGGAGGGCATTATTCCAGCTATTGAAAGTGCTCATGCCGTAGCCCATGCTATGCGATTGGCACCTACGTTAGGTCCTGATGAAAGTATCATCATTTGCTTATCCGGACGTGGTGATAAGGATGTAGCAGCTATGGCGAGATATAGAGGGGTGAATTTACATGAATAAGATAACAATAGCAGAGGCTTTCAAAAAGAAAGCATTTATCCCTTTCATTACTTCCGGTGACCAAGGGATTGATGCCACAGAGAAATACATTCGTACTATGGCGAAGGCGGGGGCCAGTTTGATTGAAATTGGCATTCCTTTTTCTGATCCTGTAGCAGAAGGTCCTGTCATTCAAGCCGCCAGTGAGCGCGCTCTATCCACAGGCATTACAACAGATGATATCTTTGATATGGTAAAACGTTTGCGCACCGGTACAGAGCCGTTGACCATACCACTTGTGTTCATGACCTATTTGAACCCTATCTATGTGTATGGTGTTGAAAGCTTCATGACACGCTGTGAAGAAGTGGGAATCCAAGGTGTCATTGTGCCAGACTGTCCATTGGAAGAAAAACAAGAATTATCCCATCAAGCAAAAGCTCATGGCGTTGCTGTCATTTCATTAATTGCACCTACTTCAGAGCAACGAATTGAGGAGATTGCTAGTCAAGCAGAAGGCTTTGTGTATTGTGTGTCATCTCTTGGTGTAACAGGTATGCGCAGTGACATTACAACAGACATTGCTAGCATCGTAGAACAAGTTCGTCAATACACAGATATTCCTGTAGCTGTTGGCTTTGGTATTTCCACGCCGGAACAAGCAAAGGCGATGGCCGCAGTATCTGATGGAGCCATCGTAGGCAGTGCCATTGTGAAACAAATTGGAGAGTGGGGTCCTAATGGTGAACAACAATTATATAAGTACGTTTGTTCTATGGTAGAAGCTGTGGGTAACTAATAGTAATGTATTCTAAGGTAACTCCTATGTATGACAGAGTTACTTGGTGATAGTATCCTTTATATCCTATTCTGTTATTTACGATGTCTCTTGAATAGCTGTGCAAGAAGTATATCTTGTGCAGCTGTTTTATATGTAAGAGAGTTAATTGCTTCTTCATGTATGTTTAAAGAATATAGTATGTAGTTCATAAAAATGTTATGGTAACATACATCAATATACGATATACTTAAGAATAGAATAATTCTTAAGAGGAGACATAGGGTATGGAAAAAACGAGTATTGGTGTTGGGCGAGCTGCATTACATGTTGCCATTTCTGAAAGCCGAGCTGAAGAGATGACTTTGAGGAAAGAATTTGAATCTCTTGGGATTCGTAGCTGTGCTGTAGATTTTGGAGGGCCTTTCACAGAGATTATTCCTAAAATAATTGAACGGGCCGTAGTAGCAGCGGAGCGACAAGAGTTGATTCAAGATAATCATGTTAGCAAAGGTGCTGTTGTAGGTGCTACGGCACAAGCCTTAGAGCAACTAAAAAATAAATGTGTCGGTCTTAATGTAGGTGGCAAGGTAGGCATTGCACGTAGTCAAGAGCATCTAAGTGTAGCCATCTATTTAGGGGTCGGCGTATTGCATTTAGATGAAATTGCTGTGGCTATGGCACATCGTGCTGTACCAAATCTGTAGAAGTGCTATAAATTTATTACTAGATTTGATATAATATTCTTTAGAGTTTATAGACAATAGCTAATCATTTTGGAGGTAACTATGAGTCAATTCGATTGGAAAGTATTAGATCGTAATTACGAAGATGTAATTTATGAAACATATAATGGAATTGCAAAAATTACAATTAATCGTCCAGAAGTGCGCAATGCATTCCGCCCTAAAACAGTAATGGAATTAATCGATGCTTTCACGATTGCTCGTGAAGACGCAGAAGTAGGCGTTATCATTTTAACTGGTGCTAACCACGGTCAAGGAGAAGATAAAGAAGCGTTCTGCTCCGGTGGTGACCAACGTGTTCGTGGTGATGGCGGTTATGTAGGGGATGACAAAATTCCTCGTCTAAATGTGTTGGATTTGCAACATTTGATCCGCATCACTCCAAAACCTGTTATCGCTATGGTGAATGGTTTTGCAATCGGTGGTGGTCACGTGTTGCACATCGTGTGTGACCTTTCCATCGCATCTGAAAATGCAAAATTTGGTCAAACAGGCCCTCGCGTAGGTTCCTTCGACGCTGGTTACGGTGCAGGTTACTTAGCTCGTTTAGTGGGCCATAAAAAAGCTCGTGAAATTTGGTTCTTATGCCGTCAATATTCTGCAAAAGAAGCCTTAGACATGGGGCTTGTAAATACAGTAGTACCATTTGATCAATTAGAAGCAGAAACAGTGAAATGGTGTGAAGAAATTCTTCAATTATCTCCAATGGCACTTCGTTTCTTGAAAGCTTCCTTCAATGCGGATACAGATGGTTTAGCTGGTTTACAACAATTTGCAGGGGATGCGACTTTATTGTTCTACACAACTGATGAAGGTAAAGAAGGTCGCGATGCATTTAAAGAAAAGCGTAAGCCTAATTTCAAACAGTTTCCTAAATTCCCTTAATGGATTAGGCTATGAAGTGGTTATATGAACGAGCACACACCCATAGAGAGAGGCTTTTCTTAAATGAATATTCTTATGGTGATGTGTTTACTCTAACAATAGCTACAGCAAAACGACTCGCTCCTCATCTTCGAGGGGAGAGTCGTATTGCTTTATGGGCTGAAAATTCAGTATCCATGGCGATACACCTATTTGCTCTTTCTGCATTGGGTATAGAAACAGTGTTGCTGAATACGAATCTGACTGAACGAGAAGTAACAGAACAGATGGAAAGCACAGGAGTTCGCACTTTATTGATGTCAGAAAAAATGACACAGATGTTGCGAGCACAGAAGGTAGCCGATGACATGGAGATCACGGATGTTTCTACTTATGAGTATAGCCATAATCAAGTGGACCGACAGTATTTATGCTTTTCTACATGCATAGACACTGACTTCAAGGCTATTTCTCCTATGCATAATGACGAAAATCTAGACTGGAATCCAACTGATGAAAAAGTATTTTGTATTATCAACACTAGTGCTACAACAGGCAAATTCAAATCAGTCCCTGTACGGTGGTTACAGATAGAGGCTCATGTGAAAGCTTCTGCGAATGTGCTTGGTGTGGAGGAACATGACAATTGGCTTGTAGTGCTCCCTATGTTCCATGTCAGCGGCTTATCTATTATTTTGCGTACTTTGTATAATGGCACAAGAGCCATAATTCGTGAAAAGTTCTCGGAACAAGTCGTACTAGAGGCATTGGAAACAGAAGATGTGACCATGGTATCTTTGGTGCCCACAGTGTTACAACGCATAGTAGAACGCATACAAGCACCAACTTTACGGGCTATCTTACTAGGTGGTGAGTTTATTCCTATGCCACTGTTACAAGAGTGCGTACAACGAAATCTACCAGTCTATAAGACGTACGGCATGTCAGAAACTTTTGCTCAAAGTACTACCTTTAGTATACAGGAGCATCCAAATAAATTAGCCTCTGTGGGTTATCCTTTACAGGGTGTTACTATTGAAATTCGCAATCCTGATGAAGAAGGTGTAGGAGAAGTGTGGCTTTTATCCCCGATGCTGATGAAAGGATACCTTAATAAAGAACCTATTAAAGGAGCTTTTAATACAGATGACATTGGTTACGTAGATGAAGATGGATTTTTATATCTTTTAAACCGTAGAAAAGACATCATCATTTCTGGGGGCGAGAATATTTACCCTAAGGAAATCGAAGATGTCCTATATGGAATGAACGGTATTTTAGAATGTGCAGTTATCCCAGTATCAGATCCTAAATGGGGACAAGTACCTGTATTATGCGTGGTAACAAATTGTTCCGAAGAAGATATATCACAATATCTACTCAGTCGTTTAGCGAAGTATAAAGTACCGAAACGAATGATATATTTTGATGCATTACCGAAAAATAGCATGGGGAAAATATTGCGACAAGACTTGATTCACACAGTAGAAAGGACATAGTATGAAGGAAACCTCTTTATTAGAACAATTACAGATAGAGACATTTCACTGTACTGAACAGGCCTTTCAAAGTACTATGAAGCTTTCATCGTTTCATGCACAACCCTTTGGATTCGTTAACGGTGGCGTGTATTTAGCCTATGGAGAAGTATTAGCAGGCATGGCATCTAATGCTATATTGGCACAAGAATCAACATCGAGCCATAAAAGCGTGGACTTAGATTCGGCTGAACGAAAAGTAGCTGTAGGTCAATCCATAACGGCTAATCATGTGAAACCGAAACGATGTGAAGGATATGTCGTAGCACGTGGGCAATTGTTACACAAAGGTGGTCGAAATCATGTATGGATGATTAATATCTTTGATGAAACAGATCGATTGTTATCTCATATGACGGTGACGAATAGTATAATTAAGGTGTAAGAAATTATATCTATTAGTCGGAATTTATGTATAACACGATGTTATTATTACATCCATGTTAATTATAAAAGAGTATCTATAGATAGATTGGTAGTACACCGTAACACTTTATAAATAAGTAGCATAAGTCTGAATAGAATTAATATGTTATACAGTATTGTATTGACTAGAAAGGAGGTGCATAGTCCATGAAAATAGATATTATATCGCTATTTCCAGAGTTTTTTGATGCCTTTTTTACACATTCCATCATCAAACGTGCCTTACAGGCAAATCGATTAGAAATGAAAGTGACAAATCCACGAGAATTTTCTCATAGCAAGCATGGTCAAGTGGACGATACTCCTTATGGCGGTGGCGCGGGCATGCTCATGAAAGCACCTCCTCTCTTTGAGGCTGTAGAGCATGTGTTGCAGATTCCCATAGAAGAACATCGTTGTACAAAGGGGAGCCACAAACGCCATGTTGTGTTTATGGGGCCTACAGGGAGACCATTTACACAAGAAAAAGCAAGGGAATTGTCCACCTATGATCAACTTGTCATTGTCTGTGGACACTACGAAGGAGTTGACTATCGAGTAGAAGAACACTTAGTGGATGAAACTATATCTATTGGAGATTATGTGTTAACTGGCGGTGAACTACCAGCTATGGTGGTAGCCGATGCAGTGGCTCGCATGATCCCTGGCGTTTTAGGTGCTACTTCAGGGGCTATAGAAGATTCCTTTTATCATCCTGTTCTTGAGTGTCCGCAATACACTAAACCACAGGAATACAAAGGTATGGTAGTACCTGATATATTGCTGAGTGGTCATCATAAAAATATTGAGCAGTGGCGACTAGAAGAGTCAATCAAACGAACAGCTCTGCTACGAGAAGATTTACTACATCGTAAGTTAACAGCAGAAGAAGTTAAAACATTACATCGATTGCTGGAAAGATCCAAATCTAAAGAAGAGCAAGCGCTATTAGAAAGAATCTTAGTTCAGTCTACTTTCACAGAGGAAAAGAGGAAATAAATGGCGAATTTATATATCGGCCTCGTTCATTATCCCATTATGAATAAACATGGTGAGGTGATCACGACGGCCATCACAAACTACGATATCCATGATATTGCCAGAGCATCTACAACCTACGATGTGGAACGGTATTTCATCATTCACAATGTACCGAGCCAACGTGAATTGGCAGAAACCGTGATGAGTCATTGGAAAACGGGATTTGGCAGTACTTATAATCCGGATAGAAAAGATGCTTTCAAACATGTGGAACTTGTCAATTCCATTCGACAAGCCATCAATATGGTGACGGAATTAGAAGGACAGACGCCAATCGTGTGTACTACGGATGCACGGACCTATGATAATACTATTACCTATGCATCGCTCCGTAAATCACTTGAAAGTGAGAGCCGTCCTGTGGTAGTATTATTTGGAACGGGGTATGGTATGACGAAAGAAACAATGGAAGATTTCGATTATATCTTAGAACCCATCTATGGACATGGAGAGTACAATCACCTTTCAGTTCGTAGTGCCGTATCAATTATATTAGACCGCTTGCGAGGCGAAGCGTGGTGGAATAAATAGGAGGACACAATGTCAGGACATTCTAAATGGTCAAATATTAAACATAGAAAAGGTAAAAATGATGCATTAAAAGCAAAAATTACCACAAAAATTAGTCGTGAAATCACAGTAGCTGTGAAAGCTGGTGGTACAGACCCAACAGGTAATATGCGCTTGAAGTTGGCGCTACAAAAAGCTCGTGAAAATAACATTCCTAAGGATAATATTCAACGTGCCATCGATAAAGGTGCCGGTGCAGGGGATGCGAACAATTACGAAGAAATTACCTATGAAGGATACGGCCCAGGCGGTGCTGCTATCCTTGTAGAAGTGATGACAGATAACCGTAACCGTGCAGCAGCTGATGTGCGTCATGCCTTCTCCAAACGTGGCGGTAACCTAGGTGAAAGTGGCTCTGTTAACTGGATGTTTAAACGCAAAGGTGTATTCGTGATTCCCCAAGAAGGCAATGATGAAGAAACATTGACATTATTGGCTCTTGACGCTGGCGCAGAAGATATCAAAGTAGAAGACGATGTATTCGTTATCTACACATTGCCAGAAGATTACGATGCTGTAGAAGCTGCCTTAGCAGAAGCATCCATTGCAACAGACATGGCACAAATCACAATGGTTCCAGATACAAATATGGAATTAACGGGTGATGATGCAGTGAATATGCAACGAGTACTAGACATGCTGGAAGACTTAGATGATGTACAAGATGTGTATCACAATTCAATTCTCAATATTGAGTAGTTAGAGATGTGATGAAGTAGCACTCTACAAAGGTTTTTGAGAGTGCTACTTTTCTCACTTATACCCTAAAGTAAGTGAAAAATAAAACGGTTGCACAACCGTTGCACAACCTTTTCATATGATAAATATTACAGAAATCAGAATGAATATAAAAATAATTAAATTTACACATCTAATTATTAGGGATTTGTTTTAATAATTCATAGTAATTAGATTATTTGTGATGCAAAGAATTTTAGAGTATCTTATTTCTGTCTGGATAAGTAAATTAACAAAAATTTTAACTAATGAGCATTAATGAAAGAGCACAGCTATAAAAGGCTGTGCTTTTTTATTTTATAGAATCATGTTAGATTTCTCTATACAAAATGGCTTATGAGTACTAAAATTATATCTAGAAAGGTGTTGGTAATTATGGATAACCGATATAAGGATAATCAATTTTGTATTACTGTAGAGTATGAAAAGTTGGAATCAAACCCAGAACAAATCTTTTTAGGGATAGCAAAATTAATAGAAGGGTTACAGTATACGGATAAACAACTAGTTGGGTGTATAGCAAAAGATATAGAGCCAGTTGTATTACTAGATAATATTGAACAAGGTTCAATTAAGATATTTTTACGGTCTGTTATTGAGTCTATACCTGATGAAGGACTAGAAAAATGTGATATTAAACGTATTATAGGAGCATTCTTGGTGAAAACTAAGTATGCTATATTGAAAGCCATTAGTCAAAATGAACCAATACAAACTCATCAATTAGATCAATTAGAAAAAGAAATTGATGCATATGCACAGGATACAGGTACAAGTACATTGGGGTGCTATACTCAAGTAGACAGAGAAAGTATTATCACTAGTATGGCAAGGATTACAGATGCTGTGGATACAATGAGACCAACTGATCGTGTTAAATTTGAAGCGGAAATAGGTGGTAGCGTACATACTATCTCAATTCCTAAAGAGTTGCACGTGGATGATGATGTTACGGATTCATTAGCTAAACATGAAGTAATTAATCAGAACACCTTTATTTTAAAAATACACAAGGTAGATTTTATGGGAAACTCTAAGTGGGAGTTTAGATTAGGAAAAAGTAAAATTTCTGCACATATAGAAGATGATGATTGGTTAAAGCGGTATAAAACAGGTAAGATTGTATTAGTGCCAGGTGACTCTCTGAAAGTATTAATGGAAGTAAAAATGCAATATGGAAAAGGTTATGATTTAATTTGTACCCTATTTAAAATTATAAAAGTACTTGATGTCATCCATACAGAAGAGCCAATAGAGGAAAACTTATTTTAAACGTAAAAAGCACAGCCTACAAGCTGTGCTCTTTTTTTATAGTGAAAATACAATATGATTAGTTGACATTTAACAATAAAAATTGTAAAATTAACAACGTAGTAAATTTGGTGAGCAAGCGAGAAAATAAATATCGCTCTAGGGAGGAAGTATATGTATGGTTACGGAGTATGGAAAGCTATTAAGGAAAATAAGGATAGATCATGATGAAATATTAAAAGACATGGCTGGTAAGTTAGAAATTACATCAGCTTATTTATCATCAATTGAAAATGGTAACCGTCCGATTCCTATTAATATGACAAGAACAATTGTTGCTGAATATGACTTAGATGATTTAATGGAAGGTAAGTTATTTGCAGCAGAAGATAGCATCAGAAAAAATGTAGAAATTAATTTAAATACAGCAAATCAATCGCAGAAGACTGTGGTTTTATCTTTAGCAAGACAATTTGAACAGTTGACTGATGAGCAGCTTGAGAAAATCCGCCAAATTTTAGAAGAGTAGGTGATGTAATATATGGCAGGCTTATATGTAAAACCATTAACATTAAAGAATATTCGAACTATTTGTAGCAATCTAAGAACACTATTAGATATTCCAGTAGATGAGCCTATAGATATCGTAAGACTATTGGAACATAAGGCTCATTCATTAGGGATAGAGTTTGAAGTTACCTCTGAATCTGAATTGGGGAGGAGGCATGGTGAGTCTGTCTTAGGACAAAATATAATACGAATACGAGAGGATGTATACAATAGAGCCTGTGAAGGTTATGGTCGAGATAGACTTACCATTGCACATGAGTTAGGTCATATATTATTACATCAAAAAGAAGACATAGTTCTTACAAGAAGCGAAGGTACGATTCCACCATATATGGATCCAGAATGGCAAGCGAATGCATTTGCTGGAGAATTACTAGCTCCATTCCAATATATAAAACATATGGATATATTTGATATATCGACACAGTATGGAGTTAGTATAGAGGCGGCTTCAGTTCAAAAGAATAGGAGGAAATAAATGATTAGAATAAAAAAACAGCCACCAAGTGGCTGATTACTTGGGGCTGTGCAGTGGAATCTATAATGGATTCCAAAATCTGAACGTAAATGTGTCAGACTAAAATAAATATAACCAAATTCATTTTAGCATTTACATAAAGGTTTTGCAACAGCCCAGAAGGGAGGCCTTTATGTATATATTCTGTAAAGAATACACAAACCGATGGGGCAAGCGAATGGTAGCCAGTGATTATGGCTATACATGTTGGCGCTTTTGGGTTCCATCTAAGAAAAAGAAAGCCTCTTAAGATAACTTGAGGCACATAGTGAAACAGTAAGCTATCTGCTGACAATAGCATACTACACGAAGAAAGCCACCGTATTATGCGGTGGCATTTTTTGTTATTCAACCATACTCATCATTTCCTCGCTAAACTTCACTGGTAGTGTATTAACAGCATTTACAAATTGTTTTCTTGTCTTATGTGTATATACATCACTGGTTACATCTCCACTATGAGTATGTCCCACAATGGATTTTAGAATGAATATATCCATATCGACATTACGAGCCAGGGTGATGAACGTATGGCGTGTATCGTGTGGCTTATGGTCAGAGAGTCCTAATGATTTACATAGGCGCTCTATAGGCCTTGATAAGCGTGTAGGGATTAATTTGGGTGGTAGTAATGTTTCTGAACGTGAGAAATGTGCTTTGCTATAAATTTCTTTTATAAATGGCATAATACAATCAGCTAGAGGGATGATACGATCCTTACCAGCAGTAGTTTTTGAACCGCCAATTAGATATTGTTCCTTTAGATTAACATTCTCTAGCTTCACCTGGTAGAGCTCAATAGGTCTCATTCCAGTATAGATGTAGATTAAGATTACACGTACAAGGATATCATCAGTATGTTGCCATAATATGGTAATCTCCTCTGGTGTAAATGGTTTATGTATGTTTGATTTAATGGCAGGAGGAAGTGTAATATCTAGGGCATAGTTCTTTGTGATAATATCATTCTTAATAGCTTCTTTGAAAGCACCATTGATAGCTTTATAAATAGCATCATGGGAAGAACGTCCTAAATGTTTGTATTGATCAATGATGTTCTGTAAGTGAATTAATCGAATGTCTTTTATAGGCATAGACCAAATACTGGAAAGTTTAGGTTTCACAGCTTCAAATTTTCCTTTCTTTATATCTATACCTTGGCGTTGCTTTTCTAGTAACATCCAGTCCCAACATTGATAGAAGGGAACTGTATCACGATGCACTTTCATAGGGTCGTATACATAATTTGAAATAGCGTCATAGGCTTCTTTTTGTGTAGCAAAGGTACCAATCGTTTTACGGATGTTTTTACCGTTAGAATCCTGTCCAATATAGACCATAGCACGATATGGCTTGCGTAATTTCTTATGCTTCATTTTATAAACGGACCCAGTTCCATTTGCACGTTTCATTGCCATAATATAACTCCTGTAAAAAAATAACCCTCTCTACATAATAGAGAAGGTTATTTTCCATACAGGTCCCCTGAGGGATGATTGCACTTATCTTGTCTCTATTATATATAGGCCCATAAAATATATCAATAGGGATACTATCTATCTGGATATTAAATTAATGAAAGTAGTGAATCCTTCCATTGCAGTGTAAGTCCCATTTTATTAAGAAGCGAATTGAATTGTTGTTGTGGAATAGCTTTTGAAAGAGTAGCTAGGCTATTTACCATATTTTGTATCATACATTTATAATCATGATAAGGCAAAAATAGTCGCAATGTTAAAATGAGACCCCATAATGATGTTTCACTACCTTTTGGGGTAGTTAGGTGAAAAAATAAGAGTTTACGAGTATGTTTACCTTTTCTAACACGATGATTATATAGCCTATCACCATGAGCACAAATATTTCTATAGGAAACTAATGTATCTAGCATGTCGTTGAAATTATTGATTAATGTTGATGTTGGTAAAGAAACTTCAAAGCCAAACTCTGAATGATAGTCATCTAGGATATTTCCTAGTACCTTCTCTTGAAGAACTGGAAGCATAGACTTGTAAAAATAGGTTAATTCACCAAAAGTTAGCTTAGTGACTAAGACCCATAAAGGCAAGGATTGATGTTTTGTTAGGTAGTGATAAAATCCAGAGTCTTGAAATTTAGAGTTTTTCTGAGTAACTGTTGATAATATGGATATAAGTCTTGTTGTAGTGTGGAGATCTGATTTAGAAAAATTATTAATATTTAAATGGCTAAATTCCGCTTTATTCTCATCAGAAAAATGATAGGCAAGTTTAGTAGCAAGATTTTTTTCAGCTTGCAATAGATACCGAAGTAGTAGGTGACGTAATTCTCTATCGAAACAATATACCTCATAAATTTGGAAGAATGTTGTACCAGAAATATAATAATCATCACCAGAAGATTCAGTAATCGTTTGATCGAGAAATATATCCTTATATCCATTAATAACGGAGTAGTAATTTTCTCTTGAAAGAATATTTTTAACCTTGCTTCCTTCAGTCCCTTTTTTTATTGAAATATTTCTTTTACGCATTAAGCGCAATAAAGAGTTGAGAGATGTAAATGGTTTCGACATAGATAAAACCTCCAAAAAAAAACTCGCCAACCCTTAGGTTGACGAGTGGTGTACTTCGCTCGTAAGGTCAGTACGTTTTCTCTAGTAACAGTATACTATAGGAAAATATACCCGTCAATAAGAGTTATGGTATATGATATAATTTAAATTAAAAATTATTCAAAATTTGTATTTTTTATATCAAATATTTGCATAGTAGCTCCTTTTTATGGCTTATTAGATGCATCAATAAAATATATAAGCTTATTAATATTTCTTGACGACTATTAGAA